>JAEEOQ010000099.1 GCA_016284355.1 Lachnospiraceae bacterium
TTCAGCAATAGCTACTTCGCCGCCTGCCTGAGTAATGGCATCTGCTGCTGCTGCAAGAACTGCTTCTGATGTAAATGTAGCGCCTGAAACACCATCAATGCTTACTCCGTTGGCTTTGATAGCCTCTGCGAGCTCTTCAGCAGCAGCGCCGCCGATCTCAGGAGTCTCACTTGGAGCTTCGATAACTACGTCTGTTATTGATGTTTCATCAACTGTAATAGTAACGGTAACATCTCCGCCAAAACCGATCTCGGTAGCAGAATAAGTACCAGGGGTATATGAAGCTGCTTTAACTACTTTGCTTCCGGCAAAACTCTGAAGGATAACTGCAAGTGAGAGAAGCGCCATAGCGAAAAGTTTAATCTTTTTACTCATTACTTTGTCTCCTCCTTTGCTGCCTTGGCTGCCTTAGCTGCCTCTGCCTTATTTTCAAGGATCTTTGCGTGGTTTTCAGCACAAATGGCTGCAGAACACTGATCGCATCTTCCGCCGCAGCCTGCTGTGGCAACTACGCTGCCGTTTGTAGCGCTCTTAAGCTTGAACTTGTTCTGAAGAGCGGTAAGACAAGCAAGTACAAGGAATGCACCCGGTGCCTTTGTAAAGATAGCGATAGGCTCGTAATTGCCCGGCATGATCTGGAAACCAAAGATTGTTCCGGCACCGATAAGCTCTCTTACGATAGCTACGCTTGTAACACCGATGGTGAAACCGATACCCATACCGATTCCGTCAAAGATCGAAGGAAGGACAGGGTTCTTACTTGCATAAGCCTCTGCACGGCCAAGAATAATACAGTTAACAACGATAAGTGGAATAAATACTCCAAGTGCGTCGTTAAGATCTTTAAAGTAAGCCTTCATAAACATCTGAACGATAGTTGTAAATGAAGCAACAACTACGATGAAGGCAGGAATTCTGACACCGTCAGGAATAACCTTACGAAGTGCAGAAATAATAGCATTTGAACATATAAGAACTACTGCTGTTGAAAGACCCATACCTACAGCGTTTTTAGCGGATGTGGTAACAGCAAGTGTAGCACACATACCAAGCATAAGAACGAAGGTAGGGTTTTCTTTGATGATACCGTTATATAAACGTTCTAAACATTTTTTCATGAGCTTTACTTACCTCCAAACCCTTTGGCAAGCACAAGAGCAGAGTTAACGGCACCTGTAACGGCTCTACTTGTAATGGTAGCTCCGCTTAAGCCTTCGATATTCTCACCAACGGTGAAAGATTCTGCGTCCTGGCCGTAAAACTGTGTTCTCCACTCAGGTTTATCTTTAGCATTCATACCCATACCTGCGGTCTCATGGATATCGATAAACTCTATGCCTGTAATTTTGCCGTCTGTTGTAACACCGATACTGATAGTAAGGTCGCCGTCGAATGCCTTTGTACTTTTTGCATTCATAACGTAACCGATAAGATTGCCGCTTGCGTCAACTGCCTCAAAAGCCTCAACAACAGATGCATCTTTAACACCTGCGCTGCTAAGTGCTTTTTTGTAATCGCCTGATTTAACGTAAGCTGTAAGTTCTTCGCTCTCATTAAACATGTCTGCATCAGCATATACAGCATAGTAAGCTGCTGTCTTTGCGCGCTGCTCTGCCTCGGCGATAGGACCTTTTGTTATCTCGTTTACAAAAGCAAGGCAAAGTCCGGCAACAACAGTGATGATAGTTAAAGCTAAAGTGTCTTTTATGAATGTACTCTTTTTCATGCTTTCTTAGCACCTGCCTTTCCAAATGGCGCAGGAATGGTAACTTTCTCGATAAGAGGAACAAGAAGGTTGCTGATGATGATAGCATAAGAAACACCTTCTGTAGTAGCTCCCCAAAGTCTGAAGATACCGGTAAGTACGCCTAAAAGCACAGCGTAGATAACCTGACCCCAAGCTGTGATAGGGCTTGTTGTGTAATCATTTGCCATAAAGAATGCACCGATAAGAAGACCGCCTGTAAGTACCTCGCTAAGGAGATATTTAGCGTCAAAGCCGAATCTTCCGAAGATGCCGATGAAGATCACTGTTGTAGCAACATATATTACAGGGATCTTCCATGTAATAACTTTCTTTATAAGGAGGTAACAAGCACCGATAAGAAGACAAAGAGCACTTGTCTCGCCGATGGTACCTGCATAGTTACCTATAAAGTATGTTAAAAGCTCAGGTGTAGCACCGCTTCTAAGCTTAGCCATAGGAGTGGCTGCTGAAACACCGTCATATACCCATGCTGTCATACGACCTGCAAAGCTGATCATAAGGAAGCATCTTGCTGCAAGAGCAGGGTTCATAAAGTTCTGGCCGATACCGCCAAAAAGCATCTTAACCACAAGGATAGCGAAAACGCCGCCAAGTACGCACATCCACCAAGGAGCGGATGCAGGAAGGTTAAGTGCAAGTAAAAGTCCTGTAACTACTGCTGAAAGATCTCCGATTGTAACCGGCAGTTTCATAAGTTTCTCATAACAGAACTCGGTACAAACACAAGTAGCAACTGTGATAAGGATCACAAGAGCTGCGCTTAAACCGAAGTTGTAAATACCAAAGCCTGCGGCAGGAAGAAGCGCGATGATAACATCGAGCATGATCTTTGTTGTGCTCGCTTTGGATCTGACATGAGGTGATGCCGATACGTTATATAAATTACTCACTGTATTACACCTCTTTCTATTTCTTCTTGCGATCTGCAAGTATCTCACTACGTGTTCTTACAAATAACTGAGTAAGCTGCTTCTTTGCAGGACATACGTAAGTACAGCTTCCGCAGCCGTAGCACTCCATACCGTGAAGCTTTTCAAATGTTGCTTTGTCTCCCTTGCGGCAAGCTGCTGCCATCTTGGTAGGAACAAGCTGCATAGGACAAGCTGCAACACAGCGACCACATCTGATACAAGCGGTCTCTTTGCTGTCTGCCACATCATCTTTTGCAAGAGCAAGAAGTGATGAGCTTGTCTTTGTAACAGGGATATCAAGTGTACTTAATGCTTTACCCATCATAGGGCCACCGGAGATGATCTTCTTAGGATCTACTCCAAAACCGCCGGCCTGTTTAACCATCTCGGCATAATGCATACCGATACGTACGTTAACATTGACCGGTTCACGCACTGCCTCGCCTGTAAGTGTGATAATTCTTCTGATAAGCGGTGTGCTAAGGCATACTGCGTTGTAAATTCCGATAACTGTATCAACATTGTCTACAATACAGCCTGCATCTGCAGGAAGTTTGTCTGAACCGATCTTTCTGCCGGTTACCATGTAGATTATCTGACGCTCAGCACCCTGTGGGTACTTGGTCTTTAATACTTTTACTGTGATATTTGATTCATTTGCTGTAAGCTCCTGAAGCTTCTTGATGGCTTCAGGCTTATTGTCTTCGATAGCAATGACACCCTTTGCTCCGTCAAAAAGACTGAGCATAACCTTAAGGCCGCCGATAACCTTTTCCGGCTCCTCAAGTAACATTCTATAATCGGATGTGAGATAAGGCTCACATTCTGCTGCGTTCACGATCACGTGATCGATCTTTTCAGGCTCCTTTGGAGCGAGCTTTACATGTGTCGGGAAACCGGCTCCGCCCATTCCGACAATACCGGCCTCTTTAACGATCTCTTTGATCTCATCTTTACTGAGCTTGGTGTAGTCTCTTTCTTTGCCAAAACCTTCAACCGTTCTGTACTCTTCGTCGTTTTCGACGATGATGGACATAACCTTTGAACCGTCTACAGTCTGTCTAGGCTCGATAGCCTTAACCTTACCGGAAACAGAGCTGATAACAGGAGAAGATACAAAACCTGTAGCTTCTGCTATCTTCTGTCCGACAAGGACAACATCTCCGACAGCAACGATAGGACTGGCCGGAGCGCCGATGTGCTGGCTTACCGGGAATACCATATCGCCCTTAGGTTGAACGGTCAGCGTAGGCTTATTCATAGAAATAGTTTTACCCTCGTAAGGATGAATTCCACCACGAAACGTTGACATATTCGTAATACCTCTTTCCTTAATATAATAGTTAACAGTTACACAAATTTGACAATGCAGAAAATTTGTTATAAAATCACACGTAGCAATTATATCACAATTTTGTCCATTTTCAAATGATTATTGGGCGATAGGGTTTTTAATGAGGCATAAAATTGTACTTTTTAAAGTACAATTGTCTGATCCGTCGGATTATTTTTAATTGTTTGATTAATTGATATGATTTTAACAATTTAGGAGAAGACCATTTAAAGTATGAGAAATTTTGATGAAATAGACCGTACTATCCTTGATATATCAAGACAGCTTTTCTTCGATCAGGGTATCAGGAAAACAGAGATGAAAGATATAGCTTTAAAATGCGGTATCGGCAGAAGTACGCTTTATCGAAGATTTGAGAGCAAAGATGTTATTGCTTTTTATATTGCAAACGAGATATTGGCAGATCTTTCTGTTGCTACAGATTCCGTTCTTTCAGATGCAGGCGCTCTTTCCGGTCTTGATAAATTTAAGAAATTTGCTCATTCTTACGCAAATACTCTTATGACTCATCCTTTAGAAGTCCGTTTTCTTGATGAGTTTGACCAGATCTTTACAGATGAGTACCCGGCAGAAGTAGGCGAGATATCCTTTACTTCTTCCCACAGCCCTAAGAATCGTTTTCTTATCGACATTATGGAAGAGGGCAAAAAAGACGGCAGCATGAATTACACCGAAACAGCGGATTATATGGCCTGGCTCTTTACAAATATGATAATGGGCATAGCCCAGCGTGTTTTACCAAGAGAAAAACACTACATCGAAGAGCAGGGCTACGGCAAAGAATTTGTTTCGTCGGCAGTTGAGATATTTATTAATTCGATCAGATAACTCAAAAGCTGTGAACCGCAACCCGGTTCACAGCTTTTTTGCTAGTCTTCTATTCCCTTTTGGGTCTCATCGATCAGTTCACTTACAAGTCTGTCTACTTCTTCTTTGTCCCCGTTTTTATTAGCCTCTTTTATGGCCTTAAGCCTGAAAAGAAGTCCACGAAGATAACTTTTGAAAACTGCCATGTCTTCCATAACACCACCTCTCCGTAATTATATTATTTTTTTAGAGTTAAATCAATCAAGTGAAAGTATATTTTTCACAAAATCCGCGTCAAGATTGCATTTGATCCGTTCCTTCATACCTTCCGCGCGGTAGAGGTGATTGAAGTAGTAGGCATTTGCAAGGGCTCTTGCTTTATGCATCCTGCAGATAAAGGTGGTTCGCTTGTCCGGCGTTCCGTAGCAGGTGTAATTGCCGGCGCTGCACCAGGCGCAGCCCTTTGCCACAGGGCAGTTATAGCACTCATCGGTGCTCTGAGACCGTCTTGTTATACAGTTCATGCATTTTATGCGGGACTGCTCAAGGGGCCTTTTCCCGATACCGTTTTTAATGTCCCCTATGGTAAATGGCGGATACTTGTCTCCCACAGAGCTTTCCATGTAGCGAAGACACGGAAACAGCTTACCGTCAGGGTCAATTGCCAGCATTTTCCCGGTGCCGCCGCACCAGTTCTCGTTGTCATCTTCTCCCATAGGCTGAAAAAAGTATTCCTCAAACAGCGAGACATAGATTTTTTCGTAAAGCTTTTCTCTTATCATTAGATCTGCGATCTTCTTCAGTTCTCTGTAAAAGATCTTCTCGTCCCCTTCTTGCCACACATCTTCAAATACGCAGTTTGCATATATGTCGCGATACCCAAGCTCTATCATGTTAAGCACCGCATCGTAAAGATATGGCAGGTTCTCATGAGAAATAGTGATCTTAGAGCCAAAATTCCTGTCGGTTTTAAGCATATCAAGGGCCGGCTTTATGGCAAGGTCATAGCTTCCTCTTCCGTCAGGGAACTTTCGGCATGAGTCGTGAAGCTCTTTATTGCCGTCTATGGTAACGGTGTAACTTAGGTGATGTTCATGTTTTTTAAGAAACGCCTTTACCTTCGGGGTATAGATGGTGCCGTTTGAAGTTATAGAGACCATCCACCTGTCTTTGTATTTCATATCTCCCGTAAGGGTCTTTTCCTGAAAATAGTCAATTATCTCGTCCATAAGGTCAACAGCAAGCATAGGCTCGCCCCCGATAAACTCAAGGATAACCCCCGGCAGATGTTTTATATCAAGGTAATCATCAAACCCCTTATCTCCCGTAAAAAGAAGGTCGATAAATTTCTTTGCAGTCTCAATGTCCATGACCCTGTGGCCTTTGCATATCTGGTAGCAGTACGTACAGGCCAGGTTGCAGTCATCTGTTACCTGCAGCGTTATGGTCTTTACTATGCCCTCTTCCTTTAATACCGTATTTACAAAATCTCCGAATTCCTGTGCTCTCTTATATAGCTTCACGTGCATTCATTTCCTTTTTCTTTAATCTAAGTTTTCTGCTGCCAAAATCAAGAGTCCACTCGTAGAGGCAAAGTGGAAAGCCCTTTGGAAGTATTGTCTCTTGAAAGATAACAGCATCCATGTAATAGTCGCCCGCCTTCTTTTCATAGTCATTTATCAGCCTGTTTAAGCTGTCTTTAAGGGAATCCCTTGAAAATGCAAACACCACATCATCAAGAGCCCGCTCCTTCTCATATCCGTCTCTTTGAAGTCTTTCAAAAGCTTCATCTCCTGCTGCCGAAAGGTCTGCATTTATCTCAGACGGCAGGTGCGCATCATCAGGGTATATCTGCAGGGTACCTTCAGAATGGTTAACGTAATAATATGCACCCGCAAGATCCATATTTTTAGGGAAAAATCCGGTTTTAAGTCTTACTGCGATCTTTTCTCTTTCAAGCAGGTTTTTATCAAGATCCGGCTTAAAGGCAGGGATCTTTGCAGCAAGTTCCGTGTAAATGTTTACATACACATCATTTATCATTATCTCGGTCAGAAAATCTTCAGGTATCTTAGTTTCATACAAAAGGTCAAATTTCATCTGTTATTACTCCTGTATTTCCGTTTGCGGAAAGGAACACATTTAAAAACTCCGTGGTATCGCCAAAAATATATCGGATGTTAGCCACGCATGCGTATTTCCTAAGGATCTCTTTTCCGGCGCTATTTATAAACTTTACCTCGCTTACATTCTTGTCCGTAAATGAGACCGCGATCTCTTCCGGTGTCTTTTTGCCAAGTTCCTCCTCATTTATAAGAAAATCGTCAAATGCACTCTTTCCGGGCTCAGCCTTCAGGTTTGCCTGAAGCCTGTCTATTTTAAACTCTGTACCGTCTTTTAAAACTATCTTCATGTATCTTCCTTTCGTGGTTCTTGGTTTTTGTTTATTTTCTATGGATCTCTTTTACTTAAAGGATGAGGACATACAGCTTGAGCCGCCGCAGCCCCCAAGGCATACTCCGGAGCAATTACCGGAGCACTTGCTTGAACTTATTGCACACTGTCTTGTACAAACTCCTACGCAGCTTGTACATGCAGATGTACAGTTTCCTTTGCATGCAGATGTACACCCGGAGCACCCGCCGCTGCAGGTTCCGGTACAAGAGGTGCAGCCTCCGCTGCATCCACCGCTGCAGCCCGTACAGCTTCCGCTGCAGGTTCCCGCACAGCCTCCGCAATATGCAGAGCAGGAAACGCAACTTCCCTCGCAGGAACCGGAGCATGAAGTGCAGGCAGAAACGCAGGCAGATATGCATAGTCCGCTGCATGCACCTGCGCAGGAGCTTTTGGCTCCGTATCTTTTTGTTTCTGCCGCAAGTCTGTCCACATGGGCAATAAGCTCTGTATCAAAGCCATCAGGTATAGGGTCGCCCTTTTTTACTTCTTTAAGACCGTTTACGGGAGCTATCTTTAAAATGAGGTCGATGGTTTTTTGCCCGTGCTCTGCCATAACAGGGCTTCCTGCTTCAGGCACCAGGTTAAAATCATAGTCGCTTCCCGCAAACACGGTCAAAGACCCGTTGCCGTCTCTTCGAAGAAGTTCGCTTTTTATCTTTGCTTTTAGTGTATTGATGTCTTTTGCGCTTAGCATAGATTACCCCCAAACAGCCCTTGTGGTCTCCCAGGTTACTCCGTTGTAGTACTTTATAACTCCGCCGGCTCCGGTATCTACCCAAAGGCTACCCTTATCAGCAGGTACAGAAGGTGATATCACTACTTCTGTTTTTATGTTGTCTTTAAATGTCATGCCGGAGGCAAGGGCATTTACAGGGTTTGCCATCATAATCCCCGCCGCTGTAAGCGCTGTACCTTTTACAAAATCTTTTCTTGTGATCTTCTTATCAAATATGCTCATTTTTTCTCCTTAACCGTTATATATCATTATCCGCTCTACGTAAGTGTCTGCAGGGTCTGCGATGTAAATACGCATATAGCCCTTATCGCCCTCATACCTTACTCTGCTTTGCGGCAGCACCGTGTAGAGAACCTCCACATGGGAGTCTGCCGTAAATGCGCTGTTTCTTATCTCGTAAAAATATTCGCCCTCTGCACTCTCCCAGCTTTCCTTTGCGATCTTAAAGCCTTTTATGTAGGTGATGCCAAGTCTTTCTTCGAGCCCGTCAAGTCTTCCGGCAAGAGCATCCCTCTCTGTTTTTGCATTTTCTTTTTCAGTTTCAATGCTGCCTGTAAGCTCTGTTTTGGCGTCTTCTATAGCTTTTTCAAAGTTTTTAGCAAGGTCATCTCTTGCGCTTTCAAGCTCGTTTCTTACAGATTCAAGGCCTAAAGCAAGGTCCTCTTTGGTATTTTCAAGATCTTCCTTGGTACTTTCAAGATCTTCCTTGGTACTTTCAAGGTCTTCCTTTGTTTCTGCAAGGTCTTCCTTTGTTTCTGCAAGGTCTTCTTTGGTGGCCGCAAGATCTTCCTCGGTGCCTGTCAGTTCTTCCCTGGTCTCGGCAAGATCCTCGTTTACCTCATCGATCCGCTCGTCAAGCCTTGATGATGTGGCCTCATTTAAAAGGTCGTAAAAGCCTTCAAGGATCTTCCTGCTGTAATCATTCTCCTTTGTTTTTATCTGCATGAGGCTGCTGATATCAAGATCTGCTGCCCCCTCAAGAGCAGTGGTGATCTCTGATTCGTATAGATCAATGGCAGCAAGAAGTTCTCCCCTCTTAGCTTCTGCTACATCAGGAAGCCTAAGGCCTGCCGTCTTAGCCCTTGCAAGGCCTGCGTATGCTACAACTCTTTCTGCAAGTTCCGCAGCATTTATGCCGCGGCGAAGGGAGTCTATAAGCTCTTTTGTATTTCCGTTGCTTGTGTTAAGGTCTTCTGTCAGGACGTCAAGCCGCAAGGAAAGATTTGCCACCTGCCTGTCAAGGCCCTTAAAGCGCGCCTCTCCCTCAGCCATATACGCGTAAAGTTTTTCGGAAAGCCCTGAGATAGATGCCATAAGGCTTGCACTCTTGCTTTCCGTAAGCCCGGTAAGCTCAGTTTTTATCTGTTCAAAGCGAAGGTCCGTGTTTTCCTTGTCTTCTCCCCAGGTGTGGTTAAGGTTTTCAAGCTTTTCGCTGACCGCCCTTACCTCTTCCTTAAAGGAGCCAAGGTTATTTCTGTATTCTTGTAAATTTTCTCTGTATTCTTTTAAATCGTCTCTGTATTCTTTTATCTCTGTTTCATTTTTGCCACTTAGCTTAACTTCACTCTTCAGTTCCCCGTCAATGCGCTCGATGCTGCTAAAAATGCTGTCAATCGAAGCATTTACCGTTTCAAGACCTGTGATAAGGGCGGGCGCATCCTCTTTTTTTGCATCTTTTACCTTTTCCTTAAGGTCTTCTATATCCGCCACCAGGGCGGCGATCTTTTCGTCTATCTCTTCTTTGTATTTGCTGCTTGCTCCGGTGTTTTCCGCTTTTCCACTTTCCGCGGATTTCCCGCTCTCATTTTCCACACGTGTGGAAACTTTTTCCGCCGCTGCTCTCTTCCCGCTGCCGCTTACTAGGCCCACACTCGCAAAAAGCGCGAGCACAAGGCTAAGGGCAAGAGCTGTGGCTGTTATCTGTTTTTTCATCTTTTTTGATTTCTCCTGTTGTTTTTTTGCTTTTAAGTAAGGCGCCAAGGGTACAGACTTCATAAACCGCAAGAAGCGGAAGCGCCACCGCTATCATGCTGAAAATATCCGGTGGGGTCATAAATGCCGCAAGAAGAAAAGCAAGCGGATACACCGCAGGTCTGATCTTCTTTAATATGGCAGACCCCACTATCCCCCTTCTGACAAGTAAAAGAAGCAAGGAAAAAGCAAACGCAAGGATCCCGCAGGAAATGCCGGCACTTAAGAGGAAAGATAACGCTTTTTCCAGCGTAAATTCAGCCCTAAGCCCCTGTCCTTCCGAAACTTTTATAAAGAGCCTTACTGCAGCGTATACAAGAAATCTTACTCCGCAGATTGCCCCTGTTATGAAGGCCGCAAAAGGTGCGATCAAAAGTCTTTTTTTGACGCGGATCTGCAGATAGGATGCCAGAGAAAACAGGGCAAACGGGGCTGTCAGCACAAGGGCCGATACCGCAGCCAGATTTACGCCGCTTACAATGATCTCGACAGGTGATAACATACGTATATCAAGTCCCATCTTTTTTGACTCATTTACAATTGTTTTAAGTATTTCCGGAGATAAAATGTAAAATAAGATAAACAGAATTCCCCAGATAATAAGACAAAAAGCTGTTTGCTTTCTTGCTTCTTTAATATGTTCGCCCACGGTCATAAGGTCATCTTTCATTTCCCATGCCGCCGCTCTTTAAATAGTCCATAGACTGTTTTAATGCCTCTGTGACCTTTGGAAGCTGCTTTGGTCCAAATAACAAAACAACCACAGCAAGTATCACCAGGGCTTCAGCCATTCCGATGCGCAATGCATCTCACCTCCCTTTCGTAATTTGCAGGGCATATGATACCTAGTTTTCCCTGCAAAATCAACCCGTAATAATGTACAAAGTTTTTTGCGGGAAAGGCCTCTTAAATCTTTGTACAAATTGACGAAAAAGTATTTAGTTTTACATATTTTACTTTCAAGCAACTGACATGGGCCCCGGGCGTAAAGCGTGGATTTTGGCTGATTTAAGAGGTACGTGATTTTTATGAACAATAGTAATTTTGGACGTCGAAAACATCAGGCTTGACAATATTTGATGTAAAAGTCGGAAACGCTTGCAGTTTGGGGCTTTTCGGCAAGAGCGATTAAAATAGATCAAGCCGCCATGGATTTTTTATCATCTCTGGCGGCCTTATTTTTCTTTTATTTTTTGTGATCTACCCCGGGGTTACTCCTTATCAAACTCCCACACTCTGGTGTAGGTCTGCTCTTTACCGGGTCTTAAAGATATTGTTACGAAATTTTCTGCGCACATAACGTGGTCTGTGCCCCAGATGGTGATCTTTTCAGGGAAGAAGCTTCCGCTTTCTCGCACCGATAGTCCTTCTATCGTATCTTTAAGTTCGTAGTAAAAGTCAGGGAACTTAGCCTCGCTTTCATCTACAAGCCTACTTTTTGGAAGCTCAAGGAAAATATTAAGACCTTCCACATTTTTAGTCCAGCTTATCTCGTTTCCTTTTACGCTAATAGGCGACTCTGCCTTTCCGCATACTATTCCGTGCTCATCCGTCTTATCAAAGATAAAGCTTTCGCTTTCAAGGCTTTTTGCAAAAGGAACTGTCATTTTATAGTCAGGACCGATGGGTTTGCCGTTTGCATTAAAGAAGTTGTGCTGGTACTCATTGATATTTATATCTTTTTTGCCGGCATTTGCAATTACGGTCTTAATAAGGATCTTGTTTCCTGTTACGGATAGTTTTTTTGTTATCTCAATAGGGAAAGCAGGTGTTTCTTTGTCTCCTGTTTCAGGGCTTTGGGTAAATGTAAAGCCGTCTTCTTCCTGCTTTATATCTATCTTAAAGGTCTTTGCCTTATAATCTCCGAATATGTAAAAAGGCATTCCGTCTTTTAGCTGGCAAAGAAGCCCCACCCCGGGTTTTGTAAACCACTCGCCCTCTTTTAAGGACTGAAGGTCTTCAGGAACCGAAAACTCTGCAGAAAGTCCAAAACCATTTGCAGAAACTCTGCCTTCTTTTATCTGTTCGCTTGTTCCAAAAGAATATTTTCCGTCAAGTACTATCTCTTTTACTCTGCAGGCCGCGTCAAAACGGAGCGTAGAGCGCTCATTTCCTTCCGGAATCTCCAAAACCAGCCTTAACCTGTCTTTTTCAAATACAATATCTTTCATATGTAAGCCCCCGTTTTTCATAGTACGAAAAAAGGAGATACCGTAGTATCTCCTAAGTAATGCGGGTGACAGGACTTGAACCTGCACGCTCTCGCACAAGAACCTAAATCTTGCGTGTCTGCCAGTTCCACCACACCCGCAAAGCTGGGCCAACTGGATTCGAACCAGCGAGTGCAGGAGTCAAAGTCCTGTGCCTTACCGCTTGGCGATGGCCCAATAATGCTACCCGAATATTATAACATGATTAATCTTCGGAGTGAATAAAAAAGTAAAAAAATAGAGCAAAGAATTAATCTTTGCTCTAGGGTGGATACAGGGATTCGAACCCTGGGCCTCCAGAGCCACAATCTGGCGCGCTAACCAGCTGCGCTATACCCACCATGATATGAAATAAGCAACACTAATATTGTGTTGCCCGTAATGTGCCAGAAGGGATTCGAACCCCCGACAACCGGCTTAGAAGGCCGATGCTCTATCCAGCTGAGCTACTAGCACAAACCTACCAAGCAAAGTGATCAATGCAATGGTAATTAATATGTTTAAAAACATATTAAAGCGGGTGATGGGAATCGAACCCACGTATCCAGCTTGGAAGGCTGGTGTTCTACCATTGAACTACACCCGCAAGTTAAAAGTCGGGGTGACAGGATTCGAACCTGCGACCTCTTGATCCCAAATCAAGCACTCTAGCCAAACTGAGCCACACCCCGACGGTGTTATGTCTGCGCCTATTCGCCAGACGCAAGAAATATTATATATGATGAATTGTTTATTGTCAACATAAAATTTAAAAAATTACAAATTTTTTTCTTTACATTTTTTTGTTGCACAGGTACCTGGTACATATGTCAAATGTAATTGATGTTAAAGAAGGGATTATCATGTTGGTCAAATTCAAGGAGCATATAGCTGTGTTTTCCGTCTTCCTGGCGAGGAGAGGTAACAGAGCCGGGATTAGCCACGCAGATATCTCCGTACTCCACATACGGCACGTGGGTATGACCGTAAAGGGCGATATCACAGCCCCGGTCTTTTGCCGCGTCTTTAAGCATCTCTGTGCCAAAGCCAACATGGTAAGCGTGACCGTGTGTGATAAATATGCGGTGTTTACCGACCTCTATAACTTCTTCTCCCGGCAGGCTTACATCAAAGTCACAATTACCCCTTACCATATGGCAGGGGCAATCAAACCAGGATCTTATAAAGTCTGCATCGCTTATTACATCGCCAAGATGGATCATCATATCCACCTTACCGACTCTTTCAACTACATCCTGAAGATACCCGAGTAGACCGTGGGTATCACTTACTACAAGTATTTTCATATTTCTCCCGCTTCCTTAAGTTTTTCCACCATGGCGCGAAGAGCCTTTCCTCTGTGGCCGATCTTGTTTTTTTCTGTAAGCGGAAGCTGTGCATCCGTCTTGCCATACTCAGGAAGGAAAAAGATCGGGTCGTAGCCAAAGCCGTTCTCTCCTGCAGCCTCGTAGGCCACTTTCCCTTCAAGGGTGGCAAATGTGGTATATTCATGCTCCAACGCATCTACGGCTGATGACCCTTCAGGGAACACGCAGGCAATAGAGCAGGCATACCTGCAGGTACGCTTTTCATCAGGCACGTCTTTTACCTGATCCATAATATATTGATTCTTTATTACGTAAGATGTGTCTTCTCCAAGAAAACGGGCAGAGTAAACGCCCGGCTCCTTATTCATGGCATCTACTTCAAGGCCTGAATCATCTGCCATAGCAGGAAGCCCCGAGGCTTTAGCCACTGCTCTTGCCTTTATAAGGGCATTTGCCTCAAATGTGGTTCCGTCTTCCACTATATCTGTCTTAATGCCGGCTTCTTTCATGGAAACCACTTCAATCCCGGTGTTTTCCATTATCATGCGCACTTCACGCATCTTTCCCTCATTGCCGGTTGCAAAAATGATCTTCAATTATCTTCCCTCTTCCTCGTAAGCCTTTAATATCGCAGCGTAGATCCCGTCTGCAATAAGCTCGATATTTTTTTCATCCTGCAGCATAGCAAGATCGTCAGGATTTGTAAGGTAGCCAATCTCAAGTAAAGCTACCGGCACCTTGCTGTGCCCTATTATAAATGTGGTAGAGCCCATTCTAAGGCCACGGTTTCTGTTGTTAAGCCTTCCCACAACCTCATTTAAAAGGAGGGTCGCAAGCTCTTTAGAATCCACATTACCGTCTGTTTCAAGCAGTTCATTGTATAAAACCTCAGTTCCGTAGGCCCACCTGTTGTAGTAGGCGTTGTTGTGTACGGAAACAAAGTAATCGGCCTCAGCCTCATTTGCAAGGGTTACACGCGGTAAAAGGTATACGGACGAGTCGTCTGTGCGGGTGTAAAACGCCTTGATGTCTGTCTGGGCGTCAAATCTTTCTTTTATCTTTTTGATGATCTCAAGGTTAAAGTCTTTCTCAAGATACTTTCTGTCGTTACTCATAGTACCGGGGTGCTTTCCGCCGTGACCGGCATCAAATACCACGATCTTGTCGTAAACTTCTTTTGGATTTTTAAGGTCGATGTAATAATTTGCCTCATCCTCATATAAAACAGGGATGTAAAGATGGTCTGTAGTAAGGCTCATCTTAGCTATCTCTGAGGCTTCATCGTACTCTATGTTTACTGCGCGAACAAGGTCTTCAGGGCCTTCTTTTTTCTCATTTTCGATCTTAAGATCTTCTGCATCGATCTTATCAAGGTCAGCAGGCTCTTCATCATCATAAAGGTACTCGTCTTTGTATACCTCAAGGTGCGCCGTGTCGGCTTCGCCCGTAAATTCCTTGCCCTCGCTGTATCTGCGCACACACATGTTGTCCCAAGTAAGTTTGGTTACGCCGGTTGCTTTAAGGGTTATCACTCTGTAAAGGTAATCCTCATCTATAGCAAGTTCTGCAGTCCCGTCCGAACCGTTCTTTGGGATAATAAGATAGCGTTTGCCAAGCTTTTCCACCATTTCTTCTTCGCGGCTTACAGGTTCAGGCTCAGGCACCGGTTCAAGCTCAGGTTCTTCTTCATTTTCCTCAACGCCAATTAAGGAAGTCTCTTCTACGACTTCCTCGCTGCCGGCCATAACAACACCGGGAGTATTCTCTTTTGTGACATACGCCGAAAAGATCAGCATGAAGATCATAAGCAGCACGCTGTTTCCGGCGGTGCGTTTAAGGAGTTTTGAATCCAACCCTATCACCACCTTTTTTAATTATATTCTAGGGCAAAAAAATGTGCAAGTTTTTATTTGGTTATGCTATACTTGATAGTAGAAATAAAAAAACATGGGGGTGTTTTTATTGGAGACAGGTAATTTAACAGTTAAACAGGCTGACGGTTTTAACACAAAGGTTTTTTCCTACCTTTCAGATACGCCTAAGGCCAGCCTTGTTATTTTTCACGGAATGGCAGAGCATCACGAAAGATACGATGACTTTTGCAGATTTCTTTGCGAGAACGGTTTTGACGTATACATTTACGACCACAGAGGCCACGGCAAAGACACCAAACTTGAAGATCTTGGCTTTATTGCCGAAAAAGACGGCGACAAGCTCCTTACCGGAGATGCCGTAAATGTGGTAAATACAGTAAGGGCGCAGTCACGTACCAAAGATTTCTTTGTTTTTGGTCACAGTATGGGTTCCTTTATTTGCAGAGTCGTTATTCAGGAAATCTGCGACATAAACGGTGCCGTTATCTGCGGTACCAACTACCCTGACGGCGCCACAAAGGCAGGCGGGCTTTGCATCACTGCTCTTGCAAGAAAATTTAAGGGAGCTAAGAAGAAAGCTCCGGGGCTTAACAAGTTCATGTTTGAAAACAAAGACTATCTTTCGGTTTCCACAAGGACCGTTATGGACTGGCTGTCCCGCGACAACACTGTGGTTGGCCAGTATATAAATGACCCGTATTGCGGTTTTGTCTGCACCAACTCTTTCTACCACGACCTTATTGCGGTCATTACTCAGGCCGCAAAGAAGAAGGCTCAGCTAAAGACGAGAAAGGACTTTCCGATGTTCTTTATTGCAGGCGCCAAAGATCCTGTGGGTGGCTTTGGAAAGCAGGTTGATGCTCTTGTTAAGTTCTATAACAAGAACGGCTATACCGCCGTGAAGGAAAAGATCTACCCTGAATGCAGACATGAGCTACTAAATGAACTAAACAAAGAAGAAGTTTATAATGACGTACTGACATGGCTTAATGAGAATATTTAGTTTTGGGAAGGAGCGGTGCTTTTTGGTGCCGCTCCCTTTTTTCTTTTTCGCAGTCAAAAAACACGCATTTTCTGACAATGTTCCGTCGCTTTTTCTTAAATGTGCATGCTGCGCTTAAAACTCGCCGCTCGGGGGATTCGGGGATTTTTGTCCTAAACGATTTAAAATGCCATTAAGCGGCCACATCTCGCTAACGCGAGCTGATTCAGAAATATAAAAAGTCGCCTTTCAAGCAAGCTTGAGACGACTTTTTTATATCTCTTCTTGGTGCTGACGCACCATATGACCGCTTCTAATCTACAAACCATATATATCACTATATCCCCTCATCCCACCCTCCCGGCTCAAACAATCGCTCGCATGCACGCAAAAAGCTCCTTGGAACCTTGAGAAAATGGTATTTTTCTCCAATCGCGAAACAGAAAAAAGCGAGCTGCATAAGCACCGCATCTATAGTTATTATTTAACATGAATACATATTTACATATTCATGAACATATTCACTATGACATATGTACCTGGTACATGTGTCATGCTCTGCCTGGGTGAGTGTAAAAATCCTTGATCTGCTTAACTGCAATATATCCGGCGCGGAAGGTTTGTCAATCCTGCGCTTTGCGCACCGCGAAGCGGCTACGGGATTGACAGACATTACGAGCCGGATAAGATTGTAATTAAGCAGACCAAGGATTAAAATGCTATCTATTTTATTTATTATGCTATTTTGTAAATGTACGGGTTTCTGTTTCAAAGCCTGTAGCTCTTACTTCTACTGTATGCTCTCCCGGCGCAAGGTTTTCTGTTTCGATCCAGTTTGCATATACGCCGTCTCCATTTACAAATGATTTTGCAGGTGTTACTTCCACACCGTCAATGAGAATTGTTGCCTGTCCTTCTGCATATTTGTTAAGTGAGCAAAACAGGTACTCTGTTCCTTTTACATTTCCTATGTAGGGACTTCCACTGATAAGTACATCAAATGGAACATGCATGAAAATATATTCTTTGGTTTCATATCCTTCTGCCGAAATATATACATGGGTTCCCTGATCCTGCTGTACATCCGTAATATCTATCCAAAGAATATAGTCACCATCCCCACTTATAAAAGAATCAAATGGCTCTACTTCTTCTTCAAGTCCAAATGTTATTTTTACTATGTCCTTTACTGCCGGGTTAAGTGCAATGTACAAAGTATTATCTCTGGCAAATGGCTCGAAAGAACCGATCAAACCATCAAAGGATGGTGCCTTATATGTAAAGCTCCATTCATAATCGTTATAGCCGTCTTTAGTTATTTTTAATGTGTGCTTTCCTTCTGAAACCGGCTCATTAAAAATAACATATGACTTTCCCTCTTCATCGGTAGAGACTTCGTTATTATTTAATGCTTGTCCGTCAATATAGTAGCTACAATCCGGTACTAATTCGCCCACATATCTAAATCCGGAAGCATCACCAAGACAGCTAAAACTGTCCTCTTTATATCCAAATTCTTTTTTAATTTCCTTCACAGTTACTATGCAGGTGTACTTCTTCTTAGTAGTCTTATTTGTAGCAACGATTTTCGCAGTACCCGCTTTAACTCCGGTTACCTTTCCTTTCTTTGTGACAGTGGCAACAGTCTTATCAGAAGACTTCCATGTAACATTTTTTGCGCCACTAAGCTTTAAACTGACGCTCTTTCCAGCATTAACAGTAACTTTCTTTTTGTTAAGTTTAACTGCAGCATTAACCTTTGTAGTAGGAACTACTGTAAGGAACATTGCAAAAAACAATACTGCCGCTACAATCATTTTTCTAAACTTCATAAACGCCCTCCTTAAGGCAAAACAAAAAAAACAGTTGGCGTCATTATAACATGGTTACATTTTTATATCAATATTTTATTTGGCATTATTTCTTGTAACCAAAAAGCAGAACCTTATGACTCTGCTTTTAAAATGACATATGTACCAGGTACCTGTGTAAAAAACGTTTTTTACACAGGTACCTGGTACATATGTCATAGTTCTGAGTTCAGAAATGCTTTCAGGGCTTCGAGTTTTTCGGTCATGACTTGTCTGCCGATATCATAGGCAGCCTGGAGTTTTTCAGGGTCATGCTCTATTCTGCCGACAGGTAGCTTGGCGGGCGGAGCAATCACAAATGCTTTGCCCTTTTTCTCCTGCTCTTTTACGTACTCTACTTCCCTGTTGTACATCTTGTGGCGTCTTTCGAGGGCCTTTATCATGCCAGGGTATTTCCTCAACGAAACGTCTGTAAGAAGCTTAAAGGATGAAGGCTTTTTGACGTAATCCACAGGCTGGGTGCGGACCACCACATTTTTGGTATAGCCCTCATCTTCCATAAATTTTAAAGGAATAGAGTCTGATATCCCGCCGTCAAGGTATTCCTTATCGCCGATCTTTACAGGCTTTGAAACCATAGGCATAGAAGCAGATGCCTGCATCCATTTAATGGCTTTTCCCCTGCAGCTTTTTAAGTTTACATATACAGGGCTGCCGGTGGTGCAGTCAGTAGCCACAACGTAAAACGGCATAGGATTTGACTCATAAGTGGCATGGTCTATCTTGTCAAGATCTTCAGGTATGTCCTCGTAGCAAAACTTTACTCCGAAAATATCGCCTGTTAAAAGGAGCGACGTAAAGGAACAGAATCTTGGATCTATTGCAAATCTTTTGCAATACCTAAGCGGTCTTCCTATCTGTTTTGACTTATAATTGCATCCAAATGTGGCTCCGGCGGAAACTCCGATGGCTCCGTCAAACCAGATCTCATTTTCCATTAAAACATCAATAACTCCGGCGGTAAACATGCCTCGCATTGCTCCGCCTTCAAGTACAAGTCCGGTCTTCATGTCATACTCTCCTCTTTGTTTTTTCAAAATTAAATTTATTCAAAAAAGTCTTCCATGGTAAAATTCTTGTATTTTGGCGCATCTGCAACATTTTCAAGGTACAGAGCGTAGCGCATCTCTTCAGTTGCGAGATACTTTTCTCTTACCTCTTCTGAAACCATAAGGCCCTCAGACGGCCCGATGCCGTAATCAAAAGGAACCCACATCTCTTTTCCTACGTTGTTGGTAACTCTAACTACTGTCCATGCGTGGTTTATATTACCACTGCTGCAAGAGTAGCATTCAAAGCCAAGCATCCTGAATACCAGCTTTTCATAATCCGCAAACACCTGACAAACGCCGCTTGCCTTGCCGTCCATGAGCTTTTGCAGGCCTTCCGCATAGTTGCTTGTTCCCATATCATAATGGTCGTATGAGTAGACCATCTGCAGGCTACCATCATTTGGGAATTCCCATACACAGTCAAAAATGCCGCTGTACATTAATGCGAAAAGCTTGCCGGCGTCACTCAAGTCTGCAAATGACGTATTTGCAAGATAAGAAAGCTGTGAATTATCCACATTCTTAAAGGTATTTGAACTCCACCAATATCCGCTGTCTGCAAGGCGTTCGTTCGCCCTTGCCTTGTACTGGGCTTCAAGCCTTCTAAAAAACTCTTCGCTTTTCTTGTATACATTTGCGTAATCTTTACTTACCCCTACATACACACAGGTATCTGACATCGTCGTGCTTACATCGCACATAAATGTATATCCGCCGGATTTTTTGCACATCAGCCTGTGAAGGTCTTTTAAAATAACTTTTGCCTCGCTTTCCGGGGCATCTATTTTTAACGTAAAACTCTCACCTTTAAGGAGTTTTTCATGAAGAGAATCTGCCAGCTCCTCATTTGCGGCTGTCACGGTGATCATGTTTTTGATCTGTTTTTTCGTAAATGAGCCGTTCAATACCTCTTTATCGACAGTTGCTTCTATCGAGGTATACTTTTTCTTGTAGGTTTTTGTCTTGCCGTTCTTTTCGCTTAACGACCTATATTTTACGGTACCCGGTTTTGTTATCAGATACACCGAAACCTTATGGGTACCAAAACGATTATTTACCCGAACATATCTGTTTTCTTTTAGCAGGAGCTTACAGCACCCTGCTCCCGACTCGATCTTGCCGTCTATTATCGTAAGTGTATCAAGAACCTGATCGTATTTTTCAAGATAGCAATCCTTGGGATAAACATCGTTTTTTCTCTGATAGTAATAGTAAAACGAGTGAGTAAATCCGGCAAGCATATCTTCGATGGTGTTCCATTCACCTACGTTGAGATTTTTTGCAAATTCAGTAAAAAAGGCGGGAGCCTCAGAAGGCTCGATATAATCATAAACTGTGGAACCGGTTGTTTTTCTAAGTTTGCTTAAGTATTTGTTCGTTTTCTTTTTGCTTGAAGAAAGTGTGCCCCAGTTACAATTAACCATAGTTGCCACAACTTTTGCTCGTTCCTTAACAGGCAAAGCCGCAAGAGCCTCTGTATTCATGCTGTAAACATCAAAATATGTCTTTCCGCCATCGTAAGTGGATTTGTCTTCAATGACGTACTTTTTTACATAGCTTGCCAGCACCTTATCAGAAGGCAGCTTCATGCCGGTGTAAGAAGCAGCATGCACCGTAACTCCGCTTGTAAGGAGGCTTACCGCTATCATGGCAAAGGCACAAAGTAGGCATATTGTTCGTTTTAAAGTCTTTTTCATGTTTTGTTTCCTTCCGATTTTGGCACCCAGGGACGGAGTTAAGGGGCCATTTTAATTTATTCAAAGAAATCCTCTAAAGTAAAATTCTTATATTTCGGTGCTTCCTCTATTCCATAAAAGTATAAGTATAAGGAATATCTCATTTCTTCCGTTGCAAGATACTGCTCTCGTACTTCTTGCGAAACATCAATGTCCTCACATGGCCCGATGCCGTAATCAAAAGGAACCCACATCTCTTTTCCTACGTTGTTGGTAACTCTAGCTACTGTCCATGCGTGGTTTATAAGAGCATTATGGCTGTAATAACACTCAAAACCAAGCATCCTAAAAACAAGCATCTCGTATCGTGCTATAACACTGCTAATACGGCTTACATATCCGGTTTGCAGATTTTGCAGCGCTTCCTCGTATGTATTTACTCCCCAGCTATAAAAAATCTCTCCATCCTCCTTCTGCAGTCTGCCGTCAATCAGCCATCCATAATGCCAATCAAAAATACCGCTAAACATTATGACGTATAACTTCCCGGCATCGCTAAGATCTGCAAAAGGTGTATTTGCAATATAAGACAGTTTTGAATCATCAACGTTCTCAAATTCATTTGAAAGCCAAGAATATTCGCCGCCTGCAAGGCGATCTGCTGCTTTTGCTTTATACCGCGCTTCAAGCTGCGTAAAAAACTCTCCGCTTTTCTTGTATACATTTGCGTAGTCCTTTTTGATATTTACATAGACGCAGGTGTCTGTGATCGTGTTGCTTAGATCACGCAAAAATGTATAACCTCCTGACCTTTTACAGATCAGCTTATCAATATCTTTTAATATGACTTTTGCTTCTTTTTTTGGTGCTCTTATATTTAGGGCAAATTCATCACCGTTAAGAAGTTTTTTATGAATTAATTCTGCAAGCTCCTCATTTGCTGCATCTACGGTGATCATGTTTTTGATCTGCTTATCCGTAAAAGAGCCTTCCAAGGCCTCTTTATCTATTGCAGCTTCTAGGGAAATATATTTTTTCTTGAATGTTTTTTTCTTGCCACTCTCATCGTCTACCGATTTATATTTGACTGTACCCGGTTTTGTTACCAGATACACCGAAACATTATGCCTTTCATAATTATCTTTAACAAAATCGTATCTGTTCGCTTTTGTAAGAAGTTTGCAGCAACCTGCTCCGGATTCAATCTTCCCGTCTATTATCTTAATGATATCAAGGACTTGATCATATTTATCAAGAGCAAAGTCATTAATGTCGACATCACCCTCCTCTTCATAACGCATGATATAATCAACAATCAGCCCCCCAATCTGCTCATCGATATACTCATAGTCTCTGATATTGAGATTTTTAGAAAGCATATAAAAAAAGGACGGTGCTTCGTAAGCACTTAAATAACTGTATGTTTGAGTGTTACCAAATGCTCTGCCGAGTTTATTAATATACTTGTTCGTTTTCTTTTTACTTGAAGAAAAAGTACCCCGACAGCAATTACACATAGTAGCAACCACTTTTGCCTTTTCCTTTACAGGAAGAGCCTTAAGTGCCTCTATATTCATGGAGTAAAACCTGTTTTCTTCAACAACGTACTTTTTTACATAGCTTGCAAGCACCTTATCTGAAGGCAGCTTCATACCGGTGTAAGATGCGGCCTGCGCCGTAACAGGGCTAAATGCAAGGCTTGCAATGATTATAGCAAAAGCGCCAAGCAGGCAGGTAAGTCTTTTCAGTTTTTCTCTAAGTTTGTATTTTTCGGTCATTTTCTCATTGTCCTTTCTTTTTGATATCATTGCCAAAGCATCTAGCGGGCATTTTTGTGGTACTTATTTGCAAAATACAGAGGAATGAATATCAGGAATGATATGCATCCTGCCGCATAAAACAGGGTTTCTGTCGGAAGATACTCTTTTAGCCCGTATTCATTTACGATCTCGCCGCTCTTTTTGATGATCGGGTTTGAAATAAGCGGAGCCACGATCATAGGGATCAGCACAAAGAAAAGGATCCTTATGCCCTCAAACTGGCCCTTTGTTTCCTTCGGGTAAAGGCCCTTTGCCCACACAGATATGGTCTGCAGGAAAGTTACGTAACCGACTCCGATAAAGAACACGCAAAGCAGCATAACAGGGTTCAAGATGGTTCCTGTGTTTACTGTCTCCGGGCGGACCGTAATTGCAAGGATAAATACTCCTAAGATATTGAAAATAACGGAAACAAACGCTATCGGAGCGTAGATTCCCTTATTTATAAGCTTTGTAGCCGGGATAACCGTAAGCATGGCAAGCACGAGGGCAAGACCCTCGATATATCCCATCATATCAGGCGTAAAGCCAAGGTAGTAGATCATAAAGTTGCCAAGATGGGTAAAATACATGTTAAACGCTATAAAATAGGCGGCAAGAGTGAGATTTACCCACACAAGTTCCTTAAGTTCAAAATACTTTTTGAAATTGAACACGCTTGCAAACTGCTGCCAGAATCCGCCATTTACGTATGGTTTAAGGTCAGGCGCATCCTTCATGCAAAACAGAGCAAGGATGCCGCAAAGTATTACAAATACGCCCATTGATACAAAGAGACGCATGTAGTTATTTTCGCTTCCCACAAGCATTCCGCCTACAACGGTTCCCACGATTGTTCCAATAATTGGCTGGGTGGCGAGAGCCGCGCCGATCTGGCCTCTGTTAGAGTCGTTCATGTGGTCGTTCATCCAGGCGTTAAATCCGGAATCATTTCCCATAGATCCAAAGAAACTCATTATCGCATCCGCACAGACAACAGCCATACCTGCCACAAGAAGAGTATTTGCCGCAGGGCTTTTAGCGCCCTTTGTGATAAATTCCGTAAGGCCAAAAACTATGGTAAAGATGCCCCAGAAAATGTAACCTACGGCAACAGCAAACTTTCTTCTACCTTTCCTGTCTACCATAGTTCCCGTAACAAATGTAGAAATCGTGGTGGCTGTGGCAGAGATTGCTACCATCCAGGAAATGATAGTAGGGTCTTTTGCAATCTTTTCGTACACAAATGTGTTAAACCACTGATTTTCCATGTTCCAGCAAAGCTGTCCGGCAAGCCCAAGGCCCCAGACTAACAGCCAGAAATTAAATCCGTTTTTCTTTTCGTTTCCCATAATGATCTCCTCTAAAAAAATATTAAAAATGAGCGCTTTAACCCCGGCATAAAGTGGTCATTTGATTACCAGGATATTTGAAAACAGCGGGTTGCTGGTTCGTTTCATGTATTTTTCGTACTCTGCTTTGTCTATGTCAAACTTCTTTCCCCAGGAGGACACGGCAAGCTTATCTTCCGTCATATTTGTTATGGTAACGTAGTGGGCTCTTGCCTTATCGTTAACCTTTCCTGTCATAGCAACTGACTCTTTGCCTGTCAGGATCCTGTTATTGGGGCCTATAGCAAGCACCACAGGCCAGCCCTTATCAAGCATCTTTCCTGCGGTCTCCCAGATATGAGAAGGAAGGCAACCCCAGAACGCCCTATGGGGCAGTCCGTTTCTTATAAAATACGCATTTGCACCAAATGCAAGCTCAAGGCCGTTTATTCCAAAGCCGGGAACCACAGGCAGGTACCACTTTTGCAGCTTTTCCGCAAGATGCATAAAACGCGCCTTGCTTATAGATGCATTATCAAGTTCCTTTGTAAGGATGCAGTTTGCAAGAGCGATAACGCCGCAAGCATAATCTTTTAGGCGCCTGCTCTCAAACCAGGCCTGATCTCCGCCGTAATACTCTTTTTTGCATGCCTCATCAATTACCGAAATAATACGATCTTCATCCATATTTTTTACCCTTGGTTTATCTAAACTTATATCCATATTTCGTAGCGACCTCAAGAGGTACTTCCATGCGGCAGGTTCGTTTAGGATCTACGCACTGGCAGATCTCAAGATTTCCAACTGCGCTAAGTAAAAACCCTGCATCATGCATATCGATTCCCACTTCATCAATCAAAAATTCGCGCATAAGTAGCGTAGCTCCGTCTGCAGCCTCATCTACAGTCTCCGCGGAATATATCGTCATCATATCATTGCCGTCAATAAGGAAAGGCGTCTTGTATTTGCAATCTTTAAGCACGGTAACCTTCGCCTCAACCTCGCCAGCAATCTCGATGCCGCATACACATACTTCTCCGTTTCCCATACGGGCATGCAGATCGCCCATGGCAAGCAGGGCTCCCGGCACATTTACAGGAAGATACAGCGTTGCCCCTTCGCGAATACGGTTACAGTCCATATTTCCGCCGTGATAGTCCGGCGTGCTTGTTGAAATGCTCTCGCCCTTCTTTGGCGCAGTCCCGATAACACCGATCATAGGGTCTATCTTAAACTTTAATAAATCATTTAATACAAATTCATCTCCTACGATAGGGATGATCTTTGCGGCCTCATCAGTAAGAGCTTTTCCGGTAACACCTTCGCCGGCGCCTTCGTAAATCACGCCATGATCAGCAATGGTGATCCTTTTGATCTCCACCTTAAGTACATCTCCTGCTTCCGCTCCCTCAACAAAAAGAGGGCCTGTTGCAAGGTTCATCCTGCCATCATCAAGCTCTTTATTTACATCTGCCTCGCATTCAATCTGACCGCCAAAACAGTCAACAGTCTCAAAAACCACGGTATCTCCCGGCTTGCAAAAAAGCGCAGGCTCGTTATCTGCCGTCATATATCTTACAGAAGTTTTTGCTGATATCTTTAACATTTTTCATTCTCCTTAAATGCGGATAAGAAGCATATATGCTGCTGTTCCAAACAAAATGCTAAGCACGGCATTTCTTTTTATGGCCTGCAACGCCACCACCAAAATACCCGCTATAAGCTCCGGTATGCCGTGAGAACCCGAAGATATATCCACATCCTTAAGACAGTATACCACTAAAAGCCCTATCATGGCACTAGGAAGTACTTTCCCAAGGTATTTTATGTATTTTGGAGTTTTTTTGCTAAACACTAAAAAGGGCAAAAATCTGAGGGCGCAGGTGGTAAGCGCCATAGCTAAGATCAGTATCGGTGCTCTCATCACGCCTTCTCCTCTCTGCTTCTTATAAGAGTAAGTACAAGGGTGATAAGAAGCATTGCAGGTATAAGAAACCTGTCAGGTCCAAAAAGCACAAGAGAAAAAACTGTGCACAAAATGCCTGTAAGCGCCGGAATGTGGTCTTTGCTCTCTATCCACTGCTCCGTAAATGAGGCAATAAAAAGTGCCGTCATGGAAAACTCGATGCCCTTTGTAGAAAAAGGAAGTACTGCGCCCAAAGCGCTTCCGATAACGCTTCCCAAAACCCAATAAATATGGTTAAACATCGAAACAAGAAAGCGGTAACGGTTATCACTTTCGGGGTCACTGCTAAGAAGTGAGTATGTTTCATCTGTAAGCGCAAAGATAAGGTACGGCTTATACTTGCCCGCACCTTTATATTTTCCTATCATAGATATGCTGTAAAATAAGTGCCTTGCATTTACCATAAATGTGGTAATGACAGTCGTAAGCACCGTTGCGCCGCCCGTAATAAGGCCGATACCGACATATTGCATAGAACCCGCGTAAATAAGCAGACTCATGGCAAGCGCATAAATAACTCCGTATCCGGCATCCTTAAGCATGATCCCAAAGCCCATTCCAAGGACCATGTATCCCGCCATAACCGGAACTGACCTTAAAAAGGCCTTTTTAACGATATTCATAGTATAAATCTCTCCCCCTTATTTCCCTCGCAAGCAGTTTATTCTTCGTCAGTGTAATATTCAATCTTTGCAGCTGCTGCCTCGTTACACTCCGCTATTTCCTTTTTGCCGTCGATATAATCTCTATATATCTCCCATATATCCACGTCCGCATCATCCATGCTCTCATCTTCCGGCTGCCAGGATCTTATAAGCGCGATGCGCTGCTCTTTTGTAGTATTTTTAATGCTGTATTCGTCCATATATTCACGCCTTCCTAACACTCAAACCGGCAAAAGACTGTCCCTTTTGTGGTTAGAGTAATAATTTCATCTCCGCCTCAATCTTATCTACCAGTGTAAGATCTGCAGACAGCCAGTGCACGCTTCTCAGCGTCTCTTTTGTGATGGAACGTAGGATAATCTTTCTTTTCTTAATGTGCCCGGAAATCCATCACTGCAATCTGATTTATTGGCGGAAATCTCATGACCATCTGTTAAAGCGTACTCTTTCAGAAAAAGGCTTTTTACTCGGAGAATGGACTTCATCTGCCGCCTTTCCTACAGGAAGGATACATACAACATCATATTCCTTCGGTACATTCAGGACAGAAGCAATCTTATCGCAGATCCTGTCGTCATCGGTGATATGCCCTTCATACCAACAGCTCTGATAGCCCAACTCAACGATGGCAAGCAGCATATTCTCTATAGCCGCAGAATAATCCTGAACGGCAAAGCATCTGTCCCTGTATGCATTGATTCTTTTTGACAGGACAATGATCATGGCGGGAGCCGTCCCTGCGACCGGAGGATCTATCTGCGCCTTTACCCGGGCAAGGATCTCAGGATCATTGACAATGATCACATCGGTAGTCTGTTTATTGCATCCTGACGGTGCATTTATCCCTGCTCCTGCTATCGTTATAAGATCTTCTTCAGGTACATTTTCCTGCAAGTATGTCCCGCGATAACTGTGGCGTGCCTCTATCGTATTTACCGTGCTTTTCAAAGACATCACATAGATCTGGCAAGGATTCGCTTCATCCCAATAATCCGGTAATACTTCAAGCTCTTTAAAGCCAAGGCTCTTATAAAATTCATTTGTTATGTCATAATCCTCATATACACCTGATCGGACAGTCTTAACCTGAATGAATTCGTATCCTTTCCGGGCAGCATAATCTTTGGCCGCTGCAAAAAGCCTCCTTCCTATCCCCTTCCTGTGACACTCCTTGCGGACTCCCATTACGGCAAGTTCCATTGTCTCTTTCCCGGTCTCTTTAAGGCAAAGAAAACCTTCGTTAATACCTTCATCAACAGAAGCCCAGAAAGGCTGTCCTGCCGAATCTGCGATATACTTTTCCCGGCTCTCTTCTACTTCAAACCAATCTGTCAGGGATTCAAGAATTTCTCTTGCAATCCTTCTTTTTTCATCAGCAGTTTCTATAAATCTGATCATTTATTCTCCTTTTCTGTGGAATCCGGATAATCCAAGCGCTAACCCTCAATCCTTTTCGTAGTACACAATATCCATCCTCTCATTGATCTTATCGACCCGGCCTGTCTGATGATAGCCAAGCTTCTCATAGAGATGAATATTGCCTTTTTCCTGCAGAATAGTATCCAAACACCAGTGATCCGAACCATATATCTTTTCAGCCGCCAGAATTGCCTGCTGCGCATAGCCTTTATTTCGATACTCTGGCATGATCCAGATTGGTGATATACGTTTTCTGCTGCCATCCTGTTTGTCTACTACTCGAATGGCTCCAACTTTTATTCCGCCTGCAATAATAAAGTAATACTTTGTCCATGGCTGCTCGAATCTGGCTATGACTTTATCAATGCTTTCAGCAGCGGGACTCAAATCAAAATCCTGATATTTGTCCAGAAGATCCGTGAATGCCTCGACCTGCATTCTCCATAAAAGCTCAATATCCGCTTTCTGCACCGGATCCAATTTCACCATTTTGCCGGTAAGATTCTTCTCTTTTTCAAAAAATGCCGTTTTTAACCTCTCGTATTCATCGTCAGTACAGACCTTACGGCACATCGGCTCAAAGGATTTTGTCACCTCAAAACAATCTTTTATATTGTCGCAAGGATACTCAGGGCACTCACCGCAGGTTTTTATCCCTCGGTCCACGCAGCATTTTATTACCCGGTATCTGCACCAGTTTTCGGGCTTACAACCATGACAAGATATCTCTTCATTTGACACAATATGATCCCGATAACCGATCTTCATCCATAATTCTGCGGTCTTACGCAGCTCTTCATCTGTTTTCTCATACGGATGTGCCGTATACCTCGGGCAGGCGGCGCAATCATTTCCGCATGCAGCTATGATCTTATCTTCCATCATTTTTACTTCCTTTTCTTAGGAGCCGGATGTTCTGTCACCTATGAAGCCATCTGCCTTATTTCTCCATTCCCAGCCACTGAATAAAGGCTGTCTTGTCGCTGCTGTTGTATCCGGCTTTTTCATAAAACCGAAGAGTCTCCGGCTTCTTTGAACCTGTCAGTAGCATCATCTTATAGCAGTTCTCTTTTTCTGCAATCTCCCTGGCAAACTCAAGGCACTCACCGGCATAGCCCTTTCCCCGATACTCCTCACGTGTCACCACGTTCTCAATAAAAGCGTAGGGACGGATATTCCTTGTCAGATTTGGGATTATCACGCACACGCAAGATGAAACGATCTTACCATCCACCTCGTTCACGATCAGATGGTGATTTGGATCCTGTATTATCTGAAGCCATGTATCTCTTAAATGCTCATCTTTTTCAGGGATACTATCCTCATGCAGAAACAGATACAGTTCAAGTATTGCATCCAGATCACTTTGTTCAGCTTCTCTAACCATTTATACCTTCTTTCGTAGCACTGCAAGAGCTGCATAGTGTAGGACTTCAAAATGCTCCGGCGCAATCCTGTCCAATAGCTCCTTGTGTTCTTTATCCCACTTGACCAACTCTTCCTCTGACAACGAAGCTCCCACACCTCTGCAGGCTCGCATCCTCCCATGCCAGGATTCCTTGGTAAACGGTACCATCAGATCATATTCCTCATGGTCTTCCATCTCAAAAAATTCATATGCAATATCCGGAATCCAGATCGGATGCCTTGTTTCCCCGGCACCTGACCACATTGGGCTGTACTTAAGCACAAGTTCTTCGCTTGCACCTGCAATAATGTCTTCATACGGAAGCCATGCCATATAAAGAATGAGCAGCTTTCCATCTGTTTTCAAAAATTCTGCCAGTTTCGGCATAACTTTTTCATGATCAAAATACCAGAAACACTGGCAGGCTGTGATCACATCAAAGGTCTCTGCCGCAAAATCCAGTTGTTCTGTCGAAACAGCCTGAAAATCTATCCTCATATTTGAAGCGGAAGCCAGTACCTTTGCCTTTTCAATCTGTTCCGGCGAAATATCTGTTCCTGTCCATTCTGCCCCATATTTATACATATTTCTCGGTAGCACACCGGTTCCGGTTCCAATATCCAGAACCCTCTGTCCTTTTATGCAGAGACCTCTTTTCACGATCTTCTGATAAAATTCTTCCGGATAGATATCTCTATACCTGGCATATTCTTCAGAAGTTCTTCCCCAGTCAAAAGCTTTTCCTGCATCTATTCGAGCATCTTTTATTTCCATTCACCTATACCCCCTCAAATGATTTATCAGATCTGTTACCATCTCTCGATCTTCCATCAATTTCACTCTTTCTTTTCTTAAGGTGCCGATTACGCACCAGAACCATACACTCATCCGAATCCTTAAAACCACATTTCCTGTAAAGCGGTCTCCCGGATTCTGTGGCGTCAAGGCTTATTTCTGTAGCACCTCTGTTCCATGCCTCTTCGATAAGCATGGTAGTCATTTTATACGCTATACCCTGCCGCCGGTATGCACCATTCGTATATACATTCATAAGATGTGCACGTTTTCCAGTCGGATGAGAGAATGTCGGCATAAGTTCCATAAAACAAATAGAACCGCATCCAACAACAATATTGTCCCGAAGTGCAAGCACCGTTATCTGGTCACCTTTCAGAAAATATTCTCTGCTTGCCTGCACAAAGTCTTCTCCAAAAACAAAATCATCTCCCAGATTATTTACAACTCGAAGCATTTCCAGTCCACTCTCTACGAGAGCATCAATATCAGGAACTGCAGCAAATCGATACTCTATCATTTCATAGTCTCCCAATCTTCCTTCGTCATCAGGCTCACATGGCCTGTCCTCTTCTCCTTCATCAGCGGTACATCCACATTCTCAGATTTCCACTGATACTTAAAGCCACATTTCTCCTGGACACGCTTGGACTTGGCATTGCCTTCATAATATCCGATCCAGACCTTCTGCATACCTAAGTCCTCAAAAGCATGGCGAAGCATTTCCTTCACAGCCTCAGGCATAATACCCTGACCCCAGAAGGGTTTTCCGAGCCAATATCCCATCTCGCACTCATCATCCCGGTCAGTCATATCGGTATGACCGTTCAGCTTCAGTTCGATGGCACCGATTGCTATTCCATCCTCTTTCAGGCAGATGGCATAAGCTTCCTTACCGCTTAGAACATTCTTTATCACATCACGGCTTTCCTCGATGTTCCGGTGAGGTGGCCATCCTGCAATCGGACCCACATCCGGATCACTGGCATATTTGTATAAATCCTCTGCATCGCTATCTTCCCAGCGGCGTAGGAACAGGCGGTCTGTTTCAAGCGTCCTTTTTATAAACAACTCCATATCCACACAATTCCAAATACCTATCGGCATTTCACATTTTCTCTGAGCATACTCTGTAAAACCTACGGCTTCATAACAATGCCTTGCGCTCTCATTATTCTCAAAAACGCCAAGATCAATGCGTGAAGCATGAAGGCGCTCCTTAACAAACTCTATGCCGGCCTTCAGCATTTTCTTGCCGTAGCCCTTTCCTCTGATATTTGGATCAACTATTACAAAGCCAAACCTTACTGAGCTGTCATCATCCTCTTTCGGATAACGCACAATAAAATGCCCTACCACATTTCCCTCATCATCTACCGCCGTAAGCGGAAAGAAACGCCCCGACTTAACAGCCGGCTCATAATTTGCAATAATGTCGTCCCCTTCAAGCGGAAACTTGTTAAACCTGTCCGCCGACCACCTGTATAACTCATCCTCAGACCGCAGCCACGAGGCAATGATCGGTGCATCTTCATTTTTGAAATCTCTAAGAGTCATGTAACTTTCTCCTCATGTACCTGTTTGATTTTACAATCTTAGCTCTATTTCATCTCCGCCTCAATCTTATTTATCAGGGTCAGATCTGCCGGCAGCCACTGCACGCTTCTCAGCGTCTCCTTCGTAAGCCACTTTGCGTCCTGAGCTTCTTTTAGTACAAGCTCTCCGCGTACAACCTCCGCCCAGAAGCAGTCCATAGAAAGATGAAATGTGGGATAGTCGTACTCGATGGTATGAATCAACTCTCCCACCTTGATCTCAGCAGTTAGCTCTTCTTTTATCTCACGAACTGTAGCTTCCTGAGGCGTCTCGCCTTCTTCAATCTTTCCGCCCGGGAACTCCCAGCCGCCTTTAAACTCGCCGTAACCTCTGGCTGTAGCAAAGATCTTTGTTTTGTTTTCGACAGAGTCACAGATAACAGCTGCCACAACGCGGACATACTTTAAAAGGCTGCCGTCCGGCAAAATACATACCTTCTTGCCCTCGGCTATGCCTCTTTCAGCTATTAACTTTTCCGTCATCTCCACATATTTTACTTCCGAAGAATCAATGGCACTGAGTTTTACAAGAGCTGTCGGCTCCTTGCGTCCCGTTTCCTCACAGCCAAAATCCGCCTCGGTAATCTGGTTTACTAAATAAATACTCATAGTTTTTGTAAATGACCAAAAGGGACTGTCCCTTTTGGTTAAACTGTCTCCTTTAAAATGTTACTCTGCAAATATCTTAGCAAGTCTTCGCGTACCGGCTGTCTCATTTTCATCTTAACCTTTGCAATCGGTTTGAGTTTGCCGTTGTTGTCTTCCTTAGTACTATCAACAGACTCAACAATATCAAACTGACCCATATAGTAAAAGCTCGTCTCAGCATCACTTTTCTTAACAAGAAGATGTTTTCTCGGTGCCTCTATAACCTTTTTCATATATGGACTGCTATTGTTTTTGCCAATCTGTGAATCCCATCTAAAAATCTGGTTGTCTTCAAACGCATCGGCGTAATCAGGTTTACCTTCTACGTAGTTTTTGCCTTCTTCAGCCTCTTCTTTGTGGTATGTGATGAAAATAAATAAATCATCATTAATCCTACTCATTCCATACATTGTTGAAGAAAGGTCTTTTCCGCAGTTTGTAAGCAAGCTTACATCACGTCTTGAATACTTCTCATATAAAACAAACGGAGTCTCACTATATCTGCCTGTAGAATACTTGTCTTTATATCTAGCAAGTCCCACATTGATTATATCTTTAATCTGCTCGCTAAATTCAGCATGTTGCAAGCATAAAAAGAAGCCATTAAGTCTTTTGATCTCGCCATCTTCTTCATTTTTTATAATATCAATATCCTTAAACTTCTGATACTCTTCATCTTTACTGGTAAAGAAACCCTGTAAAACTCTGGCAGATTCACTTATCTCAGTATCGGTTATTTTATAGCTAAATCTTTCAAGCAATTCTTTTTGAATATCCGAAGGCAAAATAAAGTCTTTATCGAGAAGTTCCTGCAATATTACAAGCTCATTTGGTCTCACGCCACTAAGGATAGTTTTGCTGAGATATTCAAGTATTAGCTTCTCGTGTGAAGTAAGCATGCAGTTATAATTATCTTTTTCAACTGACGTCATAAACTGCCAGTAAGTCTTATATTCTTTGATGATAACAAGCGGATCTATCTCGCCTTGCTTATAAAAATCATAAAGAAGAGGTCTTCTTCCAAGCCTGTTCTTCAACGAAACATAACTTTCTTTTATTATTGCTTTGATTCCTTTAATTTTATCTATGGAGTGAAAAATCTTATCCTTTGCCACCTCATCAAAATGAACCGTCGATGCCCCCGGAATTGTATTATTACCGGAAATGACATATTTTCTGATTGTATCAGGATTATATGTCCTGTCACCGGAAAGCGCCACGGGAATCATAAAGTTATTATTATAGTTTCCAATAAAATCAAGTATAACAACAAACTCTTTTCCTTCAGCTTTTCTGAGTCCTCTTCCGAGCTGCTGAATAAAAACTATAGGAGATTGCGTCGGCCTTAGCATAATAACCTGATTTACTTCAACTATATCAATACCCTCGTTTAAAATATCAACTGAGAATATGTAGTCAAGCGGTTGCTTATCAGAAGTTGCATCTTCCTCATTCATAGCAAGGCGCTCAAAAGCCTCGGCTCTTTCCTTTTCAGAGTTTGCGCCGCTGAGTGCCACTGTTCTATAACCGAGCTTATTGAATTTCTCAGAAAGCTCATTACATTCCTTATTTCTGCTGCAGAAAATTAAACCCTTTACTCTGTCTCCGCTATAGCCGTAGTATTCAGCCTGTTCAATCACGTGCTTTACTCGCTCATCGCTGGTAAGCATGTTAAAGTCTTCTTCCGTAATCTTCTTTGCCATAACCTGTTCATCAGTAAGTAAAGAAATGTCACTGATTCCAAAGTAATGGAACGGACAAAGAAGATCTTCTTCCATAGCCTGCTGGAGCCTGATTTCATAAGCAATCTGGTAGTTAAACAGCTCATAAACATTCTTGCTGATGTCCCCGTCTTCTCTTTTATCAGGAGTTGCAGTCATGCCAAGGAAAAGTTTTGGTGTAAAGTACTCCATAACCTTCTGATAAGTATTTGCCGGACTATGATGTGCTTCATCAAGAACTATGCAGTCAAACTCATTAGGACTAAACTTCTTCAGATTCTCCTCTTTATGCAGGGTTTCAACCATGGCAAAAATAAAATCTGCGTCGTATTCAGCCTTGCCATCACCCACAAGTCCCATAGATTTACTATTATCAAATACATTTTTAAACGATGCCATGGCCTGTCTTGCAAGAGCAGCTCTATGTACCAAAAACAGCACTTTCTTATATCCAAGTTCCCTAATCGCAAATGCAGAAGCATAGGTCTTTCCAGTGCCTGTTGCAGAAATAAGAAGTGCTCTTGATTCGTTTTTATCAACTATTTTTCTAAGGTTTGCTATAAACCCAAGCTGCATGGAGTTTGGCTTAAGGGTATACTTAATAAGCGAAGTAACATTTCCCGACTCCGCAATCTTTCTCTGTTTCTTGATAATCTCGTATTCTTCTTTATATCGATCTATGAACTCCTCATAAGGAACAGCATATTCAGAATTCCAGAACTCGGTAAATTCTCGAACGATCTCTCCTGCGATTTCACCCTGTTCTGTTGAGATTATCTTTGTGTTCCACTCTTTATTTGTAGTAAGAGCAGTGCTTGTAATGTTAGAACTACCGATGATTATTCTGTAAAGCTCATCACGTCTAAAGATATAGCCCTTTGTATGAAAACCCTCACGAGACTTATTTACATCGTACATTTTGAGGGTGATATTTTTGCGCTCAGCTAACCTCTTAAGAGCCTTTGGTTCTGAAAAATTAAGATAATTTGTGGTAAGGATTTCGCCCGGTATATTCTTCTCTTCAAGTTCCTTAAGAGTCTGCATAAGCGGCTCAATACCATTATCAGTAATAAACGCCACACTGATTTGGAATTTGTCGCATTTTGCCAGTTCTTCCTCAATCTCAGCCAGAACTTTCTTACCCTCACCGGGATTGTTAGAAAGAAACATAGGCTTATAAGCCGGCATAGCAGCTGCCGCCCCGTCAATGTATGCAGTTGTAAGGCCTTCGTTAAGAAGATTAAGCTTTTCCTCGGTCATTTTCTTGCATCCTTTACCAGGTTAAAGTATTACACTTGATTATATCATTTATGCCAGCGTCAAACAATAAAAACACCACATATAAATCTCAAAAATCATTACTATAAATCTTCTTGGCAGCTACTTTAGGAGTACACGATGCACCGGCCCAATCTTTGAAAAGAAGCTTAGAAATGTCCGGATGCAGAGCCACTTTCAGTTATTCACTTAAACTTTAGCAAAAAAGGGCCGGCATTAAGCCGGCCCATCCCGTTAGACATAAATGTCTATTGACATTTACCAGTAATAAAAAAAACAACTATAAATCATGTATAACAATTGTAGCTATACATATTCTACTGTCACTTTTTTTCCAACTTCTCTTACAGCCTTCATAACATCCTCGAAAGAAGTGTCTGCCGAATAACTATTATTGTTTCTGTAGTTCTCCCAAAGAGACTTTAGAGATAAATCCTGTGACATTTCACTGCAGATTTCCATCCAATCAGCCAATTCTTCCTCCGATCCACGTTTCCGAGATGTTCTTGTTACCGCAGTTTTAAGGACTTCGTAATCTATCTCATTTTGATAAAGATTAAAGAACATATATAGATCATAAAAATCTCTTGCCCTGGTTATTCCTATATTCCTTCTGATGATTGTCTCGTATTTTTCAGCAATAATAGTTTCTCTATTATAGGCTTTAACCTCTATCTCATCCTTATCGAGAATTGTCTTGTATGAATAATCAATCGCACTTGGAGTAATAATATCTCCGGTAGTTATATCCATTTTCATTTCGTTTGCAATCTTCCCATAATGTGCCACAAAAAATACTCTGAAGTTATTGTAATCATCATCTTCCCGTATAGGTCCTGTTTTTGAAAGCTCGAACTCAATCCCGTCACCCACATCAATTGAAAGAATTTCGGTTATTATCTTTTGTATCTCATCTTCTTTCATATCAATCCCGGTAACAGTAGTATCCATATCCATAGTAGTTCTCTCCTCAACACCAAACATGGATGAAATGAGAAGTCCGCCTTTTAATACAAAATTATCTTTGTATTGTGATTTTGCGAGTCTATCCAAAACTCTTTCAAACATATACATTTGAAGTACTTCTTGTGGCTGAAGGTTCCTTTGGGTAGCAAAGTTTCTAATTTGTCCTTTAAGTTGCTCCGGTGTCCTTACCTTCATTGCAGTACCTCCATGTAGTTTCTGACTTTGGATTCTATATTAAACTCTTTTGCATACTTAATCATCTTTCGCGGATTACACATACTTTTAAAATATTCCTGAACAGCTTGTATATAAATCTGCTTATCAATGTTATCTTTATCTTTTATCAGATCACAGATGCAACGTTCAGGATCATATACTCGTACGTTATATCCCATAGGAGTGGTCACGCTCATTATGCCCAAATTCCAAAGTTCTTTCTTGCAATAATGAAACCTCGTATTCTGATATGACTTCTTGATCCTAGAAATATTATCTCCTTGTGGAACTGTAATATCTAAAATATGTGGTACACGATCTGACATACCGTGCAAAAAAAGAGCTGTGCCATGTGAATATATCAGTTTCTCAGACCGGTTCTGTATAATCTTATATTCATCCGGCTCATTTTCGCTCAAAACATAATTACCATGAGATTCTTTCTTAAGTATTCCACTTGTCAGAAGCGCATAAATTTTGATTCGTTCAATACCGGCACTCTGAAGGTCAGCAGCGGATATAACTCCCCCATTAGATTCTATTAATATCTTTAGATTTTCATAGCTATAATCCACATCTTTCACCACCTTTTCATTTCGTTCTTTAATTGTATCATTTTAAAGAACGTTTTGTAAATACCCTTTTTATTTATCAAAAAGTAAAGAACATATTTCAAAAAAGGGCCGGCATTAAGCCGGCCAGACATAAATGTCTATTGAGTTTTATTATATTTTATGCTTTGCCCGAAAAGCCTTACTTTTCCTCTTTCGTAAGGCTATTGATCAGTGCTGCAAAGTCCTCAAAGTACCAGTCTTTTGTTGGCTTTACTCCGCCTGCTGCCCTAAAGAAGCAACCGGGAATCTCGTGATTTTTTAGGTTCTTTTCGATGCAAGGTGTACAGCCCATATCGTGATTTGACGGATGATTCGGGCAAGTTGTGGCTGTGCATGTGCAAAAATCAACCGTTAACTTCTGCTCACTCATTTTATATCTCCTCTGCGCTATGTATAAGTTTTGCTGTTACGCTGCTTGCACCTTCTACATATGGCGCCAGCTTTTCTGCTGTCTTTCCGATGCCGCTTCCGCCGGATGTAGCAAATGCTTTTACATTCTTTCCTGTCCAGTCGTATCCCTTGCAGAATGTATAAACCACTCTTGGGGCCTGTCCGTACCAGATTGGGAATCCAATATAAACTGTGTCATACTGCTCGAAATTATCGACCTTCCCTGCTACAGGCACGTCTTTTCCCGCTATCTGCTCTCTGTTGCATCTTGCGATCGGATTTGTCCATTTGATATCTGCTGCCGTATAAGGCTCAACCGGAACTATCTCAAAAAGATCCGCTCCATTTTTTTGCGCAAACTCCTTTGCCACCTTTGCTGTAGTGCCCTCGGCACTGAAAAATGTTACTAATGTGCTCATTTTAATCCTCCCTAGCGTAAATATCTTCCTTGCTTTTATGTATAAACAAAGCATAACATTATTCTACTAAACCGACATCCGAATTACAATAACCAAAAGGGTCACAGTCACTTTTGGTCATCCGGTTTATATCTAATTTTGCAACGGTCGTTGCAAAATTTAACTATAACTTTATGTGGTTCTCAATATCCTCTATGGATGGCAGATTTTCCATTATTGCAGGATTCATCTTATTAGATACTCTATATCAACAAAAACACCCTCGTTTATGGCAATCTCTCTATAAGCCTTCCGCCTTCTGTTTTTAGCTGTCTTCTATCTTCCCTGTATGTTGGCTGATATTTTTCTACTTCGCGCCAAAATGCCGCCGAATGGTTCATGTGTCTTCTGTGGGCAAGTTCGTGCACCACCACATATCTTAAGACATTTTCAGGAAGAAGCATCAAGAGGCAGTTAAAATTCAGGTTGCCTTTTGCTGAGCAGCTCCCCCACCTGGTCTTTTGGGCACGTATTGAAACAGTCCCGTAAGTGACGCCCATCTTTGCTGCCACTTCTCTGACAAGCCCAGGTATTTCTTTCCTTGCCTCTGCCTTAAAACGCGCCACCTCGGCACCGGAAAACTTTTGCACCTCCGCAGCCGGCGCCTTCTCCGCGATCTTTTTTCTCGTCTTAACTATCCAGTCCATCTTCGAAAAGAGGAAACGCTCCGCCTCAGCCCTGCTGCACCGCATTGGGGCACGCAAAACCACGCTTCCATCCTGCTTTATTGTAATCCCTATAGTTCTTCTTCTCGATCTAACAAAAGTATATTCAAAATCCATAATTTACTTAACATCTATCCTTTATCTATATCTTCACCTTTCCCTATTCTACTTTATCCTTCCATAATGTACAACTTTTAATTATATTCCTATATTTAATTTTGGTTTCAGAGGGACAGAATGTAACGCGACCGCGCCAGGTATTTGTTCGAGACGAACTCGCTTTTTCGTCGGCTTTAGCGGCCTACTAAGCTCAGTTTCACTTCGCTAAGGGGCCACTATGCCTCGCACGTAAGCCTCGTGAAACACTCGGCAAGTGCTCATGGCTATGCCCCGTGGATGGGAGGGTATCACCACCCCATCCCGAGAGCCGGCGGTAACGCCCGCCGGTTAGCGGCCTACTAAGCTCAGTTTCACTTCGCCAAGGGTGCGCTATGCCTCGCACGTAAGCCTCGTGAATCACTCGGCAAGTGCTCATGGCGAGGTCGAGAGGGGTTAACTCGCCCTAAGAAAAAGCGATGAGACGAGAAAAATACCGTCCGGCAGGGAGCGTCCCCACCAAAGCCCACGAAAGTAATTTATAATTATTCATTTTCCCTTGTATTTATTACTTTATTGTGGTAATCTGTTAACGAGGTAAATAATTAAAGTAAAATAAAGGGGGTTTTTCTATGACTATCGCACAGATCGGTATTGTCATCTCTATCCTTGTGTACCTTTCGGCTATGCTCCTTATGGGTTTTGTCTCCTCAAAGGACACCAACGACGTTAAGGACTTCTACCTTGGCGGAAGAAAGCTAGGTCCTCTTGTTACGGCTATGAGCGCCGAAGCATCAGACATGAGCTCATATCTGCTTATGGGTGTTCCGGGTCTTGCCTACCTTACGGGTATTGCAGATGCGGGCTGGACAGCCGTTGGCCTTATCGCAGGTACATATCTTAACTGGCTCTTTACAGCCAAAAGACTTCGTAATTATACGGAAAAACTTGACGCCATCACTATTCCGGATTATTTCAAGAAAAGATTCCGCGACAAGAGCAACATTATCCTTTGCATCGGCGCCGTCTTTATCCTTATTTTCTTCGTGCCATATACGGCTTCGGGTTTTTCTGCATGTGGAAAGCTTTTTTCATCGCTCTTTGGCGTTAATTATCAACTTGCCATGATCGTATCGGCGGTTATAATCGTGGGTTACACCACCACAGGCGGTTTCCTTGCCGCATCAAAAACCGACTTTATCCAGTCTATCGTTATGTCCCTTGCCCTCCTTTTTGTACTCGGGTACGGAGTGTACAGTGCAGGCGGCCTTGGGTCGGTTATGGAAAATGCCAAGGCTCTTCCGGGATTCCTTAACGTAAGCGCCACCTATGATAACGCCGCAAACATAGCAGCCCCTTACGGTCTTTTTAATAAGATCACCATGTTTTGCTGGGGTCTTGGTTACTTTGGTATGCCACATATCCTGCTTAGATTTATGGCAGTAAGAAAAGCGGGAGAACTTAAGCTTTCAAGACGTATTGCTTCCATCTGGGTTGTGTTCTCTCTTGGCATTGCGGTATTTCTTGGTGTGGTTGGAAGAGCTCTTACACAAACAGGCGCTCTTAACAGCCTTGTAGATGCAACAAACCCGGGCAGTGCTTCAAAGGCAGAAACTCTTATAGTAGTACTTGCACAGCAGATAAGCGAGCACGGTTTTATATTTGCCCTTGTGGCAGGTCTTGTACTTGCGGGAATCCTTGCTTCCACCATGTCTACCGCAGATTCACAGCTTATTGCCGCTTCTTCTTCTGTATCAGAAAACATCATCCAGGAGACATTTGGCATAAAGCTTTCAGAAACTGCCGCCATGATAACAGCAAGAGCAACTCTTATAGCAGTTGCGGTATTTGGCGTTATCATCGCCTGGAATCCAAACAGCTCGATCTTTGGTATCGTATCCTTTGCCTGGGCAGGTTTTGGCGCCGTATTCGGCCCTATTATGATACTTTCCCTTTACTGGAAACGTACCAATAAATTCGGCGCAGTAGCAGGTATGGTATCCGGCGGACTTATGGTATTTATCTGGAAATATTTTGTAAGACCTCTTGGCGGAGTATGGGATCTTTACGAGCTTGCTCCTGCGTTTCTTGTGGCTATCATCGTTATAGTGCTTGTAAGCCTTGCCACAAAGCAGCCTGAAAAAGAAGTAACAGATACCTTCGAAGAAGTAAAGAATATGTAAATTTTTTCCCCGCAGACCTTTTTTGTGTTAGAATATACAAAAATGGGTTTACGGGGAATTTTTTTATGAAGGTAGTTATTGTTGAAGATGAAATAAGAATTAGAGAGGGCATCGAAAAGCTGTTATCAAAGCTGGAGGAAGACTACGTTGTATGTGGAGTGGCAGAAGACGGAGAAAGCGGTCTAAAGATAATCCGGGAGACAAAGCCGGATATCGTAATAACAGATATCAGGATGCCTGTTATGGACGGTCTTGAGATGCTTAAGGCACTCTCAGAAGGTGGCATAAAGACAAAAGCGGTGGTACTTAGCGCATACTCCGAATTTGATTATGCGCGTACAGCCATGAAACTCGGCGTTACGGAATATATCTTAAAGCCCGTCTCTCTTACCGACTTTGCCCAGGCTATGAGCCATGTTCGCGAGCAGGTTCTTATTGAAAAGAGCCGCAAGCCGGCAGAAGTCGGCACTATCGATCAGATAATAAGAGATGCCATAGACGGCCGCTTTACGCTTAACGACAAAGTAGCTGAATATCTGAATGACAACTACGGCATAAAAGCAGATGGGGACTTTATCCTCATTACCGCTTATCTTGGCAAAACCTTTGAAAAAGACAGCAAACGGGCATTTTCGGTTATAAAGCACATTCTGTCCCTTGAAAAAGATATCGCCTATGTGGCAGAAGAAATAACCTACCGAAAGTCCATCGTTATCCTCGTATATAAGTGGGGCGACAAAAAAGACCTGCGCCACTTCTTCCAAAACAGCATCCTTGCCTCAAACGAGGTCAGTATGGCTGTGGGATGGGTTGAATGCAGCGGTCTTGACGGCATACACGAAAAATACGATCTTTTAAATTCTTATATGGACTGGAATATCGCCTTCGGGAAAAACGTGCTTATTACCTACCCGAATATAACAGGTGTTAAAACCGATTCCTGCATTTACCCGGCTGAGCTTGAGGTCGCTATGCGAAGTGCCATATGCTCTTTTGACGAAGCAAAGATAAAAAAGACTGTAAGCGCCTTCCACAGTACCTTCAGAAACGGCAAAGTCTATATTCCAAAAGAAATAAAGGAATGTTACGTAAGGTTCATGTGGATGATGATCGGCGTTGCAAAAGAGGTCGGCGCCCTTAAGGAAGATGCGGTGGATCAGCAAAAGATCCTTACGGGCATCATGGATTCCAAGCTTACGGAAGAACTTGATAATGAGGTGGAAAACCTTATCTCAAACATCCGATTTAAGGAAGATGAATATGCCGATGTGCATCTGGCGGTAAAAAAAGCCATCAGTATGGTCCAGGAATTCTACGGAACCGGCATCACCCTCGAGGAAATAAGCCGCAAGCTTTCCCTTACCCCCGAGTATCTTGGTATGCTCTTCCACAAAGAAACAGGCCGGCAGTTTAGCACATACATAAAGAATTACAGGGTTGAAAAAGCAAAGCAGCTGATCTGCGGTACAAACATGAAGCTTTACGAAATATCCGCAAAGGTTGGCTACGCAGACCCGAAATACTTTGGAAAAGTCTTTAAAGAGGCAACAGGAATGCTTCCAACGGACTACAGAAAAAAAATGAAATAAAATGAGTTTTGATTACTCCCCCTTTTTTTGGTTTTTTCCCATATCTTACCCGGCAGATCCGTTATAAGATAAGGACGAGAAAAAAGGAGGAGTTTTTTCATGAAGAAAGTCAAAAGATTTTTCAGGCACGACAATGCAGGGCTGCTTTTTGTTTTACCGGCAGTCATCTATATGCTGGTATTTGTGGGCTACCCTATACTTAGCAACATCTTTTTGAGTTTTCAAAACGTTACCGTAAACAACCTTGTAAGAGGGGAGAAAAAGTTCATAGGGCTTGGCAATTACAAGGTACTGTTTAAAGATGCAGTCTTTATTAAATCCCTTACAAATACTGTATTTTTTACGGTCAGCTGTCTTGTGATACAGTTTATTATCGGTTTTGCGCTGGCACTTTTCTTTAACAAGAAGTTTACCTTTTCAAAGCCTGTTCGCGGGATCCTCATGATCCCATGGATGATGCCCATGACTGTTACCGCCCTGATCTTTAAGTTTATGTTCCAGTCAAAGGTGGGTATCTTAAACTATATCCTTATGAACCTGGGGCTTATTTCAGAAAATATAGACTGGCTTACCAAGCCTCATACCGCCATGTTTGCGGTTATCGCCACCAATATCTGGATCGGCATCCCCTTTAATATGATCCTTATTTCCACGGGACTTACCTCAATCCCGGAAGAACTTTATGAAAGCGCGGCAATTGACGGAGCAGGAAGCTTTAAAAAATTTACAAAGATCACTCTCCCTCTTATGCGCTCCACCATCGAGTCTATACTTGTACTTGGTTTTATTTACACCTTTAAGGTTTATGACCTTGTATACGTTATGACTTCAGGAGGACCTGTTAATTCCACTCACCTGCTTTCAACCTACTCCTACAAGCTCTCCTTTGACAATTTTGAGTACAGCTTAGGCTCATCTGTTGCAAATGTGCTCCTTGTCATACTTCTGCTTGTGGGTATCTTATATCTTAAGATCACTATGAAGGGGGAAGAGAAAAATGAACAGTGAGAAAATGAAAATACCACAAAATATATTATTTAACATTCTTTCCATAATTGTAGCTTTTCTCCTTTTGTTTCCGGTATTCTGGATGCTCATCACTTCTTTTAAAACTGAAGTGGAGATCTTCCGGATACCGCCGACATTTTATCCGCATGTGTTAAACCTTAAGTCCTATGCGGCTCAGGTTGAGACCGGCGATTTTAATATGTTTAAATCCTTTGGAAACAGCTTTGTTATCTCAACAGGTGCAATGCTGATCGCAGTACTCCTTGCGGTACCTGCCTCCTACGCCATAGCAAAGTACAGATTTGCAGGCAGAAAAGCAGTGCTCCTTGGATTTCTTGTAAGCCAGATGCTTCCAGTGTCTGTACTGCTTACACCAATGTTTATAATGTTTAAGCATTTTCATGTTTACAACACCTGGTTTTCAGCCATTCTTGCCGATGCCACCATCGGTATCCCGTTTTCGGTTCTTATTTTGAAGAACTATTTTGCGGCCATACCAAAGGCTCTTGAGGAAGCGGCATATATTGACGGCTGTAACAGGTTCGGGGCATTTATGCGGGTTCTTGTGCCCGTAGCCAAACCCGGCGTAGTAGTCTGCGCCATCTTCTCTTTCCTGTATGCCTGGGGAGACCTGGCCTACGGAATGACTTTTATCATCAATCAGCAGAAACGACCTATCACAGCGGGGATCTTTAATTTTATGGGGCAGTACGGAACAAAGTGGAGCTATTTGTCGGCCTTTGCCATAGTTACCATCATTCCGGTGGCGATAATCTTTATCTTTATGCAAAAATATATTATCGCCGGCATGACAAACGGCGCTGTAAAGGGGTGAAAATAAGGGCTTCCGGAAGGTTTTCTTCCGGAAGTTCTTATTGATTTTGGGGCTTAAATTCATTAAGATAGAGATTAGAAATGTACCCGGGGTGAGCAAATGAAAAAGTATTCTTTAAAGGAACTGCTTGTCTTTTATTTTGGCATAATCGTTGCCACTATAATCCTGATCATCAGTTTCTATATGTCATATAAGGTTATTTCCGCCATAAATAAAAATACAAAAAGCCTTACCGCCATCAACATGAAGGAGGCAGATGATATCCTCAGTATCAGGCTCGAGGAATACGAAGACCTTCTTTATCAGCTTTACACCAGCGAAGATATGGTGGAATGGGCAGTCAATATGAATGAGGGCCTTGATACCGCCGTTACCACAAGCAAGCTAAGGCGCTATCTTAGCAGCGTGCTTAACTCAAAGGACTACATAAGGTCTATTTCCGTTCTTTTTAAAGGCGGTACCATCATTACATACGATCAGCTTACTCCCGCCACATACGAAAACACCTGGATAGACAACTTCAGCATGACCTTTGACGAGTTCTATGCGGATGTAAACAAAGATAACAAATATCACATCTACTCAACGGAATTTGGCAACAACTTTGCAAATAAAGACAACTATCTTTTCCATATAGCCCACAGGATCACCAATTACAAAAGAGTGGGCGAAGAATATGGCATCATTATCGTAAGTATCGATGAGGCTCTTCTTGAGGCCGTACTTGATTCTGTTAAAAATGAGAGCGAAAGCGTTGTTTTCCTTGTAGGAAAGGAAGGCCGGGTTATCAGCGATAATGACAAAAGCCACATTAACGTAAGCGTTTTTGACACCACTCCTACCCAGGAGGAAAAGCTTGGCATTTACCAGCGCTATATTGAAAAGACCTATGACAAGCGCATCTCTAACCGTAAGTTCTACCTGTTTTCAAATATGGAGTACGGCTGGGATATCGTCTACATTTATGATGATAGCGAATACATGTCCTCCGTAAGTGAAAATGTGGTTCATCTTTTCCTTATCAGCGTTGTGCTGCTTATCTTATCTATCTACGGTGTATTTAAGATATCCGGCATGCTTACAAAGGACATAGGTCTTGTTGTTGACGGAATGCAAAAAACCAACGAGGCGGGTATTCCCCTTAAGATCGAGGATGCTCCCACTGCCCTTGAAGATGTTAAGCTTATAAGTACCCAGTACAACGATACCCTTGACAGGCTTTACGAGGCTATGGAAAAGGAGCGACGGGAAGAAGAGAACACGCGAAACGCCGAGCTTAAGATGCTTGAGGCTCAGATCAACCCCCACTTTATCTACAATACCCTTGATACCATAAACTGGATGGCTATAGATAAAGATGAATACGACATAAGCAACGCTATAAATACCCTTGCCATCATCTTAAGGTACGCCATAAGCAACAGAAATCAGATAGTTACCATTAAAGACGAGATCGACTGGTTAAAAAAATACGTATATCTTCAGCAGTTCAGACTTAAGAACAAGTTTGTCTGCAACATAAATGCCGACAACGACCTTTACGATATTAAGATACATAAGATGATGATCCAGCCTTTTGTTGAAAATGCCGTTATTCACGGTTTTAACGCCAAAAGAGATGAATACAGACTAAGAGTGGGCATTTATTCTGCGGATGACAGGATCTTTATTGAGGTTGAGGATAATGGCAAAGGCCTTTCAAAGGATATGACCGATGTCATAAACGCCGGCGACCCGGAAACCATAAAAGAAAAAGTTGGCGTTGGCATGTATAATGCCATTACAAGACTTAATATGTACTCCGGCGGCAGCGCAAATATCAGTATTGAAAGCAGGGAAGATGCCGGAACCACCGTAAAAATAAGCATTCCGAGAATAGATTAGTTTTCTCCCCCTTTTTTTAGAATTGTAGAGTATGTCATTTTAAGTTCCGCTTATATAATTAAGCTACAGTTCAGAAAAGAAAGGAACTGAAAAAGGAGGATAAAATAATGAAAAAATTACTTGCAGTTGTACTTGCCATCTGTATGCTTGGCACAGTACTGGCAGGCTGCGGAGAAAAAGGCAGCGATCTTACGGAAGATGTAACACCTTCTTCATCTGCACAGGTTTCCTCAAGCGGGGATCAGGCAAATGCCACCGGCGCAAAGGGTGACGTAACAATCTGGTATTACTGGGAGACAGAAGGCCATCAGAAGGCACTTGACCACATTATCGAGGAGTTCAACAACTCACAGAGCGATATCAAAGTTGGAGCCAAGTACGTACCTTTCGCAGATTTTAAGAAACAGCTCTCTATCGGCGCTGCAGCAGACGAGCTTCCGGATCTTGTTATCCTTGACAATCCGGATCACGCTTCTTACGCAGCCATGGGAATTTTTGCAGACATTACGGGTAAATTTGATGTAAGTACTTATTATCCGGGTCCTGTTAACTCATGTACTCTTAACGGAAAGCTCTACGGTGTTCCTTTTGGAAGCAACGACCTTGTACTTTTCTATAATGAGGACATGTTAAAGGCTGCAGGCCAGACCGTTCCTACAACCTGGGATGAACTTCTTACCGTTGCAAAAGCCTGTACAACCGATACTGTTTCAGGTTTTGCTCATTGCTCACTTCAAAATGAAGAGGGAACCTTCAACTTCCTTCCTTGGGTATGGTCTACAGGCGCTACTGCTTACGAGATCAATTCAGAAGGCGGTATAAAGGCTCTTACTCAGGTAAAGAAAATGGTAGATGAAGGCGCCATGACACTTGAGGCTATCAACTGGACACAGGGAGACACCATGAATCAGTTTGCTTCAGGCAACCTTGCAATGATGATCAACGGAACATGGCAGATACCAACCATGCGCGAGATGAACCTTCCATTTGGCTGGAACGTGGCTTCTATACCACAGGATAAATATCAGGCTTCAGGTCTTGGCGGCGAGAACTATGCAGTTATCGCAGGAGGCAATGAGAACGCTGCCGTTAAGTTCCTTGAGTTTGCAACAAGCCGCGACACATGCCTTTATATGATGAACGCCATGGGCTACATCTCCTCTGACTCAACCATCGCAGAGGGACAGTTTGACGGCGATCCTATCTACCAGGTATTCGTAGATGAAATGCAGTATGCAAATGCAAGAGGTCCGCTTCCTGAGTGGCCACAGATCTCAGATGCCATCTCACTTGCATTTAACGAAGTAATGACAGGCGGTGATCCTGCAGAGGCTGCAGCCAAAGCACAGGCAACCATCGATTCCATAATTAAAAAATAACATAATTTGGACCATTTGGGGGGCTTTGTCCCCCCTTTGGCCATCTTTTCTACCGGGGGAATGTGAAATGGAAAAAAATATTACTCTTACAGACAGATTCTGGGGCAGGTACAGGGAACTTGTCCGCACTGAGATGATCCCTTATCAGTGGAAAGTCTTAAGTGATTCCATTGACATCAATATCGAAAAAGAGAGGGATGATGACTACATCCCAAACGAAAAAAGCCATGCCATCGAAAATTTCAAGATTGCAGCAGGAAGGTCTAAAGGCCATCACTACGGCTGGATGTTCCAGGACAGCGATGTTTATAAATGGCTTGAAGCTGTGGCTTATTCATTGGCAGATAAATACGATGAGGAACTTAAAAACCTTGCTGACTCTGTAGTCACGCTTATAGGAGAGGCTCAGGAGCCTGACGGCTATCTTTCCACTTTCTTTACCATCGAGGCTCCAAAAAGAAAATTCCTGCAGCTTGGTGAAAGCCATGAACTCTACTGTATGGGACATTTTCTTGAGGCGGGAGCAGCTTATTACAATGTAACGAAAAGTCAGGCGGTTTTTGAGATTTCTGAAAAGCTTGTAAACTGCCTTTTTGAATATTTTGGCTTTGAAGAGGGAAAACATGCCATAGCAGATGGTCATGAAGAAATAGAGATCGGTCTGGCAAAGTGGTATGAGGCCACAGGCAATATGAAAGCTCTTACTCTTGCCAAGTTTTTCCTTGATGTAAGAGGTCTTGACCCGCTTGTATACGATAAACAGCGAAAGGACCCTGCTTATCACGGTGATCCAAGCGGTATGGCAAGGCTTCCTAAAAAGTATTACCAGATACATAAACCGGTAAATGAGCAGGATACGGCAGAAGGTCATGCAGTGCGAATGCTGTATCTTGCTACGGCTATGGCTGATGTGGCGGCAAAAACCGGCGACAATGCACGTTTTGAGGCCTGCAAAAAGATCTGGCGCAATATTGTTGATACAAAGATGTTTATAACCGGCGGTGTCGGCTCTACGGTACACGGCGAGTCATTCACCTTTGAATACGACCTTCCAAATGATACCATGTACTGTGAGACCTGTGCATCTGTAGCCCTTACCTTCTTTGCAAGGAAGATGCTTGAAAATGAGATAGACTCCGAGTACGCAGACATCATGGAAACAGCCCTTTATAATACAGCTATAGCAGGTATGGCCCTTGACGGAAAGCATTTCTTTTACGTTAATCCTCTTGAGGTAAACCCTGTGGCAAGCAGACTTGACCCCGGTAAGAGTCACGTAAAAGCTGTAAGACCTTCATGGCTTGGATGCGCCTGCTGCCCTCCAAACCTTGCAAGGCTTGTTACTTCTGTTGAAAACTATATATATACCAAAAAAGAAGACAGACTATATGTAAACCTCTTTATTGGCAACACCGCAGAATTTAATATATGCGGAAACCCGGTAAGCCTTGAGATAAAAACAGGTTACCCCTGGAGCGGCGACGTAACCATCACCGTAAACAATGCAGGTAACAGCAATGCTTCTCTTGGAGTAAGAGTACCGGGCTGGCACGAGGAAGTTACTTATACAATGGATAACAGCGAGATAACTCCTGATACAGAAAAGGGCTATGCTGTTTTTGAAGCAAAGCCCGGGAAAACCACTATTGTCATGCGACTAGATATGATCCCTTGCAAATATACCGCAAATCCTAAGGTTTCTGCGGATGCGGGAAAGGTTGCCATAAAGCGCGGACCTCTTGTTTACTGCCTTGAAGGCGTAGATAACGGAGAGAACCTTGCAGGCATATATCTTGATGACAGTACTTCTTTTGTTTGTTCTTACGAAAAAGAGGTGCTTGGGGGAGTATGTACCATAGAGTGCGACGGACTTCGGATAAAAGAAGAGACAGGACTATATAAAAAATACACTCCTGCCTCATTTACAAAGCAACATCTTAAGTTTATCCCTTATTTTGCCTGGGCAAACAGGGGCGAAAACGAAATGAGAGTCTGGGTAAATCAAAAATAAATAATTATTTGATCGCGTTATAAATATCTCTTATGTTTTCGCAATAATATGTAGGTGGAAACTCCGTAGTGGCAAGGTCTTCGTACTTTGCTTCGCCTGTAAAGACCACTACGGTGTCTACCCCCGCATTTATACCGCAGGCAATATCCGTATAAAGCCTGTCTCCTATTACTACGGTTTCATCTTTGCTGTAACCAAATGTTGCCATAGCCACATCAGCCATAACGCTGTTTGGTTTGCCGATATATACCGGTTCTCTTTTTACGGCATTTACTATCATGCCGCATATAGAGCCGCAATCAGGTACGTACCCAAAGCCCACAGGGCATACAAGGTCGGGATTTGTCGCAAGGAAAGGAAGGTTTCGCTCTAAGAGAAGCTTACAGGTAAGCACAAGCTTGCTGTAGGTAAGCTCGCTGTCATATGCCACAAGTACAGCATCTATGCCTTCCTCTTCTTTTTCCGTTACCCTGATCCCATTTGCCACAAGCTCAGCTATAAAGCTCTTTGTTCCGCATACATAGATAAGCTTTCCTGCATACTTCTCTTTTAAGTAAAGGATAGTTGCACTTGTCGCGGTAAGAAAACTTGTGTTATCAACAGGGATCCCCATTTTCAGGAACTTATCCACATAATCCTTGTTGCTCTTTGTGGAATTGTTGGTTATAAATATGTATTTGCCACCGTTTTTACGTACTGCCTCGCAAAAATCGAGGGTTCCGTCAAAAGGGGTGGCATCAAAGGAAACTGTTCCGTCTATATCAAGAAGGAACAGTTTTTTGCTACGTATATCGGATTTTAATCTTTCCATAATTATTTTGCTAAATGTAGATCATTTTTGATCTTTGTAGTGGAAATGCCTTCGGTACGAGGAAGATATACAACTTCGCAGTAATCTTTAAGGAAATCAAATTTGCCTTCCCAGTCGTTACCCATAACAAATACATCTACATTGTTGTCCTGTACATCTTTGATCTTCTGGTCCCAGGTAGTCTCAGGGATAACCTCATCAACATACTTGATGGCCTCAAGGATAGCCTTTCTGTCTTCAAAAGAATGATAAGCTTCTTTGTGCTTTCCAGCATTAAACTCATCTGTGGAAACAGCTACGATAAGGTAATCGCCAAGAGCCTTTGCTCTTCTTAAAAGATTGATATGACCTATGTGAAGAAGGTCAAATGTTCCGTAAGTAATAACTTTTTTCATGATCTGATACCTCTTTATTTTGATTGATTAATTTTCACTGATCTTGCTCTCATAGATGGCGATAACATCTTCCACATCGCCGCTTGCCACAAGGTGTCCCTGTTCAAGTAAAATAGCCTTGTTGCAGATATCTCTTACCTGATCTATGGAGTGAGATACGAAAAGAACAGTAACGTTCTTATCTATCATTGATTTGATCTTTTTTTCGCTCTTTTTTCGAAACTTCGCATCGCCTACCGAAAGTACCTCATCGAGAATGAGGATATCAGGCTCTACTATGGTTGCGATAGAAAAACCAAGTCTTGATTTCATACCTGAAGAATAATTCTTTACAGGTACATTTATAAAGTCTCCAAGTTCAGAAAACTTAACTATCTCTTTGTATTTTTCTTCGATAAAGCTCTTTGAATAACCAAGCATAGCGCCGTACAGGTAGATATTTTCAGCGCCGGTGTACTGCTTGTCAAAACCTGCTCCAAGCTCGAGGAGAGGAACAATAACGCCTTTAGTGGTGATCTTGCCTTCTGTAGGCTTAAGAACACCTGCCACGCATTTTAATAGGGTACTTTTTCCTGCTCCGTTAAGACCAAGTATACCTACTCTGTCGCCCTTTTTTACCTCAAAGGTAACGTCTTTGAGCGCCCAGAATTCCTTATACATAAGCTGTCTTTTAAGGAACTTTATCACATAATCTTTCAGGTCGTCGACCTTTTCGGAAGCAAGATTGAACTTCATTCCGACATGGTCAACGCTAAGTACTGTCTTACTCATTTTGCCTCCGAAACTTAGATATTCAGGATAAATTTATCCTGTTGCTTGTAGAATACAAATATTCCAAGTACAAGCGTAACACATGCAAATGTGGTTGAAAATGCAAACGCACGCATGTCAAGCGGTCTTCCGAATACCGCATCTCTGAAATTCTCTATAACCCAGTAAAGAGGGTTGATCTCAAGTATCCATCCAAATCCGGTCTTTATAACTCTCTTTGGCTCGTAGAATATAGCGCAGCAATACATAATAAGGGTAAGCACTATTCCCCAAAGGTATTCCATATCTCTGAAAAATACCGAAAATGTGGCAAGCATCAGGCCTACTCCAAGAGTCATAACAAGGAGATTAAGTATCGGCACTACGGCAAGGAATACGTATTTTGTAGGATATACCCCGAGTACCAGAGCCACTGCCACAAGAACTATAAGTGAGATCATGAAAAATATAAAGTTCGAGCAGATGGTGGAAATAGGGTAAATGTATTTTGGTACATATACCTTTTTTATCATACCTGCATTTGACCTTATGGATTTTGTGGCTGCCTTTGTGGAGTTACTAAAGAATGTAAACAAAAGGCGGCCGGTAAGGATATATACCGGGAAGGTCTTGTCAGACTTTCCGTAAAACCCTGAAAACACAAGGGTAAGGACCATCATGGTAAAAAGAGGCTCAAGCAGCGTCCAGAGAATACCAAGATATGACCTTCTGTATTTAAGTTTTATGTCTTTTTTTATAAGCTCCCTAAGAAGATATCTGTACTTAAGGAAATTCTTAAACAAACGCTTCATCAGTCAACTCCAAAAACTCGCTTGCAGACATTCTTTGCTGCGTTGCCGTCTTCCCAGCCGCAGAATTTCTCGTAAAATACATCGTATCTGTCTGCATACTTAGCTGTAACTCCGTCGATATCTTTTATTGAATCGATAACTTCCTGAGTTGTAAAAAGAAGTGGTCCCGGAAGTTCCTCTTCGATGTCGATATAAAATCCTCTAAGAACATCTCTGTACTTTTCAAGATCGTAAGTATAGAAAAGCATAGGTCTCTTAAGGTTTGCATAATCAAAGAATACTGAGGAGTAATCTGTGATTATTATATCTGATGCAAGGTAAAGCTCTGTGATATCGTTGTATTTACATACGTTAAATGCAAATCCCTTGTAAGGTGTAAGGTCAAGAGCATCTGCTATAAAGTAATGGGTACGGAGAAGTACCACGTATTCATCGCCGAGCTGGTCACGCATCATATCAAGATCGAGCTTAAGGGTAAATTTGTATTTTCCTTTGTCGTAAAACTCGTCATCACGCCAGGTTGGTGCGTAAAGTATAGTCTTCTTGCCCTCAGGGATCCCAAGCTTCTTTCTGATATCAAGACCTATCTGATCGCGGTCAGGTGCATGCATAAGGTCGTTTCTTGGATAACCGTATTCAAGCATCTCATTGTCATACATAAAGCAGCTTCTGAAAACCTTGCTTGAAAAACCGTTTGCTGCTATAAGATAATCCCATGCTCTAGACTGGTTATATACCTCTTTCTTGTAGAGAGGAGAAGCCGAATGAACCTCATCCATATCAAATACAAGCTTTTTAAGAGGTGTTCCGTGCCAGGTCTCAAGGAAGACCATACCGTCTCTTTTTACAAACCATACAGGCTGTCTCATGTTAAATACGAAGTATTTGCTTACAGCAAGGTAATAGTAATATCTAAAGCCCCTTCTGCTGATCTTTGTGCCTTCGTATGGGAGCTTGGTTTTATTGTCAAGGATCCAGACAAATTTGTATTTGCCCGGGTAATTCTTAGCGAGGTACTCGTAAATATACTTAGGGCTGTCGGAATAATTCTTTCCAAGGAAACTCTCAAAGAGGATAACATTTTCTTTGATTGGTTTCTTAAGGAAAACATGTGTATAAAGCACTCTTCTTATGGTCTTTGGATGGCGGAGAAGCTTAAAGAATCTCTTTACCATAAGGTGCGCTGTTATAGCCTTATACGCCTTAACCGCATCGCCCTGATGAAGAGCCTTAAGAAGTCTTCTCTGGTGAAACTTAAGGTGCTTTTTGTTTTCTTTTGGTATAGTGTCGATAACCTTGCGGATCGCCTCAAACTTGGTGGTACGCCACTCATCGTTTTCACTTCTTCTGATCTTAAGTGCAAGGTAACCTGTATAGTATCCGATAAGCTTGCGGTCAAGATGAAGTCTTGCCTTTGAATCTTCAGGAAGCCCTTCCACCGCCTTCTCATAGGAAGACAGCATGTCCATAAATCTGTTTTCATCCTGGATCTGGGCTAATGATGGCGTATTTATAGGATCGCTGTGTTTTCTCTTTACATAATATACATCCTGGATACGTCTTACTTTTACTGCATTTTCAAGGGCATGAGCCACAAAAGGAACATCTACGTAGTAGGTGCCTGCCTCGTCAAACTGAAGCCCCGCATTTTCAATAAAGCTTTTTCTGAAAAGGATATGAAGTACGGATATGTTCTTGAAACCTTTTCTCTTGGTAATGAGGTACTTTACGGCACGTGATCTTTCTCTTTCTTCGAAGGCCTCAGGTTCAAGCTCTTCATCGCCTTCGGTGTCGTTGTCGTCATTGACAAGCTCGTTGCCGCCCTCTTCGCCTTCTTCGTTTTTACTCTCGTCTACAAGTCCTGCCTCAACAGGATCAAATGTGCTCTGAAAACCGCTTCTTGTAAACCAGGTGCTGATCTTCTTACCGTAAATGAGGTCGGTGCCTTCTGCATCTGCAAGGGCTACGAGCTTTTCAAACTCGCTGCCGTCGTACATAAAGTCATCTGCATCGATAAAGTAGATATATTCGCCTGTTGCGTTCTTTATACCTGTGTTACGTGCAGCCGCAACGCCTTTACCTTCACTGTCTACCGTATTTATACGAAGTGCAGGATACTCTGCCACAAGCGCGGATACATCTTCTGTGTCGTGGTCTCTTACAAGTACCACTTCAAAATCTTTGTATGTCTGCTCTGAAAGCGAGTCAAGACAATCCTTTAACATCTTTATTCCGCCTGAAAACGGAACTATAACACTAAGTTTCAAAATTATCCTCCTAAAGCCTTACGTTTCGCTGTGAATTTCCCCGTTAGCTTCTTCACCCGTACCGTTTTCCGGCAGACCTTCTTCGCTGCCTTCACTACCTTCTTGCCCCTCTCCGCCTTCTTCAGGTGGAAGTTCGCCTTCTTCAGGCTCTTTATCTTTAAGTCCGACTTCTACTATCATAATGTATTTTTCTGACATCTGGTAGTCGGCTTCAAGCTCAAATTTGATCTCTGCGTTGTACTGTCCTTCTTCCGTATACTGAGAAAGATCGATATACGGGCGAAGACCCGTAAGCTCAAGTTTGTCGATCTTGTCTGAAGGACCGAGTACTTTTACGGCAAAGGTTCCTTCCTGCGGAAGTCCGTATACATACTCTTCAAGGTTTGCGTTTCGAAGCTGAACATTGTCAAAAGGTACGTCAAATACCTTTGTGGCAAGACGCTCGATACCTACCATAATGCTGACTGCTTCTGCAGCATTTGGAAGGTAAGCTCCCTCAGGTAAAAACTCTGAAACTTCTATAGTCTCTTCAACGTCTGTGATCTTGTTGCTTACATCCACAGGGATGCTGATACTCTCAAGAGTACTTAACATACGGGAATCGCCGGCCACAACTATGGTCTTTGGCTCGTACTCAAGGGTCGATACGCGGTAGCCCGCATAAGGCTCGCCCATAAGCTCAACCTGTACAGGTACTTCCTTTGTACCGTATACGGTGGTCTGGACGCTTACCGTTTCTTTTGAGAATGTAAGCTTTCCGGTCTTGATCTCTGCACCGTCAGCATCGTATGCCTTTGGCTCAACATCTGCCGTAAAGTCTTCAGATACGAAGTCTACATTAACAGGTACAACAACCTGCGCGATACGGTTGATAGCCGACTTGGCGCCTGTAACCTGGATAAGGTTCGGTTTTGTGGTAAAACCGCCGATGTAGTAGCCGTCTGCCGGTGTTCCTTCCGGAAGCACAGAAAGCTTAAACTGCTTTTCCGCCACATCTTCAAGGCGTATCTCAAGCATACGCACCTTGCCCACAAAGCTTATCTCTACGTTGTTTGACTTTGTACATACAACATCGATGTCTGCGTGGTATGTAGGAGAAAGCTTTGAGATATCTGCCGTAGCCTTAAAATCCGTAGTCTTGAGGGAATTTATAAGGCTGGTGTTTCCTTTGGCAGAAATAGTGACCTGATCGCCTTCTATCACTTCATACACTTTGTTAAGAGAAGTAATGGCATCTTCATTTAAGATATTTACATCAAGAACGAAGGTGGCTGTGGAGGCCGGGTCATATGTGTATACGATTATAAGCCAGATAACTACTGCAAATAACAGGGAAAGAAGTTTCAGTCCGAGATTATTTGTTAGCTTTTTTCTCATGATTTATCCTTCCCTTCAATGACTTAAATGCGTTCTTTGAAACGGAAGCTCCGGTGCGGTCCTGTGCAAGAGCAAGTCTTTCGCGAAGGTGCTCTCCGTCGATATTGCGCTTAAGAATACCGTTTTCGGTAACTGATACTTTTCCGGTTTCTTCCGATACGACTATGGTTAGACAGTCTGCATTTTCACTGATACCGACTGCCGCACGGTGTCTTGTTCCAAGCTCTTTGCTAAGTTCCATATTGTCTGATAAAGGAAGATAGCAGGTGGCGGCAGACACTTTGTTGTCGCGGATTATAACTGCTCCGTCGTGAAGCGGAGTATTGTGTTCAAAAATATTAACAAGAAGCTGACTTGTAATGACTGCATCGATAGGGATACCGGTACGTTCATACTCTGTAAGCTTGATGTTTTGCTCAATAACTATAAGGGCTCCGGTCTTGCTTCTTGCAAGCTCGTACGTAGCCTTTACTATCTCGTCGATAGCCTTGTCTGAAAAGCGCTTGTTTTCATTTCTTTCATCAAGCCCCCAGATGGTAGGAACAATGTTCCTTTTTCCAAGCTCTTCAAGAGCTTTTCTGAGTTCAGGCTGGAAAAGGATAACTACCGCAATGATTCCGACGCTGATGGCATTTTTGATTATCCAGAGGATAACGTCAAGCTCAAGAAGCGCCGCCAGCACACAAAATGCCACAAGCACAAGAAGGCCTTTGACAAGCGCCCAGGCCCTGGTGTTTTTGATCCATTTAATTACCTGATAGATAACGAAAGCGATAATAAATATCTCAAGGATATCCGATGCCGTAATGGAAGGAAGGGATATCCATGTGAAGTAATCGCTAAAAAACGTCTTTATCTGCTCCATCTATAGGTTCCTCCAAACCGTCTTCGTAACTGTCGGTTTCTTCTTCATCTTCGCCCGCATCTGCCTTGCTTATGGTCTTAACATTAACCTCAGGGCTTGATACTCGAAGCTTTGGAACCGCTTTTACGTAGTAATAGAAGTCATCATCTTCAAACTGTACTTTCTTTGTGGCACTGTAATCAAGTACAAACCTGAAGAACTGTACCACATAGGCGATGATACCTGAAGCTACCGAGCCAAGGATCATAGCCCCTGTAGAATCAAAACGTCCGAAGGTTATACCTGTTACGAGGCTAAGAATGATGGTAAGTAAGGTACTGCCGATAATAGCGATCTCGAAAGCATGCTCAATGCGAAGCTTTCTGATAATATATGTGATAAATAAAACTATTATAAAGACGGCCGCCATGGCGATCATCTTTTTGTTGCCGGTAAAACTCTTTATAACGTAAGTATAAAGGGCAAGGATGTCATCTGCCGCAAATGCTGTTCCTGCCGCTATTGTGGCTGCCTCTTTTATAAGGCTTATAAGAAATGTCACCACAACACCTACTATCACAGCAAAGGATGCCACCGGAGTACCGATAAGACCGAGTATCATAGGTACCATGTACGCAAGGTGGAATTTGTGAAGCACCGGTATCGCTACGATAACCCAGGCATAACGAGGTGAAAACCTTGCAAATAAAAAGTAAAGTATAGCAATAATGACAAGAAAAAGAGCTGCAAGGATCTTTGATGCCGCAAAAATATGGGCAAGGGAAAGAATCGATGCCAAAAACACCATAAATGCTCCCGGTGTAAATGCGGAAACTGCCGAAAGAATAAGTGTAATGCTCTTTTTTGCCAGTCTTTCGTCATAGCCTATCTCTTTTGTAAGTGTAGAAAAAACTATAAGCGCTAGAACAAACTTAAGAACTATTATAAATATCTTGTCGTACTTGCGAAAAATATCCCTTATCTTATCTTTTATTACAAGTAATTGTGTCATTTTGTCTCCTCTTTCTTGTAGATACCCGAAAGTCTCTTAAGGCTCTTTTCGTACCTGCCAAGATTTCTTCTTTCTCTGTTATACTTGTAGCTGTAACCTATAACTGCACCCGATACGTATATTACGATAAGTACAAGATAAATACCAAGTACTTTCATAAGTATTCCCCTGTAATCAAGCACAAGTGCGTTTGCTATCAAATATTCGAGTTTATAAAGCACCACCATGCCAAGGATGAGGACGTAAGCGATGGTTACGCTTATGATCGTCTTTATAAGCTCCCAGCGGATATAGTCATGTTTAAAATAATGGCCTATCCGGATCGCTTCTTTTCCCTCTTCGGACTCCTCAAATATGGTCATCCTGGTCATGAGACGAAGCTTCTCGTTTGTGATCATGGGCCCACTTCTCCTTATAATTAAAAGTATCCATCCTGAGTATTATAACAAAGAGACGTCAAGAAGTAAAGAAAAGACAGAATTGTTAAAAAAGCTGTAACATATAAATATAACATATGTACCAGGTACCTGTGTAAAAAATTTGCACGGGTACCTGGTACATATGTAAAAAAATTATTTAAGCATTTCTTTTATCCTTTTTTTCTCAAAGAATTCGTCTACATAAGCGATTATCTCTGCAGGCTTCATGGTTTTTAAAAGGTAGCCCTCGGGCTTTAGCGATACAACCTTTGCCACGCTTTCCTTATCGTTCTTGCTTGTAAGGAACACAACGGGCACGTCTGCAAATTCACTTTCCGAGCGTATCATTTCAAGAACCTGCTTGCCGTCTATTACAGGCATCTCATAATCAAGGAGCACCAGATCCGGCCTGTTTATGGCAAGGTATTTTATGGCCATTGTGCCGGAATTTGCAAGGATAACCTGATATTTCCCTTCAAGCCAGCCCTTTACGTTTCTAAGCATTGCACCCGAATCGTCTACCACAAGGATCTTCTTTTTCCCGCTCTTGCCGTTATCTTCAAGGTATTCTGTGATCTCAGATACCATGTCCGTAACGTTTATCGGCCTGTTGTATTTTTTGATGATGCTCTGATCCGATATGATCTTGCCTATGCTTGATAGTTCGTCGGAATCTCCCACTACAAAAAGCGGCGCATCTTTTTCAAGAATCTTATCTCTTATAAATACAAGGGCCTGCTGGTCTGAAACAAGCTTTTCATCAGAGTATATGATCGCTGCTTCAAGCTCGTCTTTTACCGCATCGATCTCTTTTATCTTCCCTGAGGTGACGATCGCCTTACAGCCCTTTTCCTCGAACTTGCTTTTTATCGACGCCGTTATGTACCCTGCCTGGTCCGCTATTATCAGTATATTCTTTACTTCGTTCAACGTTCTTTTCCTCCTTAAGTATTGATATCATATTGTCACAAAGACTTATAACATCTTCCATAGCAACGTCGGCTACAAGTGCCGAAAGTTTCTCCGCATGCTCACTTATGGCTTCCGGCATACGGATCTCTTCAAGTCTTTTAAGCGCTGCATCCGCGCTGTCAAGATCAAAGCTTTCCATAGCTTCTTTAATGGCCAAAAGCACTTCTTCTATCTCTTCATCACCGGCATTTTCCTTGTTTTTGTTCTCACTTTCAGCATATGGCTTTAATACCTGCTTGTAGCTGTTATAAAGCTTTAGAGTTTTCCCTGTGTCCCTTTCTATGGTTTCCATATCTTCTGCGTTTCCAGCATCTTCAAGAGAATGGAACATATCAGAAAGCTCTAAGGCTCCTATCATCCTTGCCGTATTTTTAAGGGCATGAACCTCTATGGTGTAATCTCTGATATCACCGTCAGCAAGGCATTTTTCAATCTTCGTGGTCTTTATGTCTATAAGTTTGTAAAAATCGGCAAGAAGTGAAGTAAAGAGCTTTAAACCGCCGGAGTTTTCTACTCCTGCCTTTACATCAAGCCCCTCAATAACAGGAAGATCCTTTTCCAAAACCTCTTCTTCCCTTATTTCTTCCGCTGCTTCAATAAGCCCCTCGGGAAGAAGCTTTTTTATGGTCTTGCAAAGTTCTTTTGTATTGATAGGTTTTGCAAGGAAACCGTTCATGCCTGCTTCATTAAAGCTTTCCCTTGCGGATGAGACCGCATTTGCGGTAAGTGCAACTATCGGAAGCTTCTTGTATTTTTCTTCCTCAAGCCCTCTTATCGCCTTTGTTGCCTCGATTCCGTCCATAACAGGCATCATGTGGTCCATAAAGACTATATCGTAGTCATTTTTCATGATCTTTTCCACTGCCTGCTTGCCGTCATTTGCGGTATCTATCTGCATCTGAAGAGGAGCCATAAGGCCAAGGGCAACTTTCCTGTTCATTTCATTATCATCTACCACCAGCACTTTTGCCTTTGGTGCTTTAAAGTTTAATATAAACTCCTGCTTGCTCTCAAAGGAAAGGACCTCGTGGTTTATGGCCTGGGCAAAGTTAAGGGAATAGAGCGGCTTATTTAGCAGGGTATACTCAGAAGAAGCAACGGTCTCAACCATAGGATCGTAAAGTATTATGACTTCACAGTCAGTCTTGTTCAGATTACCCACAAGTACGCCAAGTTCTTCTGCTTCTTTTCCCTCGCCGTTAAGCAGTTTGTTTTCCACAAACAAAAACTGCGGTATCTTTCTTCCTTCAAGTATGTCATTTCTGCTTACATATTCAAGGTCAAAATCTTTGCACAATTTCTTAAGCACATGTGTGTTTTCTTTAGAGCTCATAAGTCCGCCTGCGCTTACCTTTTTATTTCCGTGTATCTCGGCGGCAGGTTCCTTATTTACGACTCCCTGTACAAAATTAAAGGTAAAAGTACTGCCTTTTCCGTATTCGCTTTCTACGCTGATGGTGCCGCCCATAGCTTCAACAAGCTGTTTTGCTATGGAAAGACCAAGTCCGGTACCCTCCTTGTTTTTGTTTTTCTTAAGGTCAACCTGTGAAAATGCGTCAAAGAGTTTGTCTATGTCTTCTTCCCTGATGCCGGTTCCGGTGTCAGATACGCGGCATATTATGTTAAGTTTTCCGTCCGGTCTCATCTCACACCTTACCGAAAGCATAACTATGCCCTCATCGGTGTATTTGATGGCGTTATTTACTATATTTACAAGAACCTGTCTTATTCTGCCTGCGTCGCCGTACAGTTTTCGCGGCAAAGCCGGGTCGATGTCAAATAAAAGCTCAAGCGGTTTTTCGCCGATCCTGTTTAAAAAGATCATGCTAAGATCGTTAAACATGGACATAGGCTCGTACTCATCGTCCACTATCTCAAACTTTCCCGATTCGATCTTAGAAAAATCAAGGATGTCGTTTATAAGTGAAAGCAGTGCATTCCCCGAGTTTTTAATGTTGTTTAGATACTCTGTGTTATACTCGTCCTGCTTTCTTCTAAGAAGTATCTCTGTCATGCCCACTATGGCGTTCATAGGCGTTCTGATCTCATGGGAAATACTCGACATAAAGTTTGTCTTGGCCTCATTTGCGTCGATGGCTTTCTGCTTTTCTTCCCGGAGCCTTTCGCGAAGCTTTACTTCATCTGTCATATCCATAAGAAGCAGTGAGTGCCCCACCATTTTTTCATTTATATCAATAGGAGAACTTCTGCACACAAACTTTTTATCGTTCCATTCGTATTCGCCGGCGCCCTCTTCTATGATCCTTTTTATCTCGCCGCCAATAGCTTTGCCGGGAATCGCATCTCTAAGCTCTGCAAACGCTTCCTTGGCGTAGTTGTTGCATTCTATCAGCCTGTATTTGTTGTCTACGATAACAAATATATCCTCATACTGCTTTAAGATCCAGAGTTTGCCAAGAGCGGAAACATCAAGGATATTGCCCTTAACAACGCCAAGTATCAGCACAAGTACGGTAACAGAACTAAAAAGCGGCACAAGGTCGTAGGTAAGATTGGCAAAAAGAGTGGTAAGTGTGGATCCAAGGACAAGGATAAGCGTAACAAAAACATAGGCCATTCGTTTTCTTTCCTGTCTGTCTTTTATCCTTATAAATCCGATAATATCACCAAGTAGAAACAGGAACAAAACCCCCGACAGCACCATATATCTGATGTTGTAGAGTGCGCCGCCTTTAACGTGCATATATACATATCCGTTTGCTCTGCTTGAAACAAATTCTCTGCTTTCCGGCGGCTCTTGCGTAGCATTACCGTCAGTGCCGGCCTGCTCCTCTGTAATACTTTGATCCTGCGTCTCATCTTCAGACTGTTCTTCGCTGATAACAGTGTTGCCACTGCCGTTTCTTAATCTGTATTCAATATCTCTGTATCCGTTTTCGTTGTTTGACCAGACTGCCCCCACTGTGGCAAGGTCGAGGATGGTAATAAAGATAAATCCGATATTTAAAATCTTGGATATTTTTAATGACTTGTAAAAAGAACCGATAAATCTGATGAAAAAAACATAAAACAGCGGGTTGCCCACAAACATTATCTTGTAAAGGGCCATGGCTTCGAAATAGGTTCTTGACTGGAGCAGGAGCATATAGCCCGCATTCATGACAAGTGCCCCCACATTGGTCACCATAAGGCACATGGTTGTCTTGTCCTGCTCTCTGAAATAAAGCAGAACTATAGCCACAAGCGGAATGATCATGCCTATCGCAGTTAAAATAAACACCAGCCAATAACCTATATTCATAAGCGCCTCCTTTGGCAATGCCAAAAACACACCTAAAGCAGCTAGATCTGATGAATGTCGATCTGTTTGAACGGAATGGAGAATCCGTTTTTGTCAAATTCTGTCTTAACCTGCTCTAACAGGTCAAAATATACGTCCCAGTAATCATCTGCATTAACCCAGACAAAGAAATTATAATCAAGGGAACTGTCGTTATGTTTGTTAAGTCTTACAAGAGGGGCAGGGTCTGCAAGAACCTTCGGATGCTCTGCCGCTATGGTTGTAAGAAGCTTCTTTACTTCTTCTATATTGTCATTATACGAAGCTGAAACCGTAAGGTCTACTCGCCTTGTAGAGTTTGCACTGTAGTTGATTATCTTTGAATTGGTAATGGTACCGTTTGGAATGGTTATCACCTTATTGTCCTTTGTAGTAAGGATGGTGTAGATAACCGTTATGTCCTTAACTGTTCCGCTTACGCCGTCATTTTCAATAAAGTCCCCAACCTTAAATGGCTTAAACAAAAGTATAAGCAGGCCTCCGGCAAAGTTTGAGAGGGCTCCCTGAAGTGCAAGGCCTATCGCCACGCCTGCCGAGGTAAATACCGTAATAAATGATGCTGTCGGCACGCCCCAAAGGATGGCTACGCTTGAGATAACCAGGGCATAGAGCACAACCTTAAGGAAACTCCTTATAAAGCTTTGTATACTTTTATCAAGCTTTGCAAAGCCCTTGCCTTTTCCTATTTTGCCAATAATGAACTTTGAAAGCTTGATCCCAACTATAAGGATCACTACTCCAAGAACAATATTAACTCCTGCATGTGTAACATAATCTACAAGATTTGACCACATTTTTTCCATGTTCATGAGAAACATCCCCTTTTTCATTTATAGATTAAGTATAATTATTTTTAATGAAAAACGCAAAATATTTTTGAGTGACAGTCTTATATCTTGATCTGCTTAACCAACCAAAATCTGCCGCAGGCTGCATGTCAACCCCTTAGCCGCGGTGCGGTGCGCTATGCGCAGGGTTGACACTCGGCCTACGGCAGATAAATTAGCACTTAAGCAGATCAAGATTATAATTGCGCAATCTGCGCCCACTTCAACAAGATTGAGTTTGGAAACGATTTTAGGTCGTTTGTGACTGAATTAGACGATTCGAGGCATTACAGTCACAAAAACCAGACGAAATAGAAAGAAAACTGCGCTGTTTGTGACTCAATCACTCATTTTTTGCAGTTTCAGTCACAAAACTTTCTTATAACGAAGCTAAACAGACATATTTTTGTGCCTTATAGGCCTGATTTTATCATTTTCAGTCACAAATGAGCTTCTGATGTATACCAAATGAAGCTTTATTATGTGCCTATAGTTGCTGTTTCTGTTAGTTATAGCCACAAATGTGAATAAGCGCCCCGGGATTCCCTTGATGAGACATTGGAGCCGGTTCCCATTTTCTGAATGCTTTCAAAGGCTTTTTCCGTGCGTGCGGGCGTTTGTCTGGGCCGGGAGGGGGGATGGGTAATATGGCGGAGTTTAGAAAAAGCAAGGGATCATAGCACGCGTAGCGGGCGTAAAAAAAGCAGAAGGCTCTTCAAGCTTGCTTGAAAAGAGCTATCTGCTTATTTTGAAAGGTGCCTTGGCACCGTATGATCACTTGCGTATATGAAAAACAGCCACGTATAGACTAAATACGCCAACCACCCGCACCGGCGAGTTTTAAGCGCAGCATGCACAATAAATAAAAAGCCGTAAAGCATTCCCTAGAAAATGCGGGTTCGGCGAACTGCGAAGAAAGGGAACCCCGGGGCGCGAAAACCACGGAGCGTGGAGCAGGCCATAGGAAAAAGG
>JAEEOQ010000100.1 GCA_016284355.1 Lachnospiraceae bacterium
TTGCAAGGCCATCTATAGCTATTACCAGAAGGAAACCACAGATAAGCGCCTTAAAGATTGGAAAATGCAGGGTAAACCCAAGTGCATTTGTAAGAATGGACATTGCTATAACAATAAAAAATACTCCCAAAAATATACTTTTTTTACTCATTTTTCTTTAGCCTCTTTTCGTCTAATCTGTCGAGCAATAACTTTATGTAATTTCGGGAAGCATAAGCGCTTTTACTGCTGCCCGCAAATTCAATATCACTTGCTCCGGTGATATTTTTCTTTATAGATCTTATCTTATGGATGTTTACTATAGTTGACTTTGAAACCCTCATAAAATACCCGGGAAGGATCTCTTCAAGTGCATATAGCTTTTCTTTTGTTGTAAACATCTCTTTAGCTGTATGGACCGCAAGACTCGTATCCATGGTTTCAAGAAAAAGGATATTGCCAAGCTCCAGGTAATATTCTCTTCCGTCTTTTAAGACCTTAAGCTGCATGTTTTGACATGCCGCATCACTTATCCTTTTGCCAAGTGCCAGCGTATCATCATCCATGCTGCGACACTTTATTACGATCTCATCTTCAGCAAGTCCGCTGTCAATTTCAAACCGTATCTTCATTTACTTTATTTACTCCCGTAATTCTTGTTTACGTGTCTGATTATATAAAACATTAAAAACAGCGTAAAGAGGTTTTAGGTAAGAGGTAAAAAAAATGAGGTATGAGGTTAAAATCTCAATATTCAATTACCGTTTTAACACCACTTCAGTCTCTATTACATCTTTGCTGTTTCCGCCTGCAAAGACTTTAAAGAGGCCGGGCTCAGTTATTTTGTCGTCATAACGCGCCACATTTCCTGCCGGGTAAAAGGCCATATCAGCGACAGGGATCTTAAATTTAAGTTCCTTTGCTTCTCCCTTTTCAAGGTGAACTTTTTCAAACGCCTTTAGCTCTTTTACAGGGCGTACTCTTGAAGCAACCATGTCCCTTAAGTAAACTTGCACAACCTCATCGCCGGCTCTTTTACCGGTGTTTTTTACTTTTACGGATATATTAAAACAGTCTTTCTTAATATCCGCCTTAAGATCTAAGTATGCAAAGGTGGTGTAGGAAAGTCCGAAACCAAACGGGAACAGCGGTTCTACCGGGATATCAAGGTATTTTGAAGTAAACTTGCCTCTTCCCGCAGGACGTCCTGTATTAATGTGGTTGTAGTAAATAGGACACTGACCGACATTTGCAGGAAAACTTGCTGTGATCTTACCGCTTGGATTAACTTTTCCCAGAATAACGTTAAGTATCGCCCTTCCTGCCTCGCTGCCAAGGTGCCAGCATTCAAGGATTGCCGCTACCTTAGAAACTGCGCCGCTTATATCAAGCGGTCTTCCGTTAAAGAGCAAAAGTACCGCATCTTTCCTTGTTTTTGATACGTACTCGATTATCTTAAGGTCCATATCTTTAAGAGAAATACTGCCCCGGCTTGCTGCTTCTCCGCTCTCTTCTTTCTTTTCGCCTGCGGCAATAAGAATAAGGTCGGCATCGCCGAGTGCGCTGTCTATACCTTTTTTATCAAGCTTACTGCCCCTGGTTCCCTTTGTAAATTCGTAGTCGATTTTTGCGTCTTTAAGGGCATCCACTACGCTGCATGACGGCGAACCCACAGGCGGAGTTACCCAGCTTCCGTACATCTGCTGCGCATCCCCTGCAAGCCACCCGATAACTGCCACTTTTTTAGGCTTTTTCTTTGCAGGCAGCACGCTGCCCTCATTTTTAAGAAGGACAATGGATTTTTCAGCAGCTTCCCGTACCAGGTCTACATGCTCTTTTTTACCAAGGGTATCTTTTTCACGCTCAGGGCTTGTAGCAAACGGGCGGTCAAAAAGTCCAAGAGCAAACTTAACCCTAAGTATCCTTCTTACAGCCTCATCAAGAGTTTCTTCCTTTACTTTTCCCTCTTTTACAAGAGATTCCATATTGTTAAAGAAAGAATCGGAGCCCATATCCATATCCATGCCGGCATTAACAGCCTGCCTTGCCGCATCCTTCTTGTCTTCTGCTATACCATGTGTAACGCACTCGGCAATGGCATTTGCATCGCTGATAAGGAAGCCGTCAAATCCCCAGTCCTTTCGCAGTACATCTGTAAGCAGCTTTTTATTTACTGAGCAAGGAACGCCGTTAATGTCGTTAAATGCAGGCATAAGTGTCGCAACTCCCGCATCAACGGCAGCTTTAAACGGCGGCAGATAGTTTTCATAAAGGCGCTGCTCTGATAGATCTGCCTCATTATAATCACGTCCGCTCTCAACCTTGCCGTATGCCGCAAAGTGCTTTGCGCAGGCAAGGATGTGGTGTCCGTCTGAAAGCTCTTCTAAGTTCTCCCCCTGAAAGCCCTTTACCGTATTTGCAGCAAACACTCCCGCAAGATACGGATCTTCTCCCGCACCTTCCGAAATACGGCCCCATCTTGCATCTCTTGCCACATCCACCATAGGTGCAAAAGTCCAGTTTACACCGACAGATGAAGCCTCGTCGGCTGCCATCTTTGCGCAGCGTCTGTATAGTTCAGGCTCAAAGCTTCCTGAAAGCGCAAGAGGAATAGGATAAACAGTTGAATAACCGTGTATTACATCAAGTCCGAAAAGAAGCGGTATGCCAAGGCGGCTTTTAAGGGCGTTTTCCTGAATCTTTGCAGTAATTTCCGCTCCCGTTATCCCGTTAAAAGACCCCACGTCGCCGCACCTTACTTCTTCATCTCTATAGTCCATCTTAGAATTTGCCATCATCTTATGAAACTCAGCTTCTGTGATCTTTCCGTCAAACATCATATTAAGAAGCTCGTCAAAAGGTACGTCAAAAGCACCCACAAGAGAAACACCCGGCTGCCGCAGCTGTCCGATCTTCTCCCTTATGGTCATCTTTGCCAAAAGCTTATTAACTTTTTCTTCTGTCTTTTTTTCTTTAAACTTCATGTTAATCCTTCTCCTTTTTTCAATTTCAATTTATCCTTAAATGTGATAAACTATTGATGCTTAGTGCATACACACAATAATAATATATCAAACCACAAAAGGAGTTTCAATGAGTAGTCAGAATATAGACCTTGTAAACGGAAAATTAGGAAAGGAAATGTTTAAGTTTACCGTCCCCTTTTTCCTTGCAACGCTTTTACAAACACTTTACGGTACGGTAGATACCTTTACCGTAGGTAAATTTGCCACCACAGGCAGCGTTTCTGCCGTAGCTACAGGTGCCCAGGTACTTAGCCTTGTAACATTCCTTGCATACGGGCTTTCAAGCGGTGCCACCGTGCTCCTTGGTCAGAGCGTTGGCGCAAGGGACTATGAGAAATCAGCTAAGATAGTCGGCAACACCATAATCGACTTTTCGGTTATAAGTATCCTTTTTGTTGCCATAATGCTTATAGCACACAGACCTGTCCTTACTCTTTTAAACATTCCAAAAGAGGCGGAAAGCGAAGCCTTTAAATACTGCTTTATCTGCAGCCTTGGAATACCGCTTATAATCGGCTATAACACGGTATGTGCGCTGCTTCGTGCCATCGGAGACAGCAAGAGTCCCCTTGTATTTGTAGGCGTTGCCTGCGTTGTAAATATAGCAGGTGACTTTCTCCTTACAGGAGTATTTAACATGGGCGCGGCAGGCGTTGCCATTGCCACTGTTGTAGCACAGGGAGTAAGCTTTATCTACAGTCTGTTTTTCATACTTAAAAGAGGAATGGGCTTTGAATTCAAGAAAAAGAATATAAAATTTGACGGATATACCACAAAACAGATCTTTGCAGTGGGTATACCTATGGGTCTTCAGAGCATACTTATCAACATGAGTTTTATGTTCATCACTTCGATCATCAACTCAATGGGCGTATTTGCAAGTGCAGCCATGGGAATAGGTGATAAGATCATCAATTTTGCCTTCCTTATCCAGATGTCTGTTAGCTCTGCTCTTGCAGTTGTGGTTGCTCAAAATGTGGGCGCAAAGAAAGTAGACAGAGCCATAGATGCTGTAAAGATGAGCGTTATAGTATGCGTAGCCGTTGAATCGGTTTTCTGCCTGTTTTGCGAGCTTAAGCCTAACCTTTTACCATCGCTTTTTACATCCGATACAGAAGTAATAAGCATGGCAGGCCTTTATATGATGGCCTACAGTATCGATGCGGTGCTTACCGCCATTACTTTCTGTCTTTCAGGTTTCCTTAACGGATCCGGAAAGACTACCGCAAATATGATACAAAACCTTATCTCTACCTTCCTTGGAAGAGTTCCTGCAACGTATATACTAAGCAGGCTACCTGGTACAAACCTTTTTATAATAGGACTTGCAGCGCCTATATCGTCGCTTATGAGCATGGTAATGCTGTTCTTTATAATAAGACATGTACGTAAAAAAGAACTGCTTTAATATGCAAATGCTCTTTTCCTAAAAAACAGAATAAAGTATCATTCCGCAAACTCCGGCAGAAAGCATTACATATATCGGGTTTATCTTAAATTTTCTTAGCACAAAAAGCCCCGATGCAAAAATAAGGAGCGCCCTTATATCAACATGTAAGCTTCCTGCTGACACTGTTTTCTCACCAAAAACAGCAAGTAAAAATATGCCAAGGCCTGCTGATGCTATCATAGCTATAACAGCGGGTCTGAGGCCTGAAAGAACGCCTTTTACACTCTTTAGATCTCTGTATTTGTAATAAAAATGTGCAAGCGTAATAACTATAAAACAAGAAGGCAAAATACATCCAAATGTAGCAACAATCGCTCCTAATATCCCGCCTACCCTGATACCCACAAAAGTGGCGCAGTTTATGGCAATCGGCCCCGGTGTCATTTCAGCTATAGCCATAATATCTGCAAATTGCATGGAAGTAAGCCAAGGGTTAATATCCACCACCTGTTCTTTTATAAGTGGCATAGCGGCATATCCCCCGCCAATGCTGAATAAACCGATCTGTAAAAAACTTAAAAACAGTTTAAGATAAATCATCGCTCTTCTCCTTTCATTTTTCTTTCGCGTATCACAGAATCCATAACTCCGATCAATGCGCAGACAAGGATTATAACGATCACATTTACTTTAAAAAAGTACGAGGCCGTAAATGCAGCCGCCATCACAAGAAGAGGCAGTATTCTTTTTTGTTTGATAAGCGCGGATGCCATATTAATGACCACATCAAAAATAACAGCAGCAACTCCTGCAAGCATCCCTTTCATCGCCATACTTACTATCACGTTATCTCTAAATGCTTTATAAAATACCGAAATTACTGAAATGATAACAAGCGGAGGTAAAACCGTTGCTATAGCGCTTATAAGAGCACCAAGAAGCCCTGCCACATGATAACCAATTATTACCGAGGCATTTACAGCTACGGCTCCTGGGGAAGACTGTGCTATAGCCGTCAGGTCAAGCATTTCTTCCTCATTTATCCAGTGCAGCTCATCAACAAATTTACGCTTTAAAAGAGGGATTATTACAAAGCCTCCTCCAAACGTAAATGCGCTAACCCTGAATGTGGTAAAAAACAGCTTTAGATATTTGTCTTTCTTTTCTGTCACAAAGCTTTCCTCCGTATCTTATATTTACATAAAAGAAGTGCCTGCCCAAAAAGAACAAGCACTTCATTTATAAGGCTTACTTTACCTTTCACATACCGGCCTGTAACTAAGACCTTTGGCGTCAAGACGCTTAGCCGCCTTACTTCGCCCGGTTTTATTAAGCCTGTCTACATATTCCTCAAAATGTCCTCTTGCGTGGAAAGGTCCGCCCTCACTTAATACGACCCACATAGGATCTTCCGTGTATCTGCTGCTTTCCATAGCCTCATCATGCCAGTCAAGTATGATCTTTGCGCCCTTAGCGCAGATTTCAGGATATTTATCCTTTACATCGCATTGCTCATGTATATCTTCTTTAAGGTTAAAAAGCATCTCTTTATCAAAAAGATGATATCCGTCGTGGTAAGTGCGCATATATAGCCAGTCACCAAATACAGCAGAACGCTGGCATACATGAGCCATCTGTGAGATAACAAGGCTCTCTCTTCCGCAAGGTGTGCCTTCTTTAAGCGTTTTTGCAAAACTGATTCCGTCCCAGTATTCACTCTTTTGTACATCAAGAAGATCGCATAAAGTAGGAAGAAGGTCAAGGCTGTAGTGAAGCTCTTTATCTACAAGTCCTTTCTTGATACCCGGCCACTTTATGATAAAAGGGATATTACAGCAGGCGTGATCGGCGCTTCCGTGTTCCGCATAAATACCAAGCTCGCCGAAGTTTTCACCGTGGTCTGAAGTAATAATGATGGCAGTATCTTCGTAAATACCAAGCTCCTTTAGTTTATCAAAAATCTGCCCGACTAACAAGTCTGTATATGCGACGCCGCAGTCATATCCGTCGATTATCCTTTTAAGCCCCGCCATATCATCGGCTCTTCCCGGGTTACGAGGATATTTTGCGTCCTCATTGTCATCATACATGTTAAGTTCATTTAGGGTATGCGGTCCCACTGCTTCCTTGTGCTTTAAGAAAGTTTCTTCATCTATCCAGCACTTACTCATGTCGTCATCTTCAAAAGGATTGCCAAATTCCTTTGGTGCCCTGTAAGGTGTGTGCGGATCCCAAAGATGCACGTGTAAAAACCAGTCATTTCGACTAACCCCGTTATCATCAAGCCACTTAAGAGCATAAGGAATAACTTTTTCTCCGGACTCTCCGCCGCTTTCACCTTCATTGAAGGTCTCGTTAAAGCCTGCGCTAAACCAGAACGAAGAATGTCTTTCAGGAAACGTGCTTACGGAAGCTGTATACATACCGGCTTTTCTGAATATGTTGTTAAAATTGCCAACATCAAAAGGATCTTTAAAGTCACGGTCTCTTCCGTAAAGTCTTCTGTCTCCGGCCGTGCCGCCGTGGCCCACTGCTCCGTTCTTTATTCCAAACATACCGCTGATGAGGCTTGCTCTTGACGGAAGACAGGGAGCATCAGAGCAATAATACCTTTCAAATCTGGCACCCTCATTTGCTATACAATCCATCCTCGGAGTGGTATTTCTGTAGTATCCGTAACACCCCATGTGATCCGGACGAAGTGTATCTATGTCTACGAATAAAACCCTCATGTATCTGGTCTCCTCTTTACTTTAAATTACTGTAATCAGCGTCGGTGTAAGGTTTTCCTGCTTCCCAGTTGTCAAACTCAAGCTTGCTAAAATCAACACCTGCAAGTTCGCAGCCTGCCTGCCAGTTTTTAGTCTCTGCCTCTGCAAGCTGATCAAGAACCTCATCTACATTTTCAAAAGAATTTGAAAAGATTCCCTGACAGATATTTGCAAGGTTTGGAGTGCAGCCTGCAACAACGCCGTAAAAATCATAAAAACCTGTATCTCTTGTTGTAGCGATAGGAATAGCAACGCCTTCGCTTGCAAGTTCATAGTACTTCTTCATCTTCTCGTTTGTAAGATATTTTTCGTTTACACCTTTAATAACTGAGATATATGAACCTGCAGAAACAACATCTGCCTGATAGCTGTAGGTTTCTGTATCATATAAAGCTTCAATATATCTTGCAGCAGCCTCAGGGTGCTTTGTCTGCTTATAGATACCCATCCATGTTCCGTTTTCACCTGCTGCTGTATATCCGTTTGGTGAAGCCTTAGGAACTGCCATTACACTGTAGTGGAAGTCAGGATATGTGCTGTCCCATGCTCCGATACACCAGTTACCCTGCATAAGGAAAGCTGCCTTGCCCTGTGCAAAAAGTTCTCTTGCTTCAGGAGCTGCGATAGATGCTGTATCAGGATATACAGAACCGTCATTTACAATGTCGCTTATAAGCTTAGCTGCCAGCTTAACTTCAGGTGAATCGTATGGTGCTCTGCCGTTTACTGTAAGTGCTTCGTTGCTTACTGCGATCTTTCCGCCTGCAGCCTGAGCAAATGCTCTAAGCATAACATCGCATCTGTTTGCCTGGTTACCGCCCTCGATAAGGCCGTAAAACTCGCCGTTACCTTTTTCTGTAACAACCTTGCAGGCATTTCTGAACTCTTCAAAAGTAGTAGGAACTTCAAGTCCGCACTGCTCTAAGATATCTGTGTTATAGAAAATAAGAGAATGTGTCATACCTTTATTTTCAGGTACGGTATAAAGAACACCGTTTATTCTCTGCTTTCCTTCCTCTAAGGTTCCATCGATAAATGAATCGATAAACTCCTGTGAAACATAATCCTGCATAGGAAGATACCAGTCGCTTGCTACAGCTGTAGGAAGGTTCATATTTGAAGGCACAGGGAAAAGATCCGGTGCGTCTCCTCCTGAAATAGCAAGTACAACCGAGTTAGAGAACTGATCGATAGTCATGCATGAGTATTCGATCTTGATATCAGGGTTGTTTTTCATAAATTCTTCGTGGAATTTCTCTCTTGCGGCAGCTGTTGAATCTGACCAGTCGCATACACGAAGAACTATAGGTTCTGTAGTTTCTGTAGTCTTATTTTCTTCAGTCTTTTCACTTTCGCTTGTCTGTGTGTTTGTTGTTTTACCGGCATTATCTGAAGAAGCATTATTGCCTTCAGTTTTTCCGCATCCTGCAAGAGCTGCTACAAGTGCGAAGGTAAGTAAAACGCAAAGTAATTTTTTCATTTTCATTTTGATTCCTCCGATTTATTTTATCCTTTTACCGCTCCTGCCATTCCGTCTACTATCGCCTTTTGGAAAAGTATGAATAAGACGATTATAGGTATCATGGCGATTGCTCCTCCGGCACAGATTCCTGTCCAGTCAACAGTGTTTTCACCCTTAAATGAATAAAGTCCGACTGCCAGTGTTCTTGCCTTTGGGTTATTAAGAGTCAGTATAAGTGGAAGCTGAAAGGCGTTCCATGTCCAGACAGACTCCATAATAACTACTGTTGTTGTGATGGGTTTTGAAAGAGGCGCCATAACATTAAGATAGGTTTTAAAGAAACCGCATCCGTCCATTTCCGCCGCTTCGCAAAGCTCGTAAGGAACGGTCTTATAATAGTTTGAGTAAAGAAGAAGAAATACCACGTGTGCTCCTCCTGCTCCCGCTAGTATAAGACCTGTTCTTGTTCCCATAAGTCCGACCCTTCTTATGATCTGGTAAACAGGGATAAGTGTTGACACAAGCGGTATACATATTGAGGAAAGAAAAATGCCCATAAGTAGCTTGCTTCCCACAAAATTGTATCTGCCAAGTGCATAACCTGCCAGGTTCGTCATTATAACAACAAGGCAAACCGTGCATACAGTTACCAGAACCGAGTTTAAAAAGTAAGTTCCAAAAGAAGCTTTTCCCCAGACTCTTATATAATTTTCAAGAGTCGGCTTAAAGCCTGTAAGGGACAGCTGGTTGGTAAAGAATTCGGTACCGGGTTTTACCGACGAGACGATGGTCCATATCAGCGGATAAATGCTGATAAAAGACATTAATGCCAGAAAAATATGTGTCAGGATTTTTTTCATCTTGCTGTCTCCTTTCTTTGTAATTTACCTTTTATAAGATTTAAGATCACACCTATGATGATCACAACAAAACCAAATGTAAGGGATGCCGCCGAAGCGTATCCAAATCTTGGCATACCGATATCGGCCGTAAATGCCATTTTATAGATGTATGTGGCTATAACATCTGTGGCAAAGAAAGGACCGCCGCCGGTTAAAGTCTGAATGATATCAAATGCCTTAAGGGAATTGATTGTACAAAGTATCACGATAACTCCTGCAGCAGGCGCTATAACAGGAAGTGTCACGTAAAAGAAAAGCTTAATGGAATTTGCACCGTCAAGCTCGGCGGCTTCGATTATATCCTTTGATACGCCCTGCAATACTGCTAGCCAGTAAAGCATATATGTTCCCACATCTTTCCAAAGAGATACCAAAACAACTGCCGCAACCGCAAGCTTAGCATTTCCCATCCAGTTTACCGCTTTATCTACGATCTTAAGGGATGTAAGAATGTAGTTTACCGCTCCGCCTGTTGAAAAAATAAACGACATAACTATTCCCGCTACTGCCGCTGTTATAACAACAGGAAGAAAAAGGCAGGCTCTGTAAAATGTTTTTCCTTTTAGTTTAGGGCTGTTAAGAAGGCAGGCATAAAGCAGCGAAACGCTTACTTCAAGCGGCACCATAACAGCCATATATTTAAAGCTGTTTTTAAATGCAGACCAGAACATGGCGTCTTTCATCAGGTTCTTAAAGTTTGCAAGGCCAACATATCTCATGTCAGGAGTCATACCCGACCAGTCATGTAAAGAATAAATTACCGAACAGATAATAGGATATCCCTGAAAAAGGATATAAAAGATAAGTGTCAGAGACACAAAAGCCCAGCACCACAGATTTGTGGTTATGGTTTTCTTTTTTCTTGCCGTCATAAATCATTTCCTCTATTTCTTAAAACTTTTAATAAAGTCTGTTTAAGAAAAGGCCGTTTGGGATCGCGGCACTTTCTTAAAAGTTTTAACTAAGTCAGATTATACCCCAAAGGAAATGATCTGGCAAGTATTTTTTTATATTTTATACGTTAAGGTATAGCTGGCCGATGGCAAAATAAGCTGCAGCCCTTGCCCCGCGCATATTGTCGTAATCTCTGAAAATAAAATTAAGTTCATCTTCCTGCAAACTGAAGATCCTTTTCCAGGCTGCTTCTTTAAATACTGTCCTGTTATGCTCATTAGTCAAAAAGTAAGCATCGGCAACCACATTTCCGGGGTTTATAAAGTTTACCACATTTGCTACCGCTATTCCAAGATATGTCATAGCCTCATCAACTATTTCCATAACCTCCGGGTCGCCCTCTTCTATGCAGCTCATTATGATCTCATTTGTAAGTCTGCCTTCTTTTTCGATCTTCTTTTTAAGGTTCCTGCACCTGCCTGAAAGCACAGCTTCCTGGCATTTTTCAAATACAGCAAGCTCTGTGGCAAGTTCGTTCATCGATTTTTCAACGCCTTCAGGAGTTCTTGTTATCATATAGCCAAGCTCTCCCGAACCCACAGCATTTTGCGAAAGCGCCCTGTCATCAAGCATAAGCGGACAGGAAAGTCCTCTTGACATAAACAGATAAGCAAAATTGCCGCCGCCTGCAGGCGAATGCTTCATAGAATATCCGTATGCACGCACTCTTGTGTTATTATCTATTTCTACAGGTATATTGAGTCTTTTTTCAAGTTCTTTTTTAAAGGGTTTATTAAGCCAGGACTTAAACGGTCCATGTCTTAAGATACCGGTTTCGGGTTCTACAAATCCGGGTATACCAACACCTATGCCAACAAGCTTTTTTAGTTTCTCGCCGCTTGGCATAACCTCTCTTATCATCTTTTCCACCACATCAAGCATATGGTCGTAGTTTGTAAGGATAAGATCGTTTGAAACACTTTTGATCACATCCCCGTTAAGGTCAGTAAGTACAGCTCTTGTCTCGTATGCACCCATGTCAACGCCTATAGAAAAAGCCGCATCAGGCTTAAATCTAAGGATCATGGGTCTTCTTCCCATTCCTGTAAATGAGTCGTCGGCAGGAGCCTCTTCTATGATCTCATTTCTTATCATCTCGTTGATACTTGTAGAGATGGTGGCAAGAGTAAGTCCAAGTTCATCTGCAATAGCAGTTCTTGTGGCATTTTTTTGCTTATATATCAGGTTTTTAATAAATACCCTGTTTTTTCTTTTTGTCTCTAAAAGACTGTTCCCCTTTTTTTCAGCCATACTCACATCCCCCGTAATGAATATATTTTCGGTAATAAGTGATCAAGAAGATCTCTGTAGCCGCAGCTGCCTTCACTGTCGGAATTAAAGCAGATATTTTCGCGCATCCTTTTGCACCCTCCGTTGCAGATACTTATATATTTGCAAGAGCTGCACAAATCAGGAAGCGGCTTGCCATCCTTAGTCTTTGATGCGGCAGATCTTTCGTAGAGCGTTAAAACATCATCATTTGCAAGGTTTCCGATAAGGTACTCATCAAGGCAGTAAAAATCGCACGGAAAAGCCGATCCGTCAGCTTCAACTATTATCTGAGGACTGCATTTTCCGTCAATGCCGCAGGCCGTTCTTTTATTAAAAAGTACAAGATTTGCTATATCATCGATAAGCTTAATGCTTCTTACATCTCCGTTTTTAAAGTCTATATACCACCTGTCTGTTATGTCTTTATAAAACGCGGCAAACCTTTCAGGGCTTAAGGCGTAGTTATCGCCATTTTCTTTTTTTTCGCGATCCCCATCAGATAAACTTCCCAGGCACGGCGTAAACTGAACAAATTTAAGGTCGTTCTTTACAATAAATTCCCAGACTTTTCGCGGGTACTTTGCTATTTCATTCGTTAGTGTGCAAAGGATGTTAAATTCTGCGCCATGCTTTTCTAAGAGTCTGACTTTTTCAAGGACCATCTCAAAGCTTCCGTTTCCATCTGCACTTGCTCTTACAAGGTCGTGGCTTCCTTTGTGAAGATCAAGAGAAACACCCACTAAAAATCCGTTTTCTTTAAAAAACTCGCACCACTCATCGTTTAGTAACGTAGCATTTGTCTGTATCACGTAAGAAACCTTTACGTTCCTGCTTTTTTCTATATTAACATATTCGATAAAGTTTTTAAAAAAAGTAAGCCCTGCAAGCGTCGGTTCTCCGCCTTGAAATGCAAAGGTGACTTCATCATTTCCCGTAAGGGCGGAAAGCACATTTGTTATAACGGCTTTCATGGTTTTCTCATCCATAAGCCCGTAAGATCTGTTTTCTCTGATACCTGATTCATCCTCGTAAAAACAATACTTGCATTTTAGATTGCAAAGAGAAGATGCCGGTTTTATCATTACTGAAATGTGCTTCATTAAAAAAACTCCCATAAAATACGAAATACTATGGTTATTAGCATAATGTTTAAAGAAACTTTTGTCAAATGATATGTTACAGGCAAAGAAACAAAAAAAACAGCAGGAAGGATTTACCCTCCTGCTGTTTATCTTATTTATTTAAGAAATTCTTCTGCTGTTGCCATAAGCTCAAGGCTGTGCTCTGCGTTCATCTTCTCGCAGGCTGCTACGAACTTTTCAAGAGGAATGTCTGCAAGCTGCATCTTGGAGCCGCGTACATTTACGTTAACAGTGTTGTTACCTACCTCTTTATCTCCCACTACAATAACGTATGGATCTTTGTAGTTCTTAAACTTCTTGATCTTAGGGTTCATGTTCTTGTCTGAAAGATCGATCTCAGCACGGATGCCTTTCTCTTCGAGCATATCTGCGATCTTTTGTGCATACTCGTTATGATCTTCAGATACAGGAACGATACCTACCTGATATGGGGAAAGCCAAAATGGGAAGGCACCCTTGAAGTTCTCGATAACGATACCTATAAATCTCTCAAGTGAACCGTAGATAGCTCTGTGGATAACTACAGGCATCTCAAGGTTGCCGTCTGCATTTGTGTACTCAAGGCCAAAGTTGTGAGGAAGCTGGAAGTCAAGCTGGATAGTACCGCACTGCCACTCTCTTCCAAGGGCATCTTTGATCTGAAGGTCGATCTTAGGACCATAGAAAGCACCGTCGCCCTCGTTGATCTCGTATCCGCCCTCGCCGTATTTCTCGTCAAGGATCTCTTTAAGACCTGCCTCAGCCTTGTTCCAAACCTCGATATCTCCCATGAAATCATCAGGTCTTGTAGAAAGCTCTGCTCTGTATGTTACGCCAAATGTAGAGTAGATCTCATCTGCAATAGAGATGATGTCTGCGATCTCATCTTTGATCTGAGATGGCATAACGAATGTATGGTCATCATCCTGACGGAACTCCTGAACACGGAAAAGACCGTTCATCTGACCGGATTTCTCTTTTCTGTGGAGTACGTCATACTCGCTGTATCTGATAGGAAGCTCTTTGTATGAACGTGTCTTTCTCTTGAATGTCATCATGGCATTTG
>JAEEOQ010000101.1 GCA_016284355.1 Lachnospiraceae bacterium
GGGCATTGTCCTCACGCTTACCGCACTTCCCTCCCTTTTATCCACAAACCATCTGATACCTGTGGATTCAGGAAGCCTTTTATACCAGTCGGTATCCTCAATCTCAGATACAGGCGCAAGGGTGGTATCATGCTTAACTATGTCGCGGCCCGCGTAAATGGTAAGCTTGTTAATGTCGTCGTTAAAATACTTAAGACCTAAGATCATGGGGTCAAACACATTTACAAGCTGTTCGTACTGCTCGTATTCACTTTTGTATTCGTAAGAGATAACGTTTGATACGGACTGATTGTAGGCGATATAGTCCGAAAGATTGTTGTAGATCTTTATCTGTCCGTCCATGCTGAGTGCCGATTGGACGGCAAAATCGTGAATGTTGCTTTTTTCCTGGGAAAGCAACATGCTGCGGGTCTGAAAATAGGCAAAAAAACCCATCACCAGAAGAGGCACCACGCTTATGGCTACAAAGGCGGATGTCATCTTCTGGCGCATCTTAACATTTTTTATCCTCTTTTTTAGAAATTCAATCATAGGTCTCTCCCTGATCCCTGAATTTCTGCGGGGAGACACCGTAGTACTCCCTGAAGCTCTGACAGAAATAGGAAACATTTTCATAGCCCACGGCATTTGCAATGTTTACTATCTTGTTATGTGTCTCTGTCAGCATCTCTTTGGCCTTTTCCATGCGGTAAGCCTTGATAAACTTAGAAAGGTTCTGCCCTGTCTCGCTCTTAAATACATAAGAAAGATAGCTTGGAGCCATGTAAACCTTTTCCGCAAGTTCGGTAATAGAGATCTCTTTATCGTAATTTTCGTATATATAGTTCTTAACTGTCTCGATCTCCCGGTGCACTGTCTGCGGGTTGATACCAAAGGCCTCTTCAAGGCGGTCAATGTTGATATTTACTATCTCCATAACGGTATCATAGTCTTTGGCGCAGTACAGTCTGTCAATCTCTTTATTAAGCTCAAGTTCTGAAACTTTCGGCAAATTTGAATAAAAGTCCTTTAAAAGATTTGAAAAAATGAACTTAACGTATATCTGTGAAAAGCACTTTTCGCCCCGATATTTTTCAGAAAGTTTCTTAAAATGGGCCCGCAGATTTTCGATATCCTTCATGTGGATATCCTGTTTCATCTGCTTCATGAGGGTGTCGTCATCTATCTTTACAAGAACCTTTTCATCTTCCGAGTCATACTTTACATACACTCTTCTGTCAGTCTCGTAAAAACGCTCTTCCATAAGCTCTTCAAGGAACTTAAACTGCTCAGCAATATCGCTTCCCTTACCTTCGCCCTCTTCAGATACGGCAGCAAACATCTTGCAGCCGTAATCATTTTGAACCTTTTCAAGTATTCGCTCCGCAATGCCTGCAAGCCCTTCCGTGTCGCCCTTTTCAAAGAAAAGCACACTCTGCTGAGGGTTAAGGTTTAGATATCTAAAGGGGACGCTTATAAATGTACGCAGCTTTTCGCCAAACTCAAGCCCCATCCTGCCAAAGAACTCTTCATTTGTTTCAAGGAGCATAAGGAATCTGTAAACTCCTGAAACCTCCCTGCCAAGAAGGCCCGCAAGCCGCTCGCCTTCCGCAGGGTCAAGGCTTCCGTATACATATTCGTACAGCAGGTGCTGCTCAAGGTAGTCCTTGGCGTCCTGCTCATTTACACGCTGTTTGTTGCGCTCATCAAGAGATACGATAACATTTGTAATGGTACGGTCAAACTCCGCCGGGTCTACAGGCTTAAGAATGTAGTCGGTAACGCCCATTTTCATGGCAAATCTGGCATACTCAAACTCGCTGTAGCCGGAAAAGATTATCATTTTCATGTCAGGATACAGCGGCGCTGCCTGACGGATAAGCTCTATCCCGTCTACAAAAGGCATTTTGACATCGGTTATCATCACATCTACCTTATGCCCCTCAAGATACTCAAGGGCATCTCTTCCGTTTTCGCACTCGCTTACGGAAATGTCGTAGCTGACCTTGCCAAGAAGCTTCTTTATGCCGTTTCGCTCAATTCTTTCGTCGTCGACGATCAAAACACTATACATATTTACTCCAGTTTTTCATAATGAGGTTCTGCTACCTCGCTACGCTCGGTCCAGAACAAGCTCATCTCTAAGAAGCGGAGCTTCTAAGACCTGAGCTTACAAGCGCCAGATATCCTTATTGTACTCGGCTATGGTACGGTCTGATGAGAAAAATCCTGCTTTGCTGATGTTTATAAGCATCTTCTGCGCAAAGAGATATCTGTTGTCGTAATCCTTTAACGCCTTATTCTTTATTTTAACATATTCCTCATAATCAGGGAAGGTCATAAACCAGTCCTTGGTAATAAGCTCATTATAAAGTCTTTCAAGGTTCTTCTTATGACCGATCTTCATCATCTCTTTGCCGACGATAAAGTCTACACAGGCCTTAAGTTCCTTATCCTTCTTAAGGTAACTTAAAGGCTTATAGCTTGCTTTTTTATAGCGCTCAATAACTGTATCTGAGTCATCACCGAAAATGTAGATATTATCATCTCCCACAAGGTCCTTGATCTCTACATTTGCGCCGTCCATGGTTCCAAGTGTAACTGCACCGTTAAGCATAAATTTCATATTGCCGGTTCCTGATGCTTCTTTACTTGCAAGAGATATCTGCTCTGATATATCAGCCGCAGGTATAACCTTTTCTGCGTATGAAACATTATAGTTTTCAAGCATTATCACCTTAAGGTACGGACTTACCTGCGGGTCTTTTGTGGTAAGTTCCTGAAGGCAAAGGATAAGGTGGATAATATCTTTTGCTATGGTGTAGGCAGGAGCTGCCTTTGCGCCAAATATCATGGTAATAGGTGTTGCAGGGATATGGCCCTTCTTTATCTCAAGGTACTCATGTATAGCATAAAGAGCGTTAAGCTGCTGTCTCTTGTACTCATGAAGTCTCTTAACCTGGATATCAAAGATGGAATCAGGATCGATCTTTATACCCTGCACATTTTCCACGTACTCTGCAAGTCTTACTTTATTCTTTCTCTTGATATCAAGGAGCTCTGTAAGGCTTTCCATATCATTTTTAAAATCAGCCAGTTTTTCAAGCTTATCCGCATCTTTCTTAAATTCGTCGCCGATCTTATCTTCTATAAATGCGGCAAGGTCGCGGTTACAGTGAAGCAGCCAGCGGCGGAATGTAATTCCGTTTGTCTTGTTGTTAAACTTCTCCGGATATATCTTGTAGAAATTGTTAAGTTCGGTATTTTTAAGTATTTCGGTATGAAGGTAAGCAACGCCGTTTACGCTGTAGCCGTAATGGATATCCATGTGGGCCATATGTACGCGGTTTTCCTTATCAATAATGTATACCGACTCGTCCTTGTATTTCTTCTTAACTTCCGCATCAAGGAATTTGATAACAGGAACGATCTGCGGAGCCACCTTCTTTATAAATGCAAGAGGCCATTTTTCAAGGGCTTCCGCAAGAATTGTGTGGTTTGTGTATGCGCAGGTCTTTGAAACTATGCCTGCTGCCTCTTTTTTGTCGATACCTTCAAGCTCTAAAAGTCTTATAAGCTCAGGGATCACCATAGATGGGTGAGTATCGTTTATCTGGATTGCTACATACTCGTTAAGGTCGCGTAAGTTGCTTCCGCGCTCCTTTGCTTCTTCAATTATCATCTGGGCCGCACTTGATACCATAAAGTACTGCTGATATACACGAAGAAGGTTGCCTGCCTTGTCTGAGTCATCAGGGTAAAGGAATAAAGTAAGATTTCTCTTAATGTCCTTTTTATCAAAGCTTATGCCCTTCTTAACGATATCCTCATTTACAGAGTCAAGGTCAAAAAGATGGAGCTTGTTTGTGCGGTTATCGTAACCCATTACGTCGATATCATACATCTGCGCTTCTAACGAAAAGTCGCCAAAATCAACGGTGTAGCTCTTATCTGTACGGGTAAGCCAGGAATCTTTGCTTATCCAAGGGTTTGGCTCCTCATCCTGAAGGCGTTTTTCAAATACCTGCTTGAAAAGGCCAAGGTGGTAGTTAAGGCCCACGCCGTCACCGTTAAGTCCAAGAGTTGATATAGAGTCAAGGAAACAAGCAGCAAGTCGTCCAAGGCCGCCGTTTCCAAGAGAAGCCTCGGCTTCAAGCTCTTCGATCTTAGCCAGATCCTTTCCGTGCTGCGCAAGTTCTTCTCTTATTTCATCGTAAATACCAAGGTTGATAAGGTTGTTGCCAAGAAGCTTTCCGATAAGGAATTCAGCGGAAATGTAGTAAAGTTTTCTCTTCCCTTCCCCCGGAGCAGCCATGCGCTCTTTAGCCTTTCCTATCTCCTTGCAGTATGAAAGGAGCGCTCTGTATATGTCCTCATCGCTGCATTTATCTATGTTTTTGTTGTATTTTTTCTTTAGGTAGTCTGTAAGAATATTCATGGTTACCCTTTCTCTTCTTGTAATAACGGTAAGTCTCTTCCACTTTTCACGAAGCTCTTTTGTGTATTCTCCTTCCCTCATACGCCAGCGCCAGTTGGTGCCAAGGGTAGACGGGAAGTTCATTCTTGCTGCATTATCAAGTTTTAAGATATCCTGCATCTGGAAAACGCAAAGGTTTGCCACGCTTTCCATAGCAAGGCGGTAAACGCTCTCCACAAGTTCTTCTTTTGTTTTTACGCCGCAATAATCAAGGGCGTAGCGAAGGTCACGTCCTTTAAGGCCTGCAAAATACCCGCAGAGAGTTTCATTGTCATGGGTTCCGCCGTATACTGCAAAGTCCTTTTCATAGTTGTGCGGAAGGTGCTCATTGCCTGCGCCGCCCCCAAAAGCGAACTCGATTATCTTCATGCCGGTATAGCCTGATTTTTTAAGAAGCTCTCTTACCTCAGGTATTACAACCCCAAGGTCTTCAGCGATGATCTTGCTCTCGCCTCTTGCCTCGTCAATGGCCTGCACAAGCTTTTCGCCGGGGCCCCACACGTATTTGCCAAGTTTAGCCGATTTATTTACAGGTATAGAATAATACCTTACTATTCCGATAAAATGGTCGATCCTTATGACATCAAACATCTTTGCCATATTTCCGATCCTGTTTTTCCACCACTTAAAACCGTCTGCCTCCATAGCATCCCAGTCATAGAGCGGATTTCCCCATTTCTGGCCATCATCTGAAAATGCATCAGGCGGGCACCCTGCAACACGTGTCGGCTTAAGGTTTGCATCAAGCTGGAACTGCTTTGGGCTTACCCACACGTCAGCTGAGTCAAGGGCAGTGTAAAGAGGGATGTCACCCACAAGGAAAATGCCGCGAAGGTTTGCGTAGTTTCGTAAAAGAGCCCACTGCTCACTGAACTTAAACTGCACAAACTTCCAGAAGCCAATGCGATCTGCATACTTTTCTGTTGCTTTTTTTATAGCCGCAGGCTTTCTTACGCGAAGCTCTTCTTCCCACTTTAACCACTCTTTGTGGCCGTGGCTTTCTTTAAGACTCATAAAAAGAGCGTAATCATTTATCCAGTGCCTGTTTTCCTTGCAGAATTTTTCATAAGCCTCATTTTTTGCAAGGTCTGCGTTTTTATATGCTTTGTTTAAAACCTCAAAACGCGAATCCCAGAGTTTTTCGTAGGAAACATACTCAGGCGTATCAAGCCAGTCGTAGGTATTAAGCTCCTCTTTGTCAAGGAGCCCTTCGCTTGCCAGCATATCAAGATCGATAAAATACGGATTTCCCGCAAATGCAGAAAATGACTGATATGGGCTGTCGCCGTAGCTTGTAGGTCCGATAGGAAGTACCTGCCAGTATGACTGACCCGCATCACGAAGTTCATCTACAAATTCGTATGCTGCTCTGCCAAGGGTACCGATGCCGTAAGGCGAAGGAAGCGCCGAAATAGGGAGCAATACTCCCGATCCTCTCATTAATTCTTTTGAAGTCTGTTCTTTCATATATAACCTCCGAAAAGTATGTTTTCGTTTATTATTTCAATATCGCTGCGCTGTAAGGCGGAAGGGTAAGTGTCCCGTCTTTGTATTTTACAGGGGCTTCGCCCGTTTGAAGGCTTCCACATTTTTCTTTTATGTTAAGGTCAGGCGCTTTTCCGTTAAGATCAAGTACCTGCTCCTCACTGCTAAGGTTGTAGATTATGTATAGCGTGCTGTCATTATAAGTCTTTTTTAATGCGCTGATATTCTTATCTGAAAGCTCAGCCACATTGGCGGTAACGCCTCTTGCTATCTCAGGGTTAGCATTTCGTATCTTTATTACCTGTTTTACAAAGTTGTATACGGAATAAGGGTCATCCTTTTGATCTGCATAGGTGCCAAGAGGAAGTTCAACATTTTTTGCCCCTGTAGGCGGATAGCAGACGCCGTCTTTCCCGTAAGGGCCGCCCCAAGGCATCGGCATTCTCTTTTCTTCGTCAGGGCCGCCGCTCTTCATACCAAGCTCTTCGCCGTAGTAAAGAAAAGCGTTTCCGCTCATAAGAAGGTTCATTCCTTCCGCCATCTTTACCTTTTCCGTAACGTTATCGCCTTTGTAGTAGGTGTAGCTTCGAGGAGTGTCGTGATTTGTATAAAACGGCGCATCTATGTAGTCATCTGTGTTTGCCTTTATGGCATCATTTACTTTCTCGATCATTATCCCAAAGCTTGCGGCGCCGCTGTTTGTGGCTCCGTTAAGGGTTTTTGCTATATAGCCGTCCCGCGTGCCGAAGGCAAAGTTAAAAAAGCTTGGCACTTCTGATTTATAGTACCTTGAAAATGTGGAGTACGCAGTCCATGCCTCGCCGACTATGTATGCGTCAGGATTGTTCGCATAGACTATGTCTTTTATCCTCTTAAGGATTGCCACATTTTTCTCTGTATTATCGCTAATAAACTCTTTTACCGCGTCCAGCCTGAAGCCGTCTACACCGTTTTCCTGCCAGAAGGTAAGAATCTTTTCTATCTCTTTAAACAGTTCATCATTTTCAAGGTTAAGATCCGGCATCTCGCTCCAAAACTTTCCCTCGTAAAACCAGTCGGTACCGGTCACGCTGTAATAGTAGTCAGGGTGCACCTTGCTGTCTGTAAAATAGTAGTAGCCAAACTCCGGGCACTCCGCCGCGCTTGGCTGCGCCCCCTCAGGCAGGTTCTTAAGGTAATCGCAGGCAGTTATAAACCAGGGGTGTTTGCTTGAAGTGTGGTTTAAAGGAAGGTCAAAAAGCAGCTTCATACCGCGCTCATGCATGGTTTTTGAAAGATTTTTAAAATCATCCAGAGTGCCGTATGCCGGATCTATATTAAAAAAGTCTGTAACGTCGTACTTGTGGTAGGTAGGCGACGGCATAACGGGCATAAGCCAGAGGCTGTCGCAGCCAAGGTCGCTGTCAGTCTTATCGTTGCCATCGTTTATATAATCAAGTTTTTCAAGCACTCCCTTAAGGTCGCCCATTCCGTCGCCACTTGCATCATAAAAGCTGCCAACGTATATCTCGTAGGTGGTGCCGTGAAAGTCGCCAAGCATCTGCGGAGGCTTGTTGTTATCTTTCATCATCTGCGGCCCTTTATTTTCACCGCAGGAAGCAAGGAGGCTTACCGTGCAGATTGCCGCAATAAAGCATTTCAAAAATCTTTTCATAATCTTCTCCCGGTTTTAGGTTAAGCGCTTAACCTGTAGTTACCTACAATATTACAGCTACATTATAATTTGGTCAAGCAGAATATGAAATATAAGATATTTAAGAAACATGCCAATTTTTAAAGTAATATAAAAGGGGACGCTGTCACGTCCCCCTTTACACATATGCCTGTGTATTTTTATTTTAAAACCAAAGGGTAAACCCTTCGGCATTCAGGCTGAGAAATCTTATATGTTTTCCCATTATACTTGATAGTATAGGTGGTTCCGATCTCGCCCTTAAGAATAAGAGTTCCAAGCCCCAAAGATTTTGTATCTTTTGATAATGCTCCCGATATTTTGATATCCGCTGCTTTTACGTCAGTTACAATATTCCCGTCTTCGTTAAGAAGCATAATGTATGTTGAATTGGTATCGTTATCCGTCGTGCTCCTTGTAAATATCTGATATGTTACAGCCGTGTGTTTTTGGCCGTTAAATGTAGCTGTAGCAGTGCACTTAAGCATTGTGTTATCCTTAAGCTTTGAATCATCTAGGTTTCCGTTATCAAAGAATACATACCCGTTATCCTGAGTCTTGGTAGTTCCCTTAAACCAAACCTTTCCGGTAGCATCTTCTATCTTGTAAGAAACTTCGGTTCCGGTGTAGGCTTTTTCGCGGATGGTTCCGGTCTCATCTTTGTATCTGTTAAAGCAGCTTACATAAAATGTCGGCCACATTTCTGCAGGTCTGTCAGGATATAAGAAAATATAATCCCCCGGAGTGCCTTCAATATTTGAAACAGACCTCGATTTAAGCCAATCTGAAGGTTTCATACCGTCAATAGTCTTTCCGGCAGCAGCATCGTCAAGCATCTTTGCAAACTCTTCCCAGCCAAGCTGAGTATTTCCTGTTGCCTTATAGTTATCCATTCTGGCCTTATAAATTTTCTTCCAGTAGTTGTAAGTTCCTTTTGCTGAAAGAACGGATGACATATAGTAAAATGCGTTTGCTGCCGTATAATCTACAGAATCACGAGAATATTTATTTCCGTCATATAAAGTTCCGTTAACAAGTTCCCATCCCGCAAAATTGATCAGATCAAATCTCGGTTCGCCGCTCATGTTAAACTCACCGTATCTTCCGATCCTGTACTCTATTTGTGCAATTATCGAAAGAGCTTCCCATGCCCATTGTCCAAAGTCCACACGTACAAGTTCCTGTCCTTGAGAACTCCATAGATGTCCCGTTTCATGAAGCATCTGATCTACTAAAGGCTCATATTCGTAGTGGTTATTAGGGTCCTGATTTCTATGGTGCGGAAGCGGTCCCATATAAACAGTGTTAGTCTCTGCCGAAAAGTCCACCTTGTCTGCGCCGTTTATATTGTCGTCCCATAGCCAGATAACACCAACATCACTGAGCTTATCCTGAAGTCCAAGGTTCATAACCCAGTACGGATACATTTCCTTCCATTTCTTTTTTAGAAGCTCACTGCCGCTGCTCCAAGTTCCGTTTGTTTCTTTAAGAGTAAGCGTCGGAACTTTGTATTTAAGAACCGTTACCTTACATTTTGCCTTAACGCTCTTATCTGCCGTTGAAACTGCGGTAATGGTTGCGGTTCCTTTTTTCTTTGCTTTTATAACGCCTGCTTTACTTACCGTTGCAACAGAAGTGTCTGAACTTTTCCATGTTACGGAGTTTGCTGCTTTTGCAGGTTTTACAGCCAGCACTTTAAGAGTTACCTTCTGACCCACAACCATCTGCTTTTTGGTGTAATTTAAAATGATAGATGTAGGCTTTGTGGCTGCCTTAACAGTTGTAACAGGCATAAATGCCGTAGAAACAAAGAGTGTTGCCACTATTAAAAGTGCCAGCATTTTAAAAGATTTCTTTGAAAAAATACTCATACCCGAGGCCTCCGTTATAGTTGTTTTTGTGTAGAGATTAGCTATTATTATACAATTTATGTAGTTATTTGTCAACTTGCGCTCATTTGCAAAATATGATTGGACTATTATTCGTTTGCTTGATATAATATCAGAAAAACCCACATATTTATAGGCATCGGTACATATGTCACGTTTCATTTTATATTTTTTTCATTTGAGAGTTTGATGAGAATATGGTAATATGAGATTAAGCAGGCTGGTTCATAAAGCCGCGACAAATAACAATACAGGGAGGATTTAAAAATGGCAAACAAATACGCAGGAACACAGACTGAAAAGAATCTTCTTGCAGCTTTTGCAGGAGAGTCTCAGGCAAGAAACAAATATACCTACTTTGCTTCAAAGGCAAAGAAGGAAGGCTTTGAGCAGATTGCAGCTCTCTTCCTTAAGACAGCAGATAACGAGAAAGAACACGCTAAGATGTGGTTTAAGGAGCTTGACGGTATCGGTGATACAGCAGAAAACCTTAAAGCTGCAGCAGAAGGCGAGAACTACGAGTGGACAGATATGTACGAGGGCTTTGCTAAGACCGCAGAAGAAGAAGGCTTTAAAGCTCTTGCTTATAAATTCCGCGCTGTAGCTGAGATAGAAAAGCATCACGAGGAAAGATACCGTGCACTTCTTAACAACGTAGAAATGCAAGAAGTATTTAAAAAGAGCGAAGTTAAGGTTTGGGAATGCCGCAACTGCGGACATATCGTAGTAGGAACCGAGGCTCCTGCCGCTTGTCCTGTATGCGCTCACCCACAGGCTTACTTTGAAGTATCAGAAGCTAATTATTAATGATCATAGCAGTTTTTAACGAAAAAGAACCCGAAGGCCTAGTTCCTTCGGGTTCCTTTTGTATAATTAATGTCTCTTTTTAACAAAGAAAAGTATTCCTGCAAGCGCTACAAGTAATCCGCCTGCTACGTAGAATACAGGTACAGGAGTTGTTCCTGTCTTAGGAAGCACTGCATCACCAAGTGCCTGCTCATCAGGAGTAAGATCCATTTCGGAAATCTCATCCTCACCGTCGTAATTGATTATCTGTGGTCCCTTTGTATTGGCATCGCCAAGTGGTGTTCCGTCCGGTCCCATTTCAATCTCAGGCTCCTTTGCAGGATCAGGGTTTGATGGGTTTGGATTTGGATTACTTGGGTTTGGATTGCTTGGTGTAGGATTACTTGGTGTCGGGTTGCTTGGCGCGGGATCGCTTGGTGTCGGATCCGGATTTGTAGGATTTGGATCTACAGGGTTTGGATCTACAGGATCAGGATCAACCGGGTCAGGATTAACCGGGTCAGGATTAACCGGTTCAGGATCTGGAAGCTTTTCGTATACAGGATAGAGAACTACATCTGATGTGATGTTCTCTAATACAGTTACATCAAGTACTGTAGCATCCTCTGCATCGCTAAGACTCCATCCCTTGAACTCATAACCGCTAAGTGCAGGACCTGTGGTAAGTACTGTATGGCTGCCGCCGCTTACTACAGGAACCGGAGTTCCATAATTGCTTACTCCGTTAAAAGGCTTATCTGTGTACTGCTTGTATGTTACATAGTAAATAGCTTCTGAAGTATAGCTTGCATAAACGCTTAAATCACCTGTGATAGGAGCAATAAGTGCTGCGCCTGCAGATGTTTTATCTGCGTGTGTCCATCCTGCAAACTGTACATTTGTATGTCTTTCATCGTTAAGTTTTCCTGCTCTCACGTTAGCAAGGGCATTTGCTTCTGCCATGCTACCATCAGAAATTCTAACGCCATACTTAACCTGTACTGTATAAACTTCGTATACAGAAGTAAAGCTGCTTGGGATCTCAGGGAATCCCTCTTCCTCATCATCTTCTCCGTTTGCACCTTCTACAGGAGCTGTAGGCTGCTCGTCCGCAGCCACCTGAGGATCAGGTGTTACGATCGCAGGCTCTGAAGTGATCTCTGGATCTCTTGTGATTTCACCTATAGGAGTATGGATAACGCGCTCTCCATTTTCCTGTGGCTCTCCATCCTGCTGACCTTCTTCAGGCTGTCCCTCTTCCTGCTGTCCTTCTGCAGGCTGCGGGTCTACAGGAGCATCCGCTACAGGAATTACCGGTTCTACGCTAGGGATCAGTTTTTCAATGATTCCTTCACCGTTCTCATTGTAGAAAGAAACGGAGTATGACTTAAGTTCGTATCCAACAAATACATTTACGTTTCTGCTTTCTCCATCAAAATTAACTTCGCTGCCGATTGAATTCTTTACTTTATTATCACTTGGTGATACAACATCAACGCCTTTTGAGTAGGTCGTTATAACAAATGGCTCCTTAAATTTCGCCTGATTTGTAACATCATAACCGTCTACATTTTTAATTGTATAAGTTTCGGTTTCAAAAAGCTGTACAGCAGGAGCTGTTACAACCTTATATTCTGTGCTAAAACCTGTGGAGTCAGGAACTTCAACCTGATACTCTACGTTAACATTCCAGATACCAAATGGAAGCTTTGGATTTGGAACATTTATTGTCTCGGTGCCGTAAGCAACGCTTGCAGCCTTGTTCATATCGATCCAGATCTTGCTTGCGTCAGCGCTGACCTTTCCGATAGAGGTATTAGCTCTGTAAGCTGCTATCATAGCCTCTTTATCAAGAGTTGCTACGATTCTAAGAGTAGCATGTCCGTCTTCGTTAAAATCTGAAACCTTAGCTGTAACAACCTTGCCCTCAACCTTGTATGCGCCATCTGTTGATGCAGCAGGTGTGAGGTAAGATGGAAACTCGTCGGTAAGGTCTACTGAGAAATCATCTGATGTAGGCTGATCATCATCTGCAGGAAGAACACTCTTGATTCCTTTAACAACACCGTCCCATGAGATGTTTTCACCAAGTTCAACGAACTGGTTGTAATGAATTGCTTTGCCATCAACTATTTTTGTTGTCGCAACGTTAGTCATTACGTACTTTTCATATGATGCCGTTCTTCCATCATAATCCTTTTTCTTTATTGGATTATTCATGTTTGGATATGTGATTGTATAAATTGTAGTGCCTTTTTCTTTAATTCTTTCTGCATCACAGTATGTCATATATCCTGTGTCAACGGCTGAATAATACATCCTGTTAGGAAGCCCATTTAGCCAATACCATTTGGTGACCTCGATAGAATCACCATATGTAGCATAACTGTTATCACATTTTTTACAATAAATCTTTTCATTAAAGTTGCCTGGATTTGTCCATACATCTACGCTTTCTTCATCCATACGGTACATCTGATTGTCTACTGTACATACGTATATTTTTTTCTTCTTTGAGGTTTCAGGTTGATTAATTTCTATTGCTTGAAATGGAAATGATTTTTCATCGCTATTTCTAATACAAGTTGACTGTATGTAAGTTGATGGAAGGTGGTTTAATGAAGCATTACTGTTAGCAAGCTCATTATACTTAAAATCGCTAACAAACTCTACCATGTTAGTTTTACCTAAATCGTATGTATAACTCTCTCCACTAACTTTTAAGTTATATACTACATATTTTTTCGCTTTGCCAGTTTCTTCATCGACTATCTTTCCGTAAGGTCTGTAACACTGGTTTACTTTTCCATCGCTAAGTAAAATAATAGTTCCGCCTGAGGTTCTCTTCTCTCCAAGCATTACGTCAGCCACATGAAGTCCTGCCTGCATATTTGTAAAATGAGGAGAGTCTGCGGTACAAGTAATCTTATCTATAGCAGCTGCTACTGTATCGTAATCTTTTGAAGGATTGCACATAATATCAGCTGTTGACTCAAATGAAACAACTCCAACAGAAAAGCCATTTTCAATGACCATCTTTGCGATCTGCTTTGCTCCGGCCTTCTCGTATTTATAGGAGTCGCCCTTATTAAGCGTACCTGAAGCATCAATTACAAGTACAACATCGCCCTTTGACTGCTCATTGCCAACAAGGCTCTCGTCTGCTTCTATATCAAAATTGATAACAACATTGTTTTCACCGCTGAAATCTACTGACTTTGTTACCTTAACTTTTTTGTCAGTACTCTTTGCTGTTGTTACCGAATAATCCTCAACAACTCTTGTTAAATCCCCTTCAACCGGGTCGCCGGCTACTGCCCTGATCTCGCCAAACTTAAGCCCTGTTACTACAAGAGCAAAAGCAAGAACTGCGCCCATCACTTTTCTAAATGTTTTAGTCTTCATTTTACGTCTCCTTCCAATCCTGCCCCCGCCTTAAACCTTTTAAGGCTTTACGGATCGCTTCCGAATTCGATTATACTACCCGAGGGTCACAACTCGGTCACAAAACAGCAAAAAATCACGCGTTTTGCAAAATTATTTTTTGCAAGTCGTTGATTTGCGATTTTAAAACCCGTAAGTCGCTTACAGGTTTTAGATTATGTTCATTTAAGTGTGGCAAAAAAGACAGGTCGTTTTGACCTGTCTTTTTATCATCATTCATTATTATCAGAAATGATTATAATCCCTGCTCTGTAAGGGCTCTTGCCTTGTCGTCTTTTATGGTTACGCCCTCTTTTTCAAGTTCGGCGATCTTTTCTGCAAACTGAGGCAGATATTTTTTATGCGCAATGAGAAGTTCGTCAAGGATACGTTTTGCATCTGCTCCGGCTGTGATCTGCGGATTAATGGTAAATGCCTCAAGCGCCAGACCGTAATTGCCAGTTACTGCTGCCTCGCAAACGCAGAGTTCCATATTCTTCATACACTGCAGCCATCCTCTTTCAGCAGGTGGAAGCTCGCCAAAAGCTATCGGAAGCGCTCCCGCTGAGCCAACATGCGCTGAAACCTCAACTACGCAGTCAGCAGGAAGATCCGGAACCGCGCCGTTATTCTTTGTTGAAAGAACAATGTGGGTATTCTTATTTGCATAGATTGAAACGATAGTCTCGCAGGCTGCATCGCTGTAATGCGCACCGCCTCTCTTGCTGAGTTCTTCAGGCTTGTAGTTAAGGTTAGGATCTTTGTAAAGCTCAAAAAGCCTTGCCTCTGTCTCTTTTACCTGCTCAGCTCTTGTGCCGATGCCATTGTATTCCTCAATGAGGTGGTTAAGCATTTCCTGCTCTCTGTAGTAATAACGGTGATATCCGCAAGGGATCATGCCCATGGTATCAAGCTGCTCCTTAAAATACGGAACATCGAAAATATTCTTTGGAACCGACTCGTCGTCCTTCTTTTCAAACATGGCATCAATGATCTTCTGTGTTACATTGTGACCCTTAAGGTCGTAAACCTTGTGCCAGTGAAAATGATTAAGGCCTGCAAATTTGTATACAAGCTGATCAAGCGTAGTGTCGATAAGCTTTGGCTCTTTAAGCATTGCTCCCACAGGAACGTTGCAAAGCCCCATAACTCTGTCCCATTTTCCATAACGGATAATTGCCTCTGTCACCATGCCACTCGGGTTTGTGAAGTTGATAAGCCATGCGTCAGGGCAGAGCTCTTTCATATCTTTTACGATATCAAGGATAACAGGTATTGTTCTGAAAGCCTTGAAAATGCCGCCTGCGCCGTTTGTCTCCTGACCAAGCTGGCCATATGAAAGCGGGATTCTCTCATCTTTGATGCGGGCGTTAAGAAGACCCACACGGAACTGCGTAGTAACAAAATCCGCATCTTTTAAGGCCTCGCGCCTGTTTAATGTAAGATGAACCTTAACATCGTACGGGCTTGCATCCCACATACGCTGCGCCATAGCGCCCACTATATTAAGTTTTTCCTCTCCGTCAGGAATATCCACAAGCCAGATTTCCTTTATAGGCATTTCCTCATATCTTTTAATAAAACCTTCCATAAGCTCCGGAGTATATGAACTTCCGCCGCCTATTGTAACAATCTTTACTTTCTTCTTTTCCATTGCCAACACCCT
>JAEEOQ010000102.1 GCA_016284355.1 Lachnospiraceae bacterium
GAAGACTTCTGCTATGAGTGGATGTTTATTAATAATAACTACCAGCTTTTTGATCAGGGCGTTTCTGACGAATATATCGAAACATATCAGCATTGGGATGACAATGCAAAGGTTTCATCAGCACAGGGCTTTATCTTTAACAATGAGAATGTGGCAGAGATCGAGACAGCTATCACAGAAGTTACTGCTTCAGACTTTGCTCCGATAAGATCCGGCTTTGTAAGCTTTGATGAAAACTATGATGCTGCGGTTGCTAAACTTAAAGCTGCAGGAATCGACGAGTATGTTGCTGAGGTACAAAGACAGTACGATGAGTTCTTGGCATCAAAGAAAGGAAATTAATGAAGATTGAATGCCTGAGAAACGAGTTCTGGTATGGCGGCCTTGTAAAAGACGGGACAAAAATGCCATTTACGGGAGACAGCAACATAAGTGTTGACACAAGAATAAATACGACGCCAAATCAGGCCATGCCACTTTTCGTTTCCAGCAAAGGTCGCTATATCTGGAAAGAGGATGGATTTTTGGCAAACTTTGCAAACGGGGCAATCGAGGTTGATGATGATTGCATAGTCAGTAAGGAACTAGGCTCTCTTAAAGAGGCTTACCTTGCTGCCATGCAGAAATTCTTCCCTTTTAATAACGAAACGCCTGCAGGGCTCCTGTTTGAAAAGCCTATTTATAATACGTGGATAGAGCTGACATTCTTTCAAAATCAGGATGATATCTTAAAGTATGCTAAAGGGATTCTTGATAATGGGATGCCTGAAGGCGTGCTTATGATAGATGACGGCTGGGCAGAGTATTACGGAGACTGGAGCTTTCACACAGGGAAGTTTAAAGACCCTGAAAGCATGATCAAAAAGCTCCACGCCATGGGTTTTAAGGTAATGCTCTGGGTATGCCCGTTTATAAGCGCAGATACTCTTAAATTCAGAGAGGCTCTGGCAAAAGATATCCTTATTAAGGACGCGACCGGAAGCCCATATATGCTTCGCTGGTGGAACGGATATTCAGCAGTTCTTGATATGTCAAACCCTGAGGCCGTAAAATGGCTTAAAGGTCAGTTTGACAGCCTTATGGAGCTTGGGGTTGACGGATTTAAGTTTGATGCGGGAGACAGTTTCTTTTATAGAGAGGATAACAAAACCTTCGGAAATACTACTCCTAACGAGCAGTCAATCCTTTGGGAAAAGTTTGGCGAGCAGTACAGGTATAACGAATACAGAGTCACCTTTAAGGCAGGCGGAGCTCCGGTCTTACAAAGGCTCTGTGACAAACAGCATTCCTGGAACAGCGAAGGTATCGGAGGACTTATTCCTGACGCACTCCTGCAGGGGATAACGGGACATCCTTTCAGCTGTCCTGATATGATCGGCGGCGGAGAATATGTGAATTTTCACGAGGCTTTAAAAGAGCGGTTTGATGAGGAGCTGTTTGTAAGACACTGCGCAATAGCGGCTTTAATGCCTGCAATGCAGTTTTCTGCGGCACCCTACAGGCTTCTTGGCAAAGATAATTACAAAAAAGTTCTTGAGTGCATAAAGCTAAGAGAAAAGTATCTTGATTATATTTTAGAACTGGTAAATGAGGCAGGCAGCAAGGGAGAGCCGATCATCAGATATATGGCATATGAATTTCCGGGAGAGCCTGTAGAAAAGATCATAGACCAGTTTATGCTGGGAGAAAAGTATCTTGTCGCCCCTATATATATTAAAGGGGAGACGAAAAGAAAAGTTTATCTTCCAAAGGGACAGTGGAAACGTAACAATGAGATTATTTCAAGTAACGGAGAAACACTTGAGATAAGCCTTGGAGAGGATCCGCTTATCATCTTTGAAAGAACCTGATAAACAAGTGAACATGCGGGCAATCTCTGATTGTCCGCTATTTTTTTGAAAGGGACAGATGAAAATGACACCAAGTCTTGTTATCATGGCTGCCGGTATGGGCAGCAGATACGGCGGATTAAAGCAGATAGACCCTGTTGATAAAGAAGGCCACATATTGATTGATTTTTCTCTTTATGATGCCATAAATGCAGGGTTTCATAAGATAGTTTTTGTAATAAAAAAAGAGATCGAGAAGGATTTTAAGGAAAAGATAGGGGAAAGGATCGAAAAGATCGCAGATGTCAGATATGTTTATCAGGAAATCGATAATGTACCTGATGCGACTAAGATCCCTGAAAAAAGAACAAAACCCTGGGGAACAGGGCATGCTATCCTTTGCTGCGAAAATGTAATAAATGAGCCCTTTGCCGTTATAAATGCAGATGATTATTACGGGCAGGGTGCCTTTAAGATGATCTATGATGCTCTTTGTAAAAATACTGATGAAAATGAGTACTATATGGTGGGCTATGAGCTTATGAAGACCCTTACGGATTACGGATATGTATCAAGAGGAGTCTGCAAGGTCACAGATAACGGATATCTAAAGACGATAACAGAACGTACAAAGATAGAAAAGAAAGATGGCAGGGCTGTGTATACGGAAAGCGATGGAAACCTCGTGGAGCTTCCTTCAGATATCACCGTGTCCATGAATCTTTGGGGCTTTACGCCCACTGTTTTTAAGGGCCTTAGTGAAGGGTTTGAAAGATTTATGAATGAGGAAGTGACAGTAAACCCTGAGAAAGCAGAGTTTTTCCTGCCTTCTGAGGTTCAAAGAAAGCTTTTGGCTAAGGAAGCGAGCGTAAAGGTATTAAAGTCACCTGACGAGTGGTTTGGCGTTACATATAAAGAGGATAAACCGAGGGTAATAAAAGCCATAGAAGACCTTAAAAAAGCAGGAGCCTACCCTGAAGGAAGACTTAATAATATCTGATATAAGGAGAAAGAGTAAAGTGGGCAGAGAAGAATATTGCAGTAAGATAAATGAGGCGCTGCGCAGCTTTGCCATAGAAGGCGAAGAACTAAGCTGCGTTCCTTTTGGAAACGGACATATAAACGATACTTTCCTTGTGGTGACAAAACATGAAGGAAAAGAGAAAAAATACATACTTCAAAGGATAAATCACGAGATCTTTAAAGACCCGGCAGCCCTTATGGAAAACATAAAAAAGGTAACAGACCATCTTAAGAGAGCTATATTAAACGACGGAGGCGACATAAAAAGAGAGACCTTAAACATTATACCCACAAAGGAAGGTGGCGCCTTCTATAAGGACTCTATCGGAAGCTACTGGCGGATGTATGATTATATAGAAGATGCCATTTGCCTTGATAAGCCTGACTGCAGCAAGGTTTTTTATGAAAGCGCCGTGGCTTTTGGTAATTTTCAAAGAAGACTCGCAAGCTTTGATGCAAAACTCCTTACTGAGACCATAAAGGATTTTCACAATACTCCAAAGCGGTTTGAAGTTTTTATGCAGGCGGTAAGTGAAGATCCTTTGAAAAGGGCAGCAGGAGTAATGCCTGAAATAGAGTTTCTAAAGAACCGCAGGGAAGATATGGGTCTTTGCATGAAGTATCTGAAAGAAAATAAGATACCGCTGCGGGTTACCCACAATGATACGAAATTAAACAACATTATGATAGATAAGGAAAGCGGTCGCGGGATATGTGTTATCGATCTTGATACCGTTATGCCGGGGCTTAGCATTTTCGATTTTGGAGATTCCATAAGGTTTGGTGCAAACAGTGCAGTAGAAGATGAGACAGACCTTGGCAAAGTCTCCCTTGATCTTGAGCTTTTTGAAACCTACGTAAAAGGTTTCTTAAAAGGGTGCGGCGGCGCGTTAACTGATGCTGAGACAGAACTACTTCCGCTGGGAGCAAAGACCATGACGCTTGAGTGCGGTATGCGTTTTCTTACAGACTATCTTCAGGGAGATACCTACTTCAGAGTGCATAGGGAAGGTCATAATCTTGACAGATGCAGATGCCAGCTTGCCCTTGTAAAAGACATGGAAAGAAAATGGGACAAGATGGCAGATATAGTACGGGCATATTCGGGAGGCAGACAATGAGGCTTAAAGATATCAGTTTAAAAGACTATATTAGCGCTAAAAAAGGCTTTGATGAGATAGAAAGATCAAAGGAAATATATGAAAAAGAAGGGGAAAAGGGCGGAAACCTTCTTGGCAAAGAGCTTTTAGAAGACATCTGCAAAAGATACGACCTTGCCGGAAAAAACAAAGAAAGACTTTTTGCAGCGCTTTCCCGTATAGAAGAAAACGAGGCGCTATCCTGCCTGTTTAAGTTTCTTGTATGGGATCTTTGCAAAGAAAGATACGGGGAAGACGGCTGGTTTTATATATGTTTTGAATTCGTGTTTGATTTTCCTTACCCTGACTGCCTTAAATTCATATTACTTTTATCGTGCATAGGCACAAGGGAGGAAAAGCTTAAAAAAAGAGGTGTTCCGGAGGAGTATTATGAAAATATCCCTGATCTTATGATAAAGCCTCAGATCGAAAGCTATAAGAAAACAGGAAGCTGCAATGTCCTTGATTTTCCGTGGGAAAGAAACTTTTACTCAGGGCATATCTTCAGGCTTGACAGGTTTTATTTTATTCCCTACAAGTTTGAAGACCCCTTTATGCTTTACAGGAATAAGGAAAACGGGGAAGTAACGGGTGTTTACAACGGTGGTTATAAGGTATCAAAAGACGGTCAGGTGATATCTGAAGAGTCCCTTCTAAAAGAGCCTTCATTTGTTACTGATAAGAAGGTGGAAGACGGGGTGATCACAGGTAATTACATGAATACCTGCGGTATCATATCTGAAAATAAAGTAAGCCTTCTTGAAAATGAGGTAAGAGCAGCGCTAACCCCTGGGGATCTACTGCTTGCTCTTCATATACCGGGCGGCGCAGGCTACACCCCTGCAAAGCTAAAAAGCTCAATGGAGCTTGCTTTAAGCTTTTATGAGAATTATTTTCCTGAGTATGATATAAAAGGCTTTTGGAGTGAAAGCTGGCTTTATGACCCAAGACTTTCACTGCTTCTTCCTGAAAGCTCCAATATTGTATCTGTGCAAAGAAGATTTTACAGATACAGCATCGGCGGAAACGGAGCTATGCTAAGGCGTGAGGTCTGGGGAAGCGAAAATGCCGACGCAGCGAATGCACCAAAGGAAACAAGCCTTCAAAAAAAGGCTGCAAAGGTGATAATGTCAGGAAATGATTTTACCACCACATCCATGATCGTACTTAAAGAAGAAGTTCCTTTCATAGAAGAAAAAGAGCCTTATATACGGGAAAGAGACGTACTTGAATTTAATACGGTGATGAGCGGAATATGGAAAGAAAAATACTAAGATCAAAGGAGCAGGATTATGAGACTGGCACTTATAGGAGCAGGGCAAAGAGGAAATATTTATGCAAAATACGCCCTTGAAAAAGCCGGCGCACAGATTGTCGCGGCAGTTGATATAAACGAGGAAAAACTTGAGTTGGCAGGAAAAAATTTCAATATACCAAAGGAGTTTTTGTTCAGTAACCTGGAGGATTTTATCAAGAAAGGAAAGATAGCGGACGGGGTTATCATAGCCTCTATGGACAGAGACCATTACAGGCAGGCTATGGAATGCCTTGATCTTGGCTATGACATACTTCTTGAAAAGCCTATTTCTCCAAGTCTTAAGGAGTGCATAGACATAAGAGACAAGGCTAATGAAAAGGGCAGAAAAGTGATGGTTTGCCATGTGCTCCGTTATACCAATTTCTTTGCCACCATAAAGAAAATAATCGACTCGGGGCAGATAGGAAAGGTTGTAACCATAGAACACGCCGAAAATGTGGGGAATTTCCACATGGCCCATTCCTTTGTAAGAGGAAACTGGCGAAATTCCGATATTTCAAGCCCTATAATACTTCAAAAATCCTGCCACGATATGGATATACTTGTCTGGCTTACGGGCAGCAGAGCTAAAAAGATCTCTTCTTTCGGATCTCTTACGTACTTTAAGGAGGAAAATGCACCAAAAGGCAGCAGCGACAGATGCCTTTCCTGCAGCGTGGCAGATTCTTGCAGATTTGATGCAAGAAAAGCATATCTTCCTGTGGCAGGGGGCTGGCCTGCTGAGGTGGTAAGTGCCGACAACACGGAAGCGGGACTTCTTAAGGCACTTGAGACCGGCCCTTACGGAAAGTGCGTATACAGGTGCGATAATAACGTCTGCGATCACCAGGTAACAAATATCGAATTTGAAAACGGCGTTACGGTTTCCTTTCATTTAAGCGGACTTACAGACAAGATGCACAGGACCATCAGGGTTATGTGTGAAGACGGCGAGATAGAGGGGGATGATCTTACAAACGAGCTTGTTATAAGAAAATATTCTTCAAACTCCAAATATGAGGGAGAGGAAAAGAAGATTTGCGTAGAGAGCGCCGAAGGATTTCATGGGGGCGGAGACTACGGGCTTACCATGGATTTTATCGCTATGCTAAGAGGTGATGATGCCATGGGGCTTTCTTCAATAGACAGATCCATAGAAAGCCATATTATGGCCTTTGCGGCAGAAGAATCAAGACTTACGGGCAAAACAATAGAATTATAGCTATAAATGAGACAGTTAGACCAGATTTATGGTATTTCTGTCTCATTTCTTTACCTGAAGTCTTCCGCCCGGCATCCATATATGTTATGCTATATAAATGAAATTGTTTATAAAACAGAGGAGAAGGTAAAATGAAAGACAAAAGTTTTAACAAGGAATTATTTGCCCTCGCTATCCCATTTGCCCTGCAAGGCCTTTTAAATGCCCTTGTGGGGGCATCTGATGCGCTAATGCTTGGAAGACTTACCCAGGAGTCAATCTCTGCCGTATCTCTTGCAAATGAGATAACCTTTATTCTGTCTCTCTTTACGGGAGCAGTGCTTGGAGGAGCGGGAACCCTTGTAGCGCAGTATTTTGGAAAAGGTGATAAGGAAACCGTAAAGAAGCTTCTTTCTATGGCTTTAAGGTATGTAACGGGGCTTTCCTTAATTTTCTTTGCGTTGACATTTTTTATTCCTGATAAGCTTATGATGGTATTTACAAATGAGCCGGAGCTTATAAGGATCGGAGCAAGCTATCTTCGTATAGTCGGGTTTTCCTATCTGTTTTCAGGTATCGCCCAGTGCTATATGATGCTTATGAGAGTGGACGGCAGATTAAAGACCGTTGTAGCGATCTCTGCTGTTACTGTAGTTGTTGATATGGTGGTTGACTTTTTCCTCATTTACGGAAAAGCCGGCGTACCTGCTCTTGGAGCAGACGGATCTGCTTATTCAACCATAGTTGTGGAAATAATGGCCATGATCTGGGTTATCGTAAGTTCCTACGGAAAAGACAGGGTGCGTCCTACAAGAAAGAGCCTTGTTACCATTATCCCTGTCCTTGAAAAGGATATGATAAAAATAGCAACACCTATGCTTGCAAGCGGCCTTTTATGGGGCCTTTCAATGTCAGCCCATGCAGCCATAATCGGACATCTTGGTATAGATGCTACAGCTGCATATGCCGTACTTAACGTGGCACTTGGTCTTATCCAGTGTCTTTCCCACGGATTTGCAAGCGGCTCAGGGGTTATGCTTGGTAAACTCCTTGGCGCAAATGAGCTTGAAAAAGCTAAAGAGTACGGACGAAAGTTCTGGACAGTATCAATATGGTGCGGCGTAGCCAATATGGGACTTCTTGCCATAGTAGGTCCACTTGTTTACTTCTTTTACGTACTTGAGCCGGGAGCAAAGCAATATCTTATCTACATGATACTTTACAACCTTTTATATATGTTTGCATATTCCTTTAACACCATATTTACCTGCGGAGTGCTTCCTTCAGGCGGAGATGCAAGATACGATGCAGAGAGCGTATTTGTGGCAACCTGGTGCTTTGCCCTGCCGATATCTGCCATCGGATGCTTTTTCTTCCACTGGCCTGTTATGGTGGTATATATGGTAATGTGTGCGGATGAGATCGTTAAGTTCCCGTTCCTTATTCCAAGATATAAAAAGTATTACTGGCTTAACAACCTTACAAGAGAGAACGTTTAAACAAAAGTTTATGTATACAGCGAACTCCATAAGCTAAGCTTATGCCAAGACAAACTTTTCCTTTTTTGACGAAAAGCACGCTTTATGGTAAAATCAAATGGCGAGTGAGAAGCCCGCAATTATTTGGCTATTATTGAGCATCGGATGTTTGTCCGGACTCACCAAAAGGAGTTTTTTTGATGAAATATGACGTTATTATTATCGGAGCAGGTCCCGGCGGTATTTTTTCCGCATATGAGCTTGCAAAGAAATCAGATCTGAAGGTAGCAGTATTTGAGGCAGGTACTACGCTTGAAAAGCGTCATTGCCCTATAGACGGCAAGAAAGTAAAATCCTGTATCAAGTGCAAGAGCTGTTCTATAATGAACGGTTTTGGCGGTGCAGGCGCTTTCTCAGATGGTAAATACAACATTACAAACGATTTTGGCGGAACTCTTCACGAGTACATCGGAAGAGAGAAGGCTATCGAGCTTATGAATTATGTTGACGAGATCAATATGACTCACGGCGGAGAGGGTACTTCTATGTACAGTACCGCAGGTTCAGGTTTTAAGAAGCTTTGTATGCAAAACAAGCTTACACTTCTTGATGCTTCCGTGCGTCACCTTGGTACCGACAAAAACTACGTGGTTCTTGAAAACCTTTATAATGAGCTTAAAGATAAAGTGGAATTTCACTTTACAGAGCCTGTCATAAGCCTTAAAAAGAAAGATGACGGCTATGAGGTCGTTACCGACAAGGGAACATATTCCTGCGATAAGTGTATAGTTTCTGTAGGCCGCAGCGGCAGCAAATGGATGGAATCTGTATGCGAGGAGATGGATATCCCTACCAAGTCAAACAGAGTTGATATCGGTGTCAGAGTTGAGATCCCTGCGCCTATCTTCTCCCACATTACAGACGAGCTTTATGAGAGCAAGATCGTGTACAGAACAGAAAAGTATGAAGACCTTGTACGTACCTTCTGTATGAACCCTCACGGGCTTGTGGTAAATGAGAACACTAACGGTATCATCACCGTAAACGGCCACAGCTTTGAAGACGATAATCTTAAGACAGATAATACAAACTTTGCGCTTCTTGTGGCAAAGCATTTCTCAGAGCCTTTTAAAGACAGTAACGGCTACGGCGAGAGTATCGTAAGACTTAGCAATATGCTTGGCGGCGGCGTTATCATCCAGCGTTTTGGCGATCTTGAAAGAGGTAGAAGAAGTACTCAAAAGAGACTTGATGAAAATACCGTTCGTCCTACACTTGCAGCTACACCGGGAGACCTTTCCCTTGTACTTCCAAAGCGTATTCTTGACGGTATCGTAGAGATGATCTACGCACTCGATAAGATAGCACCCGGTATGGCAAATGACGACACACTTCTTTACGGCGTAGAAGTTAAGTTCTACAACATGGAAGTCGAGCTTGATTCAAACCTTGAGACAAAGTACAAAGGTCTTTACGTAATAGGAGACGGAAGCGGTGTAACCCATTCCCTTTCCCACGCTTCAGCAAGCGGCGTTTACGTAGCAGACAAGATCATCGGCGAATAATTTTTTACATAATGTTTAACTCAAAAAGCCCGGAGCATTCAAGCTTCGGGCTTTTTTGAGGCAAATATTTATGAAGATTATTAGTAGTAAAGTACTAGTTGGCTGCGATCTCTTTTGATTTGCGCTCGCTAACGATGCAATCAAATCACTCCGATCAACACTAAAAATGCAAGTACAAAAGTAACAAGAACTGCAAGTGATACGAGAAAGAATCCAAGATTGAAGCCTGTCTTACCGTTGCCCGGTTTTGAAGGTTCAACAAGTCTTGCTTTTCTCAGAGCTGTTACAACAGGTTTATAGAGTAAAAGCGTAATACCCGTATTTATACCGCCTTTTATAAGATTGAACGGCAGGAAAACAGGGAGGAGCATGCCAACAACAACCGAACGGTCAACTTTCATATAAAGGGGAGTAATGATGTAATTCCAAAGCAGCATGCAGACTGTCATGCAGACAATACCCATGCAAAGACCAATAAGTGCACCCCTTCTTGATCTGTCTTTTTTGTAGAATACGGTTGCGGGAAGAACAAAGGCGCAGGTTCCGATCACATTCATTAAGAAGCCGATTGGTCCTGTGGTGCTGATGGTGATCATTTCAACAAAAGAAACCAAAACAGCAACAATGACGCTTGACAGAGGCCCGAAGATAAAGCCGGCTATCGTAATGATTGAATCCTTTGGCTCATAACTTAAAAATCCTGCTACATTAGGTATAACCTTTGAAACGACAACCGAGACAAAGGCAAGTGCAGTGAACATTGCGATGATCGCAACGTATTTTGGAGAAAATTTTGTGTTACTCATGTTTTTCCTTTCTGCGTAGGGATACGCAAGAAAGAAGCTGTTGACATATGAAAAAGCCCTGTGAAGAATTCTTCACAGGGCAAATAAACACATGACACATTCTCTTCTTTCATCCAGACTTTACTGTCGGTTTTGGAATTTCACCAAATCGGTGCTTTGCCAAAGCAAAGCATTCGCGGACTGTAACCGCCGGTAGGGAATCACACCCTGCCCCCGAAGATTTATTTCGTGGTCATTTTAATATACTCACATTTGTTTGTCAAGAGGGAAAATAAATGTTATTATAAAAAGCGGAAAATGCGTAAAACAGGAGATAAAAATGACTGACGAAGAAGAATTGATGTTAAGACATCTAAAAGACCTTGCAGATAAAAGCTATGCAAACAATCACTATACATTTACGGAATTTTTAAGCCTTGCAGACCAGTCTCTATACTATGAGCATGAAAGAGATCTTAAATTTGCAGGCGTAAAGATATACGGCGGAGCGCAAGGAACGGAGCGAAACGTTATCCGCTTTGGCGACCCTAAAAACCTTGGCTATGAGGAGGATTTTCCTATCAGTATCATCAGCATAACCCCCATTTCAGAAAAGTTTGCAGATGACCTTACGCATAGGGATTTCCTCGGCGCCCTTATGAATCTTGGTATAAAACGCGAGGTCCTTGGCGACATATTTATAAAAGACAATAAGGCCTATCTTTTTGCTCTAAGCAAGATGGCAGGCTTTATTACAGATAACCTTACAAAGGTCCGCCACACAACATGCCTTGCAAAAGAGATAACAGAGCTTCCTGTGCTTGCTGCAGGGGAAGGGAAAGAAAAACTTATACAGGTTGCAAGTCCGCGTATAGACGGAGTGGTGGCAAAGGTATATAATCTTTCCCGCGGGGATGCGGCTGAGGCTTTTAGAGCAAGGAAAGTATTCTTAAACGGACGCCTTACCGAAAATGTCAGCGCGGTCCTTAAAAGCGGCGATACCGTTACCGTGCGCGGCTTTGGCAAGTTTATCCTTAAAAATGAGGGTGGCCTTTCAAGGAAAGGAAAGACCAACCTTAACGTTGAAGTTTTCTAAAATAATACTTAACATACGGAGCATATCATGATCTTTTCAAGTATACTTTTTTGTTTTTACTTTCTGCCTGTAGTTTTGGCAGTTTACTATATATCACCAAAGAATTTGAAAAATCTTGTTTTATTTATTTCAAGTCTTGTTTTTTATGCATGGGGAGAACCTGTTTATGTACTTTTGATGCTGTTTTCTACGGTTGTAGACTATACCCTTGGCCGCGGCGTAGATCACTTTAAAACCGCGAAAAAAGAGGGGCTTGCAAAATTAATGGTAGCCCTTTCTGCTGTCATTAATCTTTCGCTTCTTGGATTTTTTAAGTATGCAGGTTTCCTTATGGGAATTGTTAATTCTATATTTAACGTAAATGTACCGGTACCTGAACTGGCACTCCCTATAGGCATTTCCTTTTATACTTTTCAGACTATGTCCTACACCATAGACGTATACAGAGGGGACGCAAAGATGCAAAAGAACATTATAAGCTTTGGAGCTTATGTGTCTTTGTTCCCTCAGCTTATCGCAGGACCTGTTGTAAGATACAACACCATAGCAAAAGAGCTTGATGAAAGAAGCGTATCATTATCTGACTTTGCCTGCGGCATAAGAAGATTTATAAGGGGCCTTGCAAAAAAGGTGCTTCTTGCAAACAGCGTTGGTGCTCTTTTTGATGCGGTTAAGGCTATGGGGCCTTCCGAGATCTCAGTGCTTTCAGCCTGGCTTGGCATAATAGCCTTTACCTTCCAGATCTACTTTGACTTTTCGGGGTATTCTGATATGGCAATAGGACTTGGCCGTATGTTTGGTTTCCACTTTGATGAAAACTTTAATACACCCTACGAGTCAAAGAGCATAACCGAGTTTTGGAGAAGATGGCATATATCCCTTGGAACCTGGTTTAGAGAGTATGTTTATATACCCCTTGGGGGCAACAGGGTAAGTATCCCGCGCCACATTTTTAACCTTGCTCTTGTATGGTTCCTAACGGGACTCTGGCACGGTGCAGCCTGGAATTTTATCTTCTGGGGCTTATTCTACGGCTGTTTTATAATCCTTGAAAAGTACGTATTTAGCAAGGTTTTTAGTAAAGTACCCGATTTGTTAAAACACGTTTATACACTTTTTGTGGTGATAATAGGCTGGGTGCTCTTTTCCTTTGAAGAGCCTTCTGCCATAGCGGCTTATCTTAAAAACATGTTTGGAGTTGGAACGTCGCTTATAAACGACAGGGCGATTTATTATCTTCTTACAAATGTGGTTGTACTTGCGCTTTGTACCTTCTTTTCAACTTCGGCTGCAAGGTGCATATACGAAAAAATCAGCTTTAAGGGTAAGAGAACCTTACTTGATATCCTTGCCCTTCTTACATTTTTGCTTTGCACCGCATACCTTGTAGATGCCTCCTACAATCCATTTTTATACTTTAGATTTTAAATTCAGTATGCTATACTTTTTATAGAAAAATACTCTAAGAGGGATAATCTCATATGAAAAAGATCCTTGTTGCTTTCTTTATTATCTCCACCCTTGCAGTGGGCGGGATAGTAGCGGCAAAAATATATATGGATAAGCAGATCGAGGCTAAGGAAAACGAGCCTTATGTTCCGCCTGCCGATATGACATACATCACCCCCGAGGTGATATCTGCGCAGGAAATAAAATCTGCTGTTATGAAAAAGCTTAAAGTTAAAGAAGACCCTAATATCTACACCATGAAATATCATAAGGCTGCAGATAAGGTGGTTAAAAGCTACAAAAACAAAGAGGATGCAAAATATACAGCCGATGCGCCTCTTCTTATCATGAACCCTTACGGGACAAACAGTACAGGGCTTTATATCTATTTTAAGAACGATGAACGTGTTAACACGAGATACACCGTAAAGATAAAAGATTCAGACATACCTGATTTTACGGCGGCTCTTTATACAAATGCGTCCTCTATGCCTCTTTCAGAGCAGGAAGGCCAGGTAATAGGCCTTGTGCCGGGAGAAACAAATTACCTGATCCTTTACGTATACGACAAAAATGATGCCCTTGTTAAAAAAGTGGGCTTTAAGATCGAGGTGCCTGACTTTGGTACTGTTAAAGAAAAACAGCTTCTTCGCGAGATGAGCAGAAACGATAATCAGCTTACAGAAGGGCTTTTCTGCATTTTTGGTTACGACAGGAGAAATGAGGCAGAGCCAAGACATCTCCTTTTTTACGATAAATACGGAGTTATAAGGGCTGAGGTGCCTGTAAACGGTAATGTGTCCGACGTAAATATGGGCTTTTACGGCGGCAAAATGCTTTATCCTTGCGGAGTACGCAAATTTGCCCTTGTAAACAGATTTGGCAGGGTTGAAAAGACTTATAACCTTGGCAAGGATTATTCGATACACCACGACTTTTTCCTTCAGGAAAGTACCGACAGGGTATTTGTGCTTGCAGACGACCTTACTACAGATACAAAGGAAGATGTGATCCTTTGCCTTGACCTTTACACGGGGCAGACCACAAAGCTTCTTGATATGAAAAAGCTGCTTCCCGACATCTACAAAAAAGCAAAGAATTTTAACGTACAAACAGTATCTGACGGGGCTGTAGGCGCAAGCGGTGCTGCAGTAAGCGGAGCCGCCGCAAAGACAGTAAAAACAGTCAAAAAGGTTACGGGAGCCCAGTCAAATGCCAGCACGGAAGATAAACTTGACTGGCTTCACCTTAACTCTGTATGCATGATAAACGAAACGGATATGATACTTTCATCCCGCGAGCTTTCAAGCATCATAAGAGTAAATAACGTATTTGAAAAGCCTGTTATCGATTACATCATAGCAGATGAAAAGATCTACAAAGGAACCAGATATGCAGACCTTCTTCTTACAAAGGATGGCAGCTTTACTTCCCAGTTTGGACAGCACAGCGTTTTATACGAGCGTACAAATGACATGGAAGACGGTCAGTATTATCTGTATCTTTTTAACAACAACTACGGCGAGAGTAAAACAAGGCCGGATCTTGACTGGAGCGGCTATGAGGACATCGGGCTTCCCGGCAAGCCTGCCACAAACTCTTACTATTACAAGTACCTTGTAGACGATAAGGCAGATACATACAAGCTTGTATTTCAGGTCAGCCTTTCTTATTCGCCACTTGTAAGCAATGTGCAGCATTATGATGGCAACATAATAACAAGCGCAGGCTCATACGGAACCTTTGCAGAGTACAATGCAGACGGCAAGCCTGTAGGAAGATTTGTTACAAACATAAAGAACTTTAATTACAGAGTTAAAAAGTACGACATGGAAGGATATTGGTTTTCTGATCTATGGAATGGAACAAATTAACAGATAATGAAAAAGTGCTTTCGGGCACTTTTTCTCTTAAACTGAAAGAACCTACCCCTGTACAGGAGGCGGTTTATAAAAAAATACTTGAAGGGAAAAATCTTCTTGTAAAGGCTGAGACGGGTACGGGAAAGACCTTTGCCTACCTTCTGCCTCTTTTTGAAAAATATAAAGATATATCGGGAGAAAACAAGATCCTTATCCTTGTACCTACCCACGAACTTGCCATGCAGGTGGCAAAAGAAGCAAGAAAGGTAAGCACTGCCACCGGGATTCCTTTTAAATGCGCCACTGCTGTTGGAAATGCAAACATAAACCACCAGATAGAGGCGCTTAAAAATAAGCCCGAAGTAATAGTCGGAAGTGCCGGCAGGGTCTTAGAGCTTATTGAAAAGAAAAAGATCGCGGCGCATCTTATAAAGACCATAGTGCTTGACGAAGGTGACAGGCTTTTTGACAAGACCTGCGCTGACGGTACCCATGAAGTTATAAAAAAAGCCATGCGCGATGTACAGCTCCTTCTTTTTTCTGCATCAAGCCTTAAAAATACAAAGGAAAATTTTGAAAAGTGGAAGAGCGACTACGAAGAGATCGACGTAACAGGTAAGCTTTCGGTACCTAAGAATATCCACAACTGGTATGTGGTTGTGGATGAAAGGTATAAGATAGAGAATCTGCGTGGAATAATTAAAAATATCCGCACCAAAAAGGCCATGATATTTATAAATAACCCTGCAGTTATAGAGGCTGCTTATGAAAAGCTTTCTTTCCATCACTACAGTGTGGATTATATCCACGGCGACAGAAAGGGTGAAGACAGGAAAAAGGCTATAGACGGCTTTAACAAGGGCAAGATAAAATACCTTCTGGCTACCGATGTGGCTGCAAGGGGCCTTCATTTTGACGGAGTGGATACCGTATTTCATGTAAGCCTTGCGGAAAAGCCTACAGACTATCTTCACAGGGCGGGGCGTACCGGCAGGAACGGTGCCTACGGCAGAAATATAGTTATCTGCAGCAAAAAAGAACTGCCCCTTATTAAAAGATATGAAAAAGAGCTTAACATAGTTTTTGAAGAGAAGCAGTATGAGTACGGTAAGTTTGGAAACAAGCGCCCTTGATTATTGACCGTATTTGATGTAAACTATGTAAAGTTTGAACTAAACTGACAAGCAAAATTGAAAGGATGTAAAAAATGAGTGATTGTAATCATAACTGCAGCAGCTGCGGGGAAGACTGCCCATCAAGACAGATGACAAAAGAAGATTTTCTCGAGCCTGCAAATGCATACAGTAATGTAAAAAAAGTTATCGGAGTAGTAAGTGGCAAGGGCGGCGTTGGCAAGTCCTTTGTTACTGCAAGCCTTGCAGCTCTTTTTGCAAAGCAGGGTTATAAATGTGCCGTGCTTGATGCAGATATCACAGGCCCTTCTATCCCAAAGAGTTTTGGAGTAACAAATGAAAGAGCCATGGGCAATGAGATGGGTATCATGCCTGTTGAGTCAAAAGGCGGTGTTAAGCTTATGTCGATCAACTTCCTTCTTGACTCTGAAGACACACCTGTTGTATGGCGAGGCCCTGTTATCGCAGGAACTGTTAAGCAGTTCTGGAGCGAGGTAGTATGGGGCGATGTGGACTACATGTTTGTAGATATGCCTCCGGGAACAGGCGATGTACCTCTTACGGTATTCCAGAGCCTTCCTGTAGATGGTATCGTTATCGTAACATCTCCGCAGGAACTTGTATCAATGATAGTAAAGAAAGCTGTAAATATGGCAGACAAGATGGATATACCTGTACTTGGACTTGTTGAAAACTACAGCTATATTGAGTGCCCTGACTGCGGCAAGAAGATAAATGTATTTGGCGAAAGCCATGCAGACGAGATCGCGGCTCAGTTTAATCTTCCGGTACTTGCAAAGCTTCCTATCGATCCGAAGTTTGCAGCACTTGTTGATGCGGGCAAGATCGAAGAAGTCGACGAGAGCTTCTTAAAAGATGCAGCAGAAAGCATCAAGGCAAGCCTTGATAAAAATCTTCAGTAAGGATCTGACATGAAGAAATATAAAAACCTTATCATTTTGATATTAATGCTCATATTGGCCCTTGGCTTTTATATCATCGGCCATATGCTGCTTGAGAGTCTTTTTGCATGAGTACATTTTTAGATGATTTTGATCTTGATCCAAAAGAAGAAGAGGCAAAGAAAGCGAGGATAAAGCGTGAAGGTACCCGCATATCCCGCTTTCAGGCCTTAAAAGTAACGTCTTATACCTTTATGCTCGCGCTTTTTGGTATAAGCGTCCTTATGGTGGCGACTTTTAAAGAGACGCCGCCTACTTTTTATGGCCTTATAATGTATCTTTTTCTTTTGCTGGCTTCTGAAATATACTTTGAAAAAAAGAAAACAAAAACTCCCGGATTCGTATTTGAATCAGGGAGAAGATCTGCAGGCTTTACGTTTGTAAGATATTATGCCTATATGGTGGCAGATGTATCAGGTCTTTTTATACTTGGCATCCTGCAGTATTCCTTTATAAAGAACGGCTTTTTTGCGGAAGATTACCCGGTTTTCTTTACCTATCTTCCCTTTGCTACTGCCTGTCTTTGCGCTCTTACCTATCTTTTTTCAAGGCTTTGCATCCGTGAGTATACACATCCGCAGTAATTCTGCCTGTATAGGTTATACTCCGTAGAAAGCTCTATGGAGCGCTTATATCCGTTCTTTTTCTTAAAATCACTTACAA
>JAEEOQ010000103.1 GCA_016284355.1 Lachnospiraceae bacterium
CTACTTTGCAGGTCTTTATACCATCTTCCCCAGTAATGTTTACCTCCTCAAAATGGTTAAATCCGTTTGTAGTGACTTTCGGATCCACATCGCCCATTATGTCAAGATTAACCTTTCCCTTAAGGCAGGAAACCTCAAGGCGCAAAAATGCAAGATGTTTATCTGCCATACTTATCCATCTTGAAAAAGAAAGTTTTACCGCACTATCTCCCACTTCCCAGGTAAAGCTCCTTTTAAGAACCCCGGTTTTCATATCAAGGGTTCTTTCGTAGCTCTCTATTACATTTCCAAGGTCTCCAAGCCTTTCCTTATGACCGCTTTCCTTATCCTCGCAGGTTATCTGCATAGCAAAAAAATAGGGAAGATTTATCATCTCTGCCTGAAGAAATGGGTGCTTTCCAACTACTCCCGGTATAAAGGTGCCCCATTTTGACACTGTAGGCTTCTTTTTTTCGATAGTTACGTTATCGGGGCGACGAAGAGTGCTGTCATTTTGAGAAGAGCCTTCTATAAGCTCCTCATAGCTTCCCCTTACATGCATATAGCCGTTGCCCTGGGTAAAAACACCTTCGTAGTGCTTTACCAAAGAAAGGTCATATTTTGTCTCTTTTATTTCAAATCCCTTTATTTCCATTTTTTACCCCTTTACCGATCCTGCAGCAAGGCCTGAGATAACCTGCTTTTGAAGTAATATAAATATAACTATGCTTGGAACTACAACCACTACCGTTGCCGCAAACATTGCGCCGTAATCGCTTGCAAATGCACTCTTAAAATAGTACAGCGCGATAGGGAGAGTTCTCTTTTCCGTAGCTCCCGTAAGAGTAAGTGCAAGCTGGAATTCGTTCCAGCAAAGAAGGAACTGTATAACACCCGCCGTAGCTAGAGCAGGACGGGTAAGAGGCATAACTATCTGCATGAAAGTCCTTACAAAACCGGCTCCGTCTATGTAAGCCGCCTCTTCAAGTGAGTATGAAAGAGTCTTGATATAACTTACCATAACGTAAAATGTGGTAGGCATGCCAAGCGCGGTATATACAAGGATAAGGCCAAGTCTTGTATTGTAAAGGTGAGTTAAGTTAAGCGTTGTGTAAAGAGGCTGGATAAGTGCAGCCCCAGGGATTATAAGTCCCATGGAAAACATAAGGGTAACAAGGCTCTTAAGCTTAAAATCAACTCTTACCGCTACATATGCCGCCATAGAGCATACCGCAAGGTTAAGTATGGTTCCGAAAACCGCTATAAAAATACTGTTTTTATAAAATGTTACAAGGGGCGCAAGCTTAAAGGCCGTAACATAATTAATAAAGTGAATGCCTCCCGGAAAGCCAAGTACGCCTGAGAGTATCTCACTGTTTGTCTTAAATGATGATAAAAGCACCCAAAGAAAAGGCACTGTCGATATCAAAACTATAAATATCAGCAGCAGCGCTGTTGCTGTTTTACCTAATATTTTCATAAGCTCCTAATCCTCCTTTTTATCCATCTTAAAGAGTCCGCGGATAATGCGAAGCGCTAAAACTCCAAGGATTATAAGAAGTACGCCCTGTGCATTTGCAAGTCCGTAGTTGTTGTTTGTAAATACCGTCTTGTAGATATACATAGGCATGTTCATGGTCTTGCTGCCCGGGCCCCCTTGAGTCGTCATCATGATGATGTCAAGCTTTTGAAGCATACTTGTGGCCGCAAGAACCACGCTGGTTCCTATTATGTTTTTCATAAGAGGAAGCACCACGTAGATATCTGTCTGAAAAAGGCTTGCCCCGTCTATCTTTGCAGCCTCGTATATGTCTTCTGAAATAGAGCTCATCTCGGCCATAACCAGTATGGTAACAAGGCCCGCATACGGAAGCCAGGTCATGGTAACAGAAAGAAACGCAGTCTTCGGGTCCATAAACCAGTTCTGCGAAAATGTATTTCCGCTTATCTTTGTAACAAGAGTGTTTACAAGGCCGTACTGCGGGTTCATTATACAAAGAAAGAGCATACCAAGAGCCGCACTTGAGATAACGTTTGGTATAAAGAAAATGGCTCTTACAGGGCTGCTGTACCACTTATTTTTCGCAAGGATCAGTGCCACAACAGTTCCTGTAAATACGTGAAAGGTTGACTGAAGACCTATCCAGATCGCTGTATTTTTAACGCTTTCTATAAAGGTCTTATCTCCCGTAAAAAGATCTATATAATTTTTTAAACCTACAAAGGTGATTTTTCTGCCTATAGCCCAGTCCGTAAACGAAGTGGTAAAAAGTACCACAAGCGAACCAAGAAAAACAAAAGCAAAAAGAAGGATCCCCGGCAGCAAAAACAGCACTGCCCATTTTTTTCGATTTATCATATTCCCTCCGTTTTTAGCGTAAAAAGGGTGCGGGCATAATGATTTACGCTCGCACCCATGCCCTAAAGCAATTATTCTAAAAAGATTATTTTGAAAGCTCAGCTGCTCTTGAGATATAATCTGCAAATTCTGCAGGTGTGCACTCGTCGTAAGCAAGCTCAGGATATCTGACTGCTGTTTCGTCAACTACTGCTGAATAAGCTGTGTTGTCGATATTTTCAAATGTATATGCCGCATCTCCTGAAAGCTCGATAAGCTCTGCAAGAAGTGGGTTTGCTGCTCTGTAATCACCTGAAAGCTCGATGTTTTCTGTAAGAGGAAGAACGCCTGCCTTCTCAAGGAATACGCTCTGTGCATACTCACCTGTCTTAAACTTAAGGAATTCTACGGCGCCTGCTGTTTCAGCCTCGCTCTTGCCCTCTGTACAAAGGATATAACCAACTTCAAACTGAGAGATAAGACCGTTTTCAGGGTAAAGTGCTACGCCAACCTTGTCGCCAAAGCCAGGAGCTGACTTAGTCTCATCTGTAAAGTCAGGGCACATCCAAGGACCGTTAGCGATCATGGCTGTATTTCCCTGCTCAAAGTTGTTTGCTGCATTTGCATAGATAGCGCCAACAGCATCAGGTGTTGTATAGTCCTTAAGACATTTCTGAAGCATTGTAAGGCCCTTAATAACAGAATCTGTACTGTAGTTTACAGGATATCTGCTGTTCATGAAATCATTGCCTGCCTGGCCGTCTGTACCGATCATAGCTGCAAGCCAAAGGTTTGTGGTCCATGCATTTTCACCTGTCATAAGGGCAAGTGGTGTAAAGCCAGCATTTTTAAGCTTTTCGTTGTTCTCCATCCACTCATCCCAGGTTTTTGCAGGTGTAACGCCTGCTGCCTCAAACATTTCCTTATTGTAGAAATATCCGATAAGCTGTCTCTGGTTTGCGATAGAATAAAGTTTTCCATCTTCAGTAGAGTTATATCTGATGGCATCATCACCAACAAATTTCTTCCACTCAGGATCTGCATCAAGATAAGGCTTGATATCTACTGCCTGACCATTTTCAATAGCAAGCTCTCTGATACCGTTCTTTCCGATAAGAACATCAGGAAGTGTCTTGCTTGAAGCAAGGATCTTCATCTTGTCAACAAAAGCGTCATCACTTGGAAGTTCTTCTACAACTACCTTATAAACGCCTTCATACTTTTTGTTAAATGCGTCGATAACTTCTGCCTCTGCAGTAGCTGAAGCATGAGAACCAACCATAAATGTTGCGTAGGTGATCTCGGTAGGCTCGCCGCCCTTAGCATCTCCTGCCGGTGTCTTTGTGTCGGTAACTACTGCTTCGCCTTTGCCCGAATCTGCCTGCTTTCCGCATGCAACAAGGGAAGCACACATGGTAAGAGCAAGTACAAGTGCTATTACCTTAGATAAACTTTTTTTCATACAATCCTCCTGTTTTTCCTGCAGACTTTTGTCTGCGTTTTTTTGTGACACCCATAATATACTATCTTTTAAGAGGATGATTAATACAGATACTCTCCCATATCTTTAATGATTTTTACCTGTTTGATCTTTTTTAATATAGGATCTTTTTTTACTTAAAATATTTTTACTTTCTTTGTGTATTTTTTACCTGCTGTTTCGGTAGTCGGAAGGCGACATGCCGGTATATTTAATAAACACATTGGTAAAATACGGTGCGTCTTTAAAGCCCACCTGTGCCGCTATTTCGTATACCTTAAGAGATGTCTGCGAAAGAAGCTCTTTTGCTTTTGCTATCCTGAAAAGCATAATCTTTTCAGTAACATTAAGACCTGTCAGTTTTTTGTAGGCACGGCTTACATAGCTTCCCGAAAGAAACAGCTTTTCGCTTATGAACTGAAGGTTTATCTCTTCTTTGTAGTGCTCCTTAATGCAATCGTCCACCTTGCTTACAAGCTCATTTCTAAAGCTCTTCTTGCCGATACAAAGAGTCCTTATCTTTTCTATGGTCTCCTTTCCGATCTGTAAAAGTGAAAAGATGGTCTTTGCTCCCTGGATCTTCTCGTACACCTCTTTTTCCATATCAGAAAAGTCCACATCCGTGTCAATGTGGTATCTAACGGCACGGTGTATGGCTCCGCTGCAGATGACCAGCATATATAGCTGACTGGATTCAAGAGAAAGATACCTTTTTGCTATCTCGTCATACATTTCCTTAAGGCTTTCT
>JAEEOQ010000104.1 GCA_016284355.1 Lachnospiraceae bacterium
GTGCCGGCATCATGGACTTCCTTATGGATTTTGCAATCCTCGACTTGAATAAGCCCTATCTACTGGTTCCGGAAAAACTGTATGAGTATGCAAAAAGAAATAATATAGATATAAAAAACTATAAGGAACGTTTTCTGTGCATGGCGTATTTTAAGGGACTTCACACACTCATGTGGCATGCATCCATAGACGATCTTGAGTCCTGCGAATCCATTACCGCATCTTTAAATGAACTGGAAGAACGCATGAAAAGGCTGGTCTGAACAGATGAAATATGAAAATGCAAAGGATATTCTCCCCGCAAGCCTTTTGAGAGAAGTGCAAAAGTATGCAGAAGGAAAAGCCATCTATATACCTAAGCGCGAAAGATCAAAGGGCTGGGGAGAAGCATCCGGATATCGTGAAAAACTGAATAAGAGAAATGCTCTCATCTGCAGCAGGTATGGCGCAGGCGCCGGTATTATGGAACTGGCGGAGGAGTTTTTTCTCTCTCCGGAATCGATCAAGAAAATAGTGTACGGTAAGAAGATAATACTCCCGGAGTATTCCCCCACCATATACTCCGCAAAGCAGTATTCGGATGCCGGTATAGGTGAAGAATGGGTAAGGATATATCTGGACAATGAAGGTATGGATACACCTGATGGGTCGGAGTTTTTCCTTTCTGAACTTGTAAAGATCCCTCTTCGCCTTATAGAGGATGGTACAGGTGTGGAGGCAAAAGAAGAATCTGATGCGTACACAGATAAACCTTTGATCATTATGTTCGAGGATCACAAATTCAGAAGCTTCTGTGGAGAAGAATATCTTGCTTTTTTGAGAAAGGAAAAGAAGAACGCACACTGGGCTTTTATTATTGTAGGCCACAAGGAGTATAGCTACTATTTTAATAACTTTGGTAAGCAGTTTCAGAGAGGAAAATGATTTAGAAAATCGAAAATGTGAGGTAAATGATAAATGCGTACTGAGAAAGAAATGATGGAACTAATCCTGCGTACAGCAAAGGAAGATGCCAGAATCCGAGCTGTTTATATGAACGGATCAAGAACAAATCCCAATGCACCAAAAGATATTTTTCAGGATTATGACATTGTTTATGTTGTGGAAGAAACCGGATCATTTATCCGGGATAAGGAGTGGATCCGGCGGTTCGGGGATATCTTGTTTATGCAGTATCCGGACGAACATCCGGATTATCCGAGTGATAAAGAAAACTCCTATGGCTGGCTGATGATATTTGCGGATGGAAACAGACTGGATCTTACTGTGAAATCGATTCCGCATGCAAAGGAAAATGTTAAGGAAGACAGCTTATGCAAGATCCTGCTGGATAAAGACGGTATTCTTCCTGAGATTCCCGAGGCATCGGAAGAAACGTATTTAGTCCATCGACCGTCAAAAGAACAGTATGCGGCTGTCTGCAACGAATTCTGGTGGTGCCTTAACAATATCGCGAAGGGCCTTTGGAGAAATGAAGTAACATACGCTCAGGATATGCTGAACTTTGTGGTCAGAAAACAACTTGAAATGATGCTTTCCTGGAAAATAGGAGAGCTGACAGGTTATTCCGTCAGCATCGGAAAATCGGGGAAGTATATGTATAAATGGCTCTCCGCGGAAGAGTGGCAGAAGTATCTGGACACTTATTGCGGCACCGATGTAAAAGACATGTGGAGTGCCGTGGAATCTATGTGCCGGCTATTCTATGATGTTTCAAAATGGGTGGCAGAACATGGCGATTTCGTCTTTGACAGACAGGAAGCTGATAATAGTTTCAAATACTTCAGTACGGTGAAAGAAATGGATGAAAAAATTAACACTGAAAATGAGTATAATGAGTGTAAGACAGTTTACAAAAACTGCTTATGTTGATAAGATGCCAGATTTTTTGACAAAAGGACTGAGAAAAATGGAACTGCGTAAAATAAATAAAATAGATGCTAAAGCTCAGTGGGAGTACACTACAGCACTTCCAACAGACGAAAACGGTTTAACAAATCCGTATAACGGTGTTTCGTACGATGATTACATTAATAAAGTTTTGCCGACTTTGATCTCGTATGAGCACCCGGTTAATATGCCTGACTGGTTTGTGCCGGAGACATACTACTATCTTTGGGATGAGGGACATCTGGTTGGAGAATTCCGTATCAGGCATCATCTCACAGAAGCACTTAAGAGCGGCGCAGGGCATATAGGTTACAGTATCAAGAGAGAAGAGCGTGGAAAAGGATATGCCACAGCAGGCCTTAAACTTACTCTTCTGGAGGCAAGGAAAATAATACCGGAGGACGAGATATATCTCCGCGTAAATAGAGATAATATCGCCTCGCAGAAGGTCATGCTAAAGAACGGCGGAAGAATTGTCGGTGAGGATGAAGGGCATTTTTTTGTAAGAATCCCTAAGTACCCTGATTGTGGCATGGAAAAGAGCAATTAACGGAAACTCTGCAGGCATTATTTCTATAAAAGAAATGGACTAAAATAAAGGAGGTATTGGGTTATGCATTTTTTTCAACCATTTGATTTAAGTATGTGGGAATTTAATCCATTTACAAAGGTGAGTAAAGAACTTTTTCTTCTTGCTGCAGGCGACAAGGAAAAGGCTAATGCCATGACTGCCGGCTGGGGCGGCATGGGAGTAATCTGGGGTAAGAATGTGGTTTTTGTATTTGTACGTGAGAGCAGGTATACCAGAGAACTGATGGATAAGTACGACACTTTTTCTGTAAACTTCCTTGGCGATAATAAAAAGTCTATCATGACGTATTTTGGAAAAGTTTCCGGAAGAGATGAAGACAAGATCGCAAATGCCAGAATGAATGTTGATTATGAAGGGGAAACACCCTATTTGGACGAGAGCAATCTTGTACTTATCTGCAAGAAACTTTCAAAGACGGAACTTTCGCCTGACCAGTTTCTTGATCCTGAAATAGAACCAGCTATGTACAAAGATGGTGACTACCATTATATGTACATTGGTGAAATAGAAAAAATAATGGCAAGATAAATAGGAAAAGCCATAATGATGGATTTTTGACTTATAAAATCTTTATATAAAACAGAAGAGGTTAAGTGAAATCAAAGAATGATAATAAATACAGGACAGCGTACAGATATTCCTGCCTTTTATTCTGAGTGGTTTGCAAACAGATTAAAGGCAGGGTTTGTATGTGTAAGAAATCCTTATAATCCAAATCAGGTGAGCAGGTATCGTCTTGATCCGTCGGTAGTGGATGTTTTGGTCTTTTGCACCAAGAATCCCGCGCCTATGTTTAAATACATGGATCTGCTTAAAGACTATGGTCAGTACTGGTTTGTCACTATTACGCCATACGGAAGAGATATAGAGCCCAATGTACCTGATAAACACAAGCTCTTAGATGATTTTAAAAAATTGTCTGAAATGCTTGGACCTTACCGTGTGGTCTGGCGGTACGACCCGGTCTTTATTTCAGACAGGTACACGGAAGAATATCATCTGAGTGCATTCAGGCAGATATCATCTGCCCTTAAAGACTATACAAATACTGTTGTAATCAGCTTTCTTGATCTATATCCAAAGGTAAAAAGAAACTTTCCGGAAGCAAAAGAAGTAACAAAAGATCAGCGCATTTTCCTTGGAAAAAACATGATCGAAATGGCGACATCTTGTGGAATGCAGCTTAAGACCTGCGCTGAAGGAGATGAGCTTGCAAAGTATGGTGCCGACTGCAGCGGTTGTATGAAGATAAGCGACTACGAAAGGGCCATCGGCAAAAAACTTGATATTCCTAAGGTAAAAGGCGCCAGAGCAGAGTGTGCCTGCTATCTTTCTTGCGATATTGGAGCATATAATACCTGCAGGCATCTTTGCAGATACTGCTACGCAAATGCTGAAACAAAAACAGTGCTTGCACAAAGCAGTCTCCACAATCCCAATTCTCCGTTTCTTATAGGAGATTATAAAGGTGATGACAAGATACATGATGTACCTCAAAAATCCTGGGTAGACGAGCAAATGACAATTATAGATACAACACTGTAACTATGATTATTTACTGTTAATGTACTGAAAATAAAGCATATTCTTATTACGCATTTTTATTGAAAATATTCGCGATTTGTGGTAGTATATAGCTTGAGTTGATGAATTTGACACGTGATAATCACAAAAAGGGATATATACAATGATATTGTCTTATTTTATTATAAATTTCATGCCTCTTATGATAATTCTGGGGCTTATCGCTATGATGTATGTTAACAGGGATGTGAAGATCCCTGCCACCAGGCTGTTTACCACAGTTATAATCATGATGCTCCTTCTTACGGTTATAGCTATGGTAAACACCGACATCAGTATTGAAGGCCTTTCTGCCGGCGATGCCAACAGGCTTATCTTTCTTCATACACTTACAAGTACTTTAAGCTACACCTTAAGGCCTTGTATGACTATGTTTGAGATCCTTATTATTTTACACAATAAAAAATATAAGCTTCTTTATACTATTCCCGCCATAATAAACGGACTTATCTTTTCCACGGCTCTTTTTGGCAGCGAGATAGCTTTTCATATCGGAAGTGACAACCACTGGTACTCAGGGCCTCTTCGCCCGACTATCTTTATAGTACAGCTTTTTTATCTTATATGGCTTGTTATCATATCGATAAGGTCTTTCAACGAAAAAAACAAACATAAGAGTATTGTGCTTATTGCCATGTGTTTTCAGGCCATAATTTGTGCGGTGTTTGAGTATAACGGAGTTGTGCCAAGTTATACAGACTCCATAACAGCCCTTTGTATTTTGGAATATTACATTTACCTTTCAACCCTTTACCGGCAGAAGCTTAATGACAAGCTTGATGCTTATGTTGAAGAAGTTGAAAATGCGGGGCTTAAGCTAAAAGGACTTACAAAAGAAGTCATAGCTGCATTTGCAAACTCCATAGATGCCAAAGACGAGTATACTCATGGTCATTCTTCAAGAGTGGCTGAATATTCAAGAAGGATAGCACAGGCAAGCGGCAAGACACCCGAGGAGTGCGAAGAGATTTATTATGCAGGGCTTTTGCATGATATAGGAAAGATAGGTATTCCGGAAGATATAATCACAAAAGAAGGAAAACTGACTCCGGAAGAGTATGAAAAGATCAAGCAGCATCCGGTTCTCGGAGCACAGATACTTGGAAATATCACAGAGTATCCTTACCTTAGCATAGGAGCGAGGGGACATCACGAAAGGTATGACGGCAAAGGCTATCCTGATGGCCTTAAGGGCGAAAAAATACCTGATATGGCAAGGATAATTGCAGTAGCAGATGCATATGATGCCATGTCTTCAAAGAGAAGTTACAGGGCTCCTATACCTCAGCAAAAGGTAAGAGAAGAGATAGTTAAAGGTATCGGAACCCAGTTTGATCCTGAGTATGCCCGTATTATGCTCCACCTTATAGACGAAGACCTTGAATATAAGATGAGTGAGAGAGAAGAGATAAGTGATTAAATAACAGATATACACATAGAATAAGAGCTATTTTCATAGCTCTTATTCTTATTTTTTTTATTCTATTATGGTTATAATGTCGTCTAGTATGTAATAAAACAGCGGATAGGAAGAGTTTTCGTTTTCTGTGTAACCTTCTTTTAGATCGATGGTGTCCGTAGGGTCGTTTGGATTTACCCCTTTCAGATCACCTTTAAATACGAAGTCGTTTTTGCCTTTGGTAAATTCAGCTATGGCTTCTTTCATAAGCTCATATGAGCCTTCTGCCGCAACTTGAAGGTTAAGGTCATCCATTTCCACCCATCCGTATTCAAATCCTGCAGAAACGTCTCTTCCGTGGATCCTTCCTGATACGTTTGACTCTATATTCTTATTCATCATAACAGCATCAACAGCGGAAAGTACATATGGTTCCCAGCAGATCCTTGATGTTACAAGAGATGTTGCGGGGGCAACTTCCGACATGCTCTGGTTGTAACCAACAAAATACACGGGCCTTTTTTCGCTTAGCTCTTCGCAGGCTATGGCAGGGCCGATGGTGTCGGTGTGCTGAGAGATTATAACGCATCCGTTTTTGATGAGTTTATCTGCCGCGCTTTTTTCAAGGGCGTAACTGCTCCAGGTGTGAGTGTAGCAAACCTGCATCGTGCACTCCGGAACCACGGAGCGTGCACCAAGTAAAAATGCGGTGTAACCTGAGATAACTTCAGATGTTGGAAATGCAGCAACAAAGCCAAGTCTTGCTTTATCTTTGGTGATAACGCCTTCTTCTATCATTTCCTTTATCTTTAATCCTGAAATAATGCCGCTTACGTATCTTCCCTGGTAAGCTTCGCCTTTAAATGTGTGATAGTTTTTTGGAGTTGTTACTCCGTTCATATCCATATATGAGGTCTGGCAAAACTGGATATCAGGGTATTCAGGCGCAAGCTTTACCACAAGCTCTGAATAGCCGTTAAAGAAGATGATATCGCATCCGGCATCCGCAAGTTCTCTTAATGGTTCTTCAATTTCATCGTCAAGAGCATTGCTGCTTGTGATGATATCTACTTTTTCACCGTACTTCTTTTCAATGGCGTCTTTTGCAAGAGAGAAGTTGTAGGTATATGGCGTGCTCTCATCATTGTCATATACAAAGCCCACGGTAAGGTGTTCCTTTCCGCCGGTAAGATTTAACAGGCGAAAAGCAAAGAGGAAACCGGCGAGTATTATAAGACAGGTAATAGCGGTTGTTATGTATACTCGTTTCATTCCGCATCTCCTTTCTCAGGCATAAGTTCTTTCCTGCTTTCGTTATGCATCTTGCCTTCCTGGATCTTTTTGTCTTCTTCGGCTCTTCTTGCAACTTCGCCGTTTGAATCCTGATCAAGATGTTTAAGTTCTTCCGTCTTTTCAGCGTAAATCTTATTTAGATCGATGACTCCTTTATCTACAAGCCTAAGGAAGGCATCAAGGGCATCGGGATCAAACTGTGTGCCGCGTCCTCTGTGCATCTCATTCATAACATAATCGGTGTCCATGTGGTTTCTGTAGACACGGTTTGAAGTCATGGCATCAAAGGCATCAGCAACGCTTATGATACGGCCGTAAAGAGGTATTTCTTCGCCCTTTAATCCGTCAGGATAGCCTTTGCCGTCATACCTTTCGTGATGGTATCTGGTTCCGTCTGCGGCATGTTCAACAAGTGTGAAATCTTTAAGAATATCACCGCCTCTGTTTACGTGGGATTTAAGCTGTGTATATTCCTCATCTGTAAGACGTCCCACCTTGTTAAGTACGCTGTCGGGAACACCAATCTTTCCAATATCATGCATCTGAGCAGCTTTCCGAAGCTCCCTGAGTTCTTTTTTGCGCCGCCACCATTTGAAGCACTTCATCTCATCCGCAATGAGGACTGAGTATTCAGCTACTCGCATGGAGTGGTCGTGAGTACGGACATCTTTAGCATCGACGGCATTTGCGATAGCCATAACCGTCTCATTTGCCATACTTAACTTGATCTGCTGCTGATTTATCTGCCTTTGTATGATAAGCCAGGTAAACCATACAAGGATAAAACCTGATATTAACAGCATATATACGATAAATATCGGCTTTTCGTAAAGCTTTCCTTCTTTTACAAGTTCAAACTTTCGCTCTTCAAGTACACGCTCGCCTGCACTGTCAAGGATAGCAAGATGAAAAGTGTAGGTACCTGCGGGAATGTTTATGTAAATTATGTTGTTGAGGCTGTTTTGCGGAACGATCGTCCACTGGCTGTCGTAGCCTTCAAGATAATAACCTACGTTTGGCTCCTGGATCGTGTAGTTTAAGATTTCCGGGTCAAGCTCAATTCTGTTTACATCCTGACCTACAGTTATGGCACCTTTGCGAAGCGGCGGCTGCAGTGCTCCGTCAAGTTTTACGGAAGCAAGCTGCATTCTGTAAGAACGAACGTCGCTGTTGTATTTTTCCACATCGATTATATAAACACCGGTGTCGCAAGGAAGGAAAAGTTCGCCGTTGCCATTGTACCAGTTCCATGAGTTTGCAGTAAGGGAGGTTCCAAGACCACGTCTTGCATCAAGAAGCTCCCAGGCAATCTCGCCGCCTGCCACAAGCTCGTCTCTTTCAACAACGTATATTCCGGCACTTGACATAACAAACAGGGTGTCTTCGTCCTTGACCCATATATCGTAGTTGTTAAAGTACGGGAATTTTTCAAGTACTCTGACGCTTCCGTCAGGCTCCAGGTAGCAAAGACTGTTACTTGTTACTATAAATACTCCGTCTGATTTCGGATCCTTTACGGTTCTTAAGATAACACCGCTGCTAAGTCCGTCTTCTCTTGTTATCATGTCTGCTACATCGCCGTTTTTAAGCACCGCAAGACCGTCTCCGTCGGTTCCTGCAAGGACTGTTCCGTCGTTTCGCTCAGTGATCGTTAAGATCATAGAGTTTATAAGACCTTCTTTATTGCCAATAGTCTTTATTATCTTGTGATCTTTTATATAACTGATACCTGTATCGCCTGCAGCAAGGATAGTGCCGTCAGAAAGCCCCGTTACGATCCTTGCTCTGTTGCCAAAACTTCCGTTTGTGGCATTATAAGCCCATTCCTGACCGTCGGGAGCGTATTCCATAAGACCGGCACCGTATGTGCAGACCCACAAATGATCATCTTTATCTACATACATACAGCGGATACGCTTACCTGCAAGTTCTTTTGTAAGAGTATTGTTTACCTGCTTTCTGCAGGCCTTATCTACCACATCAAGACCTGAGTCGGTACCGATATAATAGTTTTTCTGCCAGAAAACTACTGCATTTACTACTTCTCTGTCTATACCGATGGCACCGTATACATCCTTAAAAGGAGATTTTGCAAGTCTTAAAAGGCCAAGTCTTGAAGAGGTAAACCAAAGGTTACCCTGGTAGTCGTAGAGCATATTGTCGATGGAGTTGTCAAACTCGTTGGTATTAAGCTTGTGATATCCGCTTCCGTCAAGATATGCAACGCCGCTGTCAGAAGAAATAAATAAAGTACCGTCATTAATGTAATCAAGGCTGTTGATGCCGCTTAAGTTTTCACAGTTTATTACTCTGAGTTTTCTAAAGTCGTTGCCGTCTATATCAAAACAGTAAATGTGATTGGTGGAAGTACCTACCATAAGAGTTCCGTCAGGAGCAAATGCACAGCAGTTAAAGATTTCCTGATGCTCGGGAAGTTGAATGGAATCAACTATCTCTCCCTTGCTTAATAGGAAAAGAGTTCCGCCCGAAGCTATTGTTGCCACATGACCATGTTCGTCGGCTGCGACACTATCTGCATAATTTACTTCGTCGAGAGTCTTTTCAACTTTAAGACCGTTGTTCATGGCGATCATCTGCATGCTGGTGGTGGTGCCCACATAGTAATAGCCGTCGGTTGCTCTTACTATACAGCGTACAGAGTTTGAAGGAAGACCGCTTTCCTGATCAAGTACATTTACGACTTTTTCTCTTATTACAATGGCAAGACCGTTATCGTTTGTTCCTATCCAAAGTCTGCCTTCTTCGTCTACATAAAGACAGTTGACGTTCTTTACCGATTCATAATTATCTATCCAGCGAAACTCTCTGCCGTTGTATCTGTACAGACCGGCGTATGTACCGATCCAGAGAACACCGTCATTAGTTTGCGCGATATCATTTGCCTCTCCGCAGGGAAGACCGTTGTTGCTGCTGTAAATGCTTTGAACGTAATCATTGTAATCTATGGAACTTTTTTGAGATATATTTGCCGCTAAAGCCGAAGGTGTAAAAGAAAGACTGAAACCGGCGGCAAAAAGGAGAGCAAGAGCTGCTTTTGATGCATATCCTTTTTTGACTTTCTGCTCTTCACCAAAGTCTTTTTGCCAGCGTTTTATAAGCAGTATAAAGTATATTATGAAAAGTGTGAGGATCTTATCTAAAAACTCGATGGCAAGCTGACCAAAGAAGCAGGCAAGAAGTGGAGGAAAGTTCTTATCAAGAAGATAATCAACCACTCCGTTACCCCACTTGTTGCCGATGTAACCGTTATCAAAGATCATGTTTAATGGAACAGACACAACAAGTGCAGTAAGCATGGCAAGGGAAGCGGCTTTCATAAAGCCGTAAAAACGGTCAAACAGACGGCGTTTTGCAGCCATACCTATTATGATGCCAAGAGCAATACTTGTTATGGAGTATGCTATTGAAATGCGGTTAAGCGAGCTGTGGATAATGTTGCCGGTAACGCCCACTATAGCTCCGCATACAGGCCCCGCCACATAAGCGCATAGGGCTGTGCCAAAAGAGTCGCCCCAAAGAGGGAGAGAAAACCCGTCGCAAAACAGCCTTCCGCCCACATTCAGGCAAACGCATAAGGAAATAAACAGAACCATCTTCCAGATTTTCCAATTTTTCATTTACTTATTCTCCTATATTATTATGATGATTCGTAAAAATGCTATATTGCTAATTATGATTTTATTACTTTATTATATTATTAGCAATATAAATTGCAAAAAAACTGGTGTCTCTACTATATTATAAGATATATAATTCTTAACCACTCCACGTATTGTATAAAAATTAATACAATGATATAATTGTTATCTGAAAGGGATTATTAAATGCCTTTAAAAAAATTATATAGCGGAAAGGATGGAAGATTTTATGGCACTTGTTACTACGAAAGAAATGTTTGAGAAAGCTTATAATGGCGGCTATGCAGTTGGAGCTTTTAACGTAAACAACATGGAGATCGTACAGGGTATCACAGAGGCAGCAGATGAGCTTAAATCACCTGTTATCCTGCAGGTTTCTAAGGGAGCCAGAGCTTATGCAAATCATACCTATCTTGTTAAACTTGTAGAGGCAGCAGTTATAGAGCACCCTGATATTCCTATTGCCCTTCATCTTGATCACGGCGATACATTTGAGCTTTGCAAAAGCTGTATAGACGGCGGATTTACTTCAGTTATGATCGATGCTTCCTCAAAGCCTTATGATGAGAATGTGGCTCTCACAAAGCAGGTAGTTGAGTATGCTCATGCTCACGGCGTTGTTGTTGAGGCAGAGCTTGGAACACTTGCAGGTATCGAAGATGAGGTTGTTGTAGAAGCCGGAAAAGAGAGTTACACACGTCCTGAGGAGGTTGAGGACTTTGTAGAAAAGACTGGCTGCGACTCACTTGCCATTGCCATTGGAACTTCCCACGGCGCATATAAGTTTACTCCTGCTCAGTGTACAAGAAATGCTGAAGGCATCCTTGTTCCGCCTCCACTTCGCTTTGATGTACTTGAAGAGTGTATAAAGAGACTTCCGGGATTCCCTATCGTACTTCATGGTTCATCTTCAGTTCCTCAAGAATTTGTTAAGATGGTAAATCAGTACGGCGGCAATATGCCTGATGCTGTGGGTATTCCTGAAGAGCAGCTTCGTAAGGCAGCTGAGCTTGCAGTTTGCAAGATCAATATTGATTCTGATATCAGACTTGCCATGACAGGAAATATCCGTAAATATTTTGCTGAGCATCCTGATCACTTCGATCCTCGCCAGTATCTCAAACCTGCACGTCAGGCCGTAAAGGATATGGTATCACATAAGATCAAGAATGTTCTTGGTTCAGTAGGAAAAGCTTAATTCAATACATAAAGAAAGCCCGGTAAGGATCTTAACCATACCGGGCTTTATCATGATCAAAATGTGCCATATTAAGTCTTACGCCTCTTAGATTATTGCGGTAAAAAACTCGGTGTAGTAAAATTGTGTTTGAAATAATAATACAAAGGAGATACTAAGATGGAAGTATTTGAAGCAATTGCAAAAAGAAGCTCTGCAAGAGCTTACGCGCAGACTCCTCTTACAGAGGAAGAACTTGAGAAGATCATTACTGCAGGTCTTCAGGCGCCTACAGGCAGAAACGAAAAAGAGATTAGATTCTCAGTAGTAAATGGTGGCAGTCCTATCCTTGAAGAGATCGATGAACAGATGCGTAAGGACTTTAATATTAATAAAGGCCCTCACAACTTTTACTACGAGGCTCCATGTGTTGTTCTTCTTAGCGCAAAGACAGGCTTTAAATGGAGCGTAGTAGATGCCGGAATAGCTGTAGAGAACATGTCTATAGCAGCAGAGGCTCTTGGCCTTGGCAACCTCATTATCGGCTGCATCTACGACACCTTAAACGGAGAGCGTAAAGACAACTTTAATAAAGCACTTAAAGTTCCTGAAGGCTATAACTTTGAGATCGCTATAGCTCTTGGCCACAGAACAGATTCCAAGGCTCAGCACGAATACAACAAAGCAGAGCAGGTATTTTACGTAGATTAACAGGTTATTTAACAGGCATAGGGTTGCAAAGATCCTATGCCTGAATAATGTAAAAAGGATTAAACGGGGAAGGGAAAAATGGGAGAAATGACACGTAAGGAACTTGATAAATATCATGTTTATCGGTTTCTTAGTTATTGTATGGATCTTAGGGCTGATGATAATGAATATCCTATTGCCTGCGCGATCATGGATCATTTTCACAGTATTTTAGAGGTATCGATAGAGCAGATAGCAGAGGAAGCAAATATATCTAAGGCTTCTGTCAGCAGGTTTGTCAGGAAGGCCGGCTTTGACTCCTTTAGCGGGATGAAGATCGCGGTTTCGGTATATGCAGGGGAACTTCAGCTTGCAAGGCGCAAAGTACAGGAAAAAGTATTTAACGGCTATAAAGACGAGAACATATGTAAGTTTATATTTGACAATGCCGTTACAAACATGGAAAACACTCTTAAAATCCTTGATGTGGACATTTTAAGGGATCTTGCAAAACAGATCCTTTCAAGGAAAAGAGTGGTCATAGCAGGTGACAGACATGAGCTTGCCATCTTTAAAACAGTCCAGATGGATATGATTGCCCTTGGTATAAGTGCCCGCATGTACAATGAGGACGAAGTGGCACTTCGTGACATTATGGAGCTTTCGGAGGAGGACATGCTGATAGTCCTTACTCTTGATGAAAAGTTTACTATGCCTTCAAAGTATGAACTTTTAAAGACTGCAGGAGAAAGGAAGGTAAAAAGGATAGTTTTTGCCCAGAATGAAAAGCTTGTGAGTGCTGAGTGTGAGACTTACGTAAGATATGGAAAAGACGGAACTTATAATGACGGTTATTATTCGCTTTTCCTTGCAGCTCAGATGCTTTCGGAGTTTTTATACAGACAGTAGGTTTGTTTTTCAAAAAATGAAAACAGGTTTATTATAGAGAAAATGAGTTTCAGAGACGGTCATTGTACCGTCTCTTTTTTTGAACTAAAGTAGTTACAGGGACGAAAAAACGGACCCAAAAAGTTATTGGAGGTTTAAAAATGAAGGTAAAAAGTATCATCAGTGGGGTACTGGCGGCGGCATTATTGCTTGGCAGCGCCTCGGGAGCGCCTTTAAAAAAGGCAAAAGCGGCAGATGAGTTTGATCATCAGCCCGTTCCATCTGTAAAGGTGGAGAAAAACGTGGATTTTAAGGATTGTGATGCCGATTATCAGGTGACATTTTCCTATGAAAATACCACAGGAAAGGAAGTAAAGAGTGTTACTCTTAACGGAACATTCCAGTTTTACGATGCAAATGCAAAGATAGTTTCGGAATGGTCAAAGATACCTGGCAATGTTTTCTTTGGTGCAGTAGGTGAGCTTCCTATGACAGATGCTTTTGGCTACAAGACAGGCTATCAGGTTGAGCCTTGGAATATGGCAGGAGCAGATTACAAGCTTAAAGAGGTTTCAAAAGATCATTTTGAGATCACACTTCCTCTTCCGGGATTTGTGTATGAGTATATGTATACAATTGAGTATACAGACGGAACCAAAGATGAAATGGTGGAAGATCCTAAGAATCCATCAGAAAAGAATCCTAACAGAAAAGGACCTTTTGCAGCAAAGAGTGTGGTTCTTGTAGGAAATGCTAAGACAGCCATCAACGATCACGGCGTTTGCTTCCCTCGTGCCGATAAGAAAGGTACATACAGTTACGTTGAGTATTCCTGTGTAGACGGAACAACTCAGCCTCTTGCAGTATATCTTCCATACGGATATGATGAGTCAAAGGTTTATCCTACAATTTACGCTTCTCACGGCGGCGGCGGAGACGAGACCGACTGGATCGGTATGGGACTTCTTCCTAATATCATGGATAACCTTATTGCAGAGGGAAAGGTTCCTGCATGCGTTGTTGTAGTAATGAACCACACATATTTTAACTGGGATTATGACAAGATCGCAAAGAACTTTGAAAAATGGCTCTTCCCATATATGGAGAAACACTACAGCGTTTCAAAGAGCTATAAGGACAGAGCGCTCTGCGGACTTTCAATGGGTTCAATGACCACAAATACCATGATGCTTGAGCACACAAAGCTTTTTGATTACTATGGATGTTTCTCAGGCGGAAACGGCAGTTCAAAGGTAAAAGACCTTGAAGCACTTAAGGCAGTAAGTGGTATCTACATTACAGCCGGCGAACTTGATATGGCTTATATGGGTGATTCTTACCATACCGATAACGATATCACAACCATCGGATTTGAAGAAAGACTTGATGAGCTTGGTATTAACTATACAAAAGACGTTAAGCACGGTCTTCATGACTGGTCATGCTGGAGAAATGCTCTTGCTACATTTGTAAGCGATACAGCTTTTGAAGGTAATGTAGCTAAAGGAACAGTAAAGAGTGTTACTGCCGGAAAGGGCAGCGTAAAGATCAAAGCAGCTCAGGTTGCAGTAGCGGATAAATATCAGTTTGCTTACAGAGTAAAAGGTACAAAGACCTGGAAATACGCTTCTTCAAAGAGTGCCACAAAGACCATAAAAGGACTTGAGAGCGGTAAGACTTATGAAGTTGCCGTAAGAGCAGTGTCAGGAAATAATAAAGGAAAGTTTTCAAGCAAGAAGATAGTAAAAGTTAAATAATACGTGTAACCCTTGGCTGAAACAAAGATTTTAGCCAAGGGTTTTTTTGATCAAAAACAAAAAAACAGTACATTTTTCAAAAAATGACCACGGGAAGATTATTGAGGTGTGATGGCTGTTATTGTAAAATATATAGCGTAAGGGCAAACACCCGCTACTTTTTGAAGGGAGAAGAAAGATGGAGAAGAATACACCGATATATGATGTTAGTTTATCTGACGAGGAAAGAGCAAAATGGCTTGTTTCGCAGATGACTATAGAGGAAAAGTTTGGATGCTTTACTCTTGGGATAAGAAATGAAAGGCTTGGCATAATGGCGTCTACCTGCGGAGGAGAAGGAGCCCACGGCGTTCAGGCAAGAGCAGGTCAACGTGAGGCTTACGAACCTACAGCCACCACATCATTTACGCAGCCTATTGGAATGGCGGCTACTTTTGATAAAGAGCTCATCTTTAAGGCAGGGGACGTAACCGGAAAAGAGTCCCGTGCATTTTCAAATGCCATAAGCAAGGGGGGAAACAGCAGGCTTGGCCCAACCATCGACCTTTGCCGTGATCCGAGATGGGGACGTAATGAGGAAGGATACGGCGAAGATCCGTATCTTACCGGCAAGATGGCTTCCGAATACATAAAGGGAATGCAGGATGAACATAACTACGACGGGACCCCATTAAAAGAGGGAGAAAGAGGCGACAGAGTTCGTACAGGCGCGGTACTTAAGCATTTTTACGCGAACAATCAGGAATGGCGCAGATGCTACGATAACTTTGATATAAGCGATAAAGTCAAATACGAATACGAGCTTGAACCATACAGATACTGCGCTCTTTTGGGGCACGCAGAAGGAGTTATGACTTCATACAACGAGATCAACCACCTTCCTGCCATGCTTAACCACGAGGTTCAGGATATTCTTAAAGATAAATGGGGCATAAAATATGCTATGACAGACGGAGGAGATTTCCTTCAGACCGTTAACTTCCATAAATACTTTAATACTCATGCCGAAAGCCTTGCAGAAGGCGTAAAGGCGGGAGTTGACGCTATGCTTGACAATCCTTTTGAGGTAACAAAGGCAGCAAAAGAGGCTTTTGAAAAGGGACTTATAAGCGAAGCTGAGATGGATAAGTCTATTATGTGTACGGTTACAGAACTTATCCGCCAGGGCTTTTTTGACCCCGATGACCCTTATGCGGATCTTGATATGGCAGATGTTGGTACGGACGAGGCTAAGAAGGTTTCGCTTCAGATGAGCATAGAGTCAAATGTGCTCCTTAAAAATGAAAACAATTTCCTGCCGCTTAAAAAAGATGATGATATCGCGATCATCGGTCATGTGGCTGATAATTGGTATATGGACTGGTACGGCGGAAAGCCTACATATAAAGTGACATTAAAGGCAGGCGTAGAAAAGAAAGTGCATCACGCAGTTCCTTATGAAAGCGCCCTTAACCTTATAAGGCTTAAATATAAAGACAAATACCTTGGCGCAAGTCACCCGGCATTTATGCCTATGGCTATGACCGAGCCTGAAGCAGCAGAACTTATCCTTGTTGATAAGGCAGAGGATGCGGTTGTATTTGAGCAGACAAACTGGGGCGAGGGCAGCAACTTCCTTTACGCTCCTGCTTACAGGAAATTCCTTACAGTTGGTGTAGACGGAAAAGTAAGCCTTGGCTCTGATAATCCTTTCTCCTGGTTTATTTTTGAAAGCTTTACCATAGGAACAGCAGATTCAAAGAGGAAAGATAACCCAAGAAATGCTAACAGCTGCGAGCTTGACAAATACTGGCTTGATGAAGAAGGCGGCATTAAGATCCACTGCTTTGGAAACAGAAATCTTTACATAAAAGATGGCAAACTTACAACAGATCCCCTCGAGAGAAAGAAAGAAGAGAGCAACACAAAAGAAGGCGGAAATGACGTAAGCGCCTGGGCAGGATCTGAAAAAGAAGCAGATGTTATCACCGTAGAGATGGTTTCAGACGGAATTAAAAGAGCAAAGGAACTTGCAAAGAAAGCAAAGAAAGTCATATTGGCTCTTGGTTGTAACCCTGTGGTAAACGCAAAAGAAGAGATTGACCGAAGCACCATTAATATGATCCCTATTCAGGAAAAACTGGCAGAAGAGGTATTTAAGGTAAATCCAAATGTGGTTGTGGTCCTTATAACAAACTATCCTTATGCCATAAGCCTGATGCAGGAAAATGTACCTGCCATCATTACAAACGCCACAGGTTCTCAGGACCTTGGAAACGGGCTTGCGTCGGCGCTTTTTGGTGATGCAAACCCGGCAGGACGCCTTCCTATGACCTGGTATAAGAGCGATGAGGACCTTCCGCCCCTTGAAGATTACGACCTGATAAAGAACCCTAGAACTTACAGATATTTTGATAAACCTGTACTTTATCCTTTCGGATACGGTCTTTCCTATGCCAAATTTGATTATTCGGATCTTAAATGCGAAAAGGAAGGGAAGGGACTAAAAGTTTCCGTAAATGTAAAAAATACCGGTAAGGTAAGCGGCGATGAGGTGGTGCAGCTTTACATAAAGCGTGTTTCCAAGTCACTTACCATTCACCCTCTAAGGCGTCTTATAGGTTTTGAAAGGATACATGATCTTAAACCGGGAGAAAGCAGAAGCGTAAGCTTTAAGGTTAACCCGGATGACCTTGAGATTTACGTTGAAAAAGAAGGCAAAAAGCTTATAGAACCCGGAAAATACCTGATTTATGCAGGCGGAAACTGTCTTGATGAGCAAGTTAAGATTGAAATAGAACTATAAATATTAATGAGGTTACTGTTTTGCAAAATGTGAACAGCAACCTCATTTTTGTAAAAAACGATTGTGTATTTGCTAAAAACGTGATAGAATAAAATATCGAGATTGAGTTCACAATATCATTTCCTAAAGAGAGGAGCGGATATATCAATGGAATACGATGAGAAAAAGTTTCTGGCCGAGGCTAATAAGAAGATGTTACTTGTTTGGCTTGTAGTCAATATTTGTATCTCTCTTGTTTTTATCGGCAACTATGTGGCAGGAAGGTTTAGACTGGTAACACTTATAATGGACCTTATCCTGGCATTTATACCTATTGGGATTGCTTATGCGGACCTTAAGATAAAGGGCGGCGATTCAAAGAGGTTCCGTTATATCGTGGCGCTTTTTGCCAACCTGTATTTCCTGTTTATTTTGCTTAACCAGACTACCCCTATCGTTTTTTGCTATGTGCTGGTAGTGGGCGTCATTTATATCCTGTTTAAAGATGAGAAATTTATCCTTAACGCTGCTTTCTGCTCGATGATAGTTTTTGTGATCCTGCTGATCTATCAGATAGTAAATGCAAAAGGCGGGCAGGCTTATTACAACACGGGTATAGAAATAGCAGTTACTTTGGTTTATTTCTGGGTACTTCGTACTTCCATTAAGCATATCCGCAAGAGTGATGATGCGATACTTGACAATGTTAAGGTTAACTATGACAAGATAGTAAATACCGTAGACAGAGTTAAGACAGCAAGTAACTCTATAGTAGACGGTATGACAATTATAAGAGAACTCTCTGATGAAAATGAAAGCGGTGCAAATTCCGTAGTAGACAGTATGAAGGTGCTTGAAGATAACAATGTTATTCTTCAGGAAAGAACGACTTCATCCCTTGATATGTCTTCTAAGATCAGCAATCAGGTTGAAGAAACATCGCTGCTTATCAGCCGTATGGTTGAGCTTGTTAATGATGCTTCCGAAAAAGCGGCATCAGGTTCAAATGAACTTGCAAGAGTGGTTGATTCCACTGCCAAAATGGCTGAACTTTCAGAAACTGTTGAAAAGATACTTAGCGAATTTAAGATAGAGTTTGCAAAGGTTAAAGAAGAGATCGGTACTATTGAGGGTATCACAAACCAGACAAACCTTCTTTCTCTTAACGCTTCTATTGAGGCGGCAAGAGCCGGCGAGGCGGGTAAAGGTTTTGCGGTAGTAGCAGAAGAGATAAGGTCTCTCAGTATGGGAACCGGTGAGTCTTCAGCTAAGATCCTTGAGGCTCTTGGCAATCTTGAAAGTACTTCAAGAAATATGATGGATTCTGTTACTGAGATGCTTGGTCTTATCGGAGATACCAGAGACCAGATCGCTGATGTAAGCGAGAGCGTTATTGCAATTAGCAATGGTTCCGAGCAGATAAATGAAGGAATCAAGGGCGTTGACGCTGCCATGAAGGAAGTTGAATCAAGCAACAGCGGCATGGTAGAAAACATCAGGATGATAAATGAAGCTACAGAGCTTATAACAGACAGTGTAAAGAATTCCGACAGCATTGCAAAGACTATGCTCAGCAAGCTAGAAGGAACCAATGAAAGCGTTGCCAGCGTAGAAAAGGTTGTTGGAAAACTTGTGGAAGAGCTTGGCGAAGGCGGATTCATGTCGGCTGAAGATGTTCATGAGGATATGACCGTTGTTATTACAAGCAAAGAAGCAGGCGGCGAAGAGTTCCACGCCAATGTTATCAAGGCAGATGCCAAGAATATCTTTATTGAGCGAGTTTCGGACAGATTGTCTGCATTTGCACAGAAGAATCCGAAGGCTGCCTACAAGCTTGTATTTACGGTTAATAACTCGCTTTACGAGTGGGATAATGTTGGACTTGAGGTTACAACCGTAGACGGCAAGCAGTGCTATAAAGCTACCATGACTGAAAAGCCTAGTGTTACCAACAGACGTAAATATCCGAGACTTCCTATCAGCAATACCGCAACAGCTATCAATCTTAGCACTAAGAAGAGCTATAACGTAAAGATGATAAATATCAGTGCGGGCGGCGCTGCATTCCTTGCAGACAGCGACGATTTCAAAGAAGTTGAAAAGACAATGTTTGATCTTTTCATAGACGGATTTGTACCTACTGAGGGCAAGAAGCTTCTTGCACTTGCCATAAGAGCTACGGCAGACAACGGCAAGTATGTGATCGGATGCCGCTTCTTTGAAGATAACGTAGATATCAGAGACTACGTAGCAAGTAAAATGTAATACTTAGATTGGAAGAACCCGCGCTAGTCGGGTTCTTCTTTTTCTTTCCTTTGGGGCCCCCTGCCGGGGGCCTTTTGCTTTTTGGAGTTCCCCTGCGGGGGGCTTTTTGCTGGGCGGCCTTGTTTCTCCCTCTTTCGCAGCCAACAAATGCGCATTTTCTATCAATGTTCCAACGCTTTTCTTTTAATGTGCATGCTGCGCTTAAAACTCGCCGGTCGTGAGGCGTAGTATTAAGGTGGTTGTCTTTTTATTGGTATGTTTATTTTTCGTGACCTTGCGGTGCTAACGCACCGTATCAAAAGCAAGCATAAAGCTCCTTTCAAGCAAGCTTGAGGAGCTTTTCGCTTGCTTTTTACCTCACCTTCGTGAGGCTAAGTCCACTCAAAATCCTTATACTCTATTCCTTCCCACTATATTCCCCCCCTCCCGTCTCAAACAATCGCTCGCACGCACCGGAAAAGCTACTTGAAACATTTAGAAAAGTGGCATTTGTCGCCAATCACGAAAAAGGGATGGAACGCGGCCGCTGGAATTATCTCTCACGTAGGGTAAACTTTCCGGAGAAATATACCTAAGAAAGACTTTTCCTGCGATTTAGGCATACTTAAAGCTTCATCTTAAGGTTAAGCCTTCTGAAGATGTATGTCTAAGTGAAGTTTCTACCGCGATTTAGGCATACTTAAAACTTCATCTTGGGGTTATGGCTTCCGAAAATGTATACCTAAGTGAGGCTCCTATCCCCCTTTAGGTATATTTAAAGCTTCATCTTAAGGTTAAACCTTCCGGAAGCTTATACCAGATTGAAGCCCGGCTGAGATTTTTTCTCTTTGAATTGTTGCGAGGAGCGAAGGATACTGTTATAATAGGCTGCAGAATATAGTTTTGCGGAGGTATCCATGAGAGAACGAGGTAAATACTCGGTGCAGCTTCAGGCCTGACAGCAGGTTGCATTCGAGGTTAATGGTAGTAATTGCTGTCATATAGCTGCACCTTTTAAATTCTTATATCATAGAAATTTGCAAAGGAGCAGAAAGAATGAACACAGAAAGAATAAATGAATTAAGAAAAGAGTGGAAAGCTGAGGAGAAGATAGCTCACATTCACGGCTGGGACTTTTCTCACATAGCAGGCAGATACGAGGAAGAGGAGGATCTTCCTTGGGATTACGAGAAGATCGTTAAAGAGCACCTAAGGAGCGATGCGAAGATTTTTGATTTTGACACCGGCGGCGGAGAGTTCCTTTTATCCCTTGGTCACCCATATGAAAATACAGCAGCCACAGAAGGCTATCCGCCTAATGTGGAACTTTGCAAGGAGACTTTGCTTCCCCTTGGTATAGACTTTAAGCCATGTGATGATGCAAAGAACATTCCATTTAAAAGCGAGAGTTTTGATCTTTTCATAAACAGGCACGGAGATTTTGATGCTGCGGAATGCTACAGATTGCTGAAAAAAGGCGGCTTGTTTATTACAGAGCAGGTTGGAGCAAAGAATGACAGAGATTTAGTCAAGATGGTACTTCCTGATGTGCCTGAACCGTTTCCAACGCTAATGCTGGATGTGCAGAAAGCTGAATTTAAAAAAGCCGGCTTTACAGTGGAAAGAGCAGAAGAAGCATTTAGACCCATAAAATTTTATGATGTGGGAGCTTTTGTCTGGTTTGCTCACATCATTGAGTGGGAATTTCCTGATTTTTCCGTAGAAAAGTGCTTTGACAGGCTGCTTGCCATGCAGGAAGAGATTGATAAAAACGGATTTGTAGAAGGAACTATTCACAGATATTTGATAGTAGCAAGAAAATAAACAATTTGGGCTCTGCCGTTAACGCGGCGGGGCCTTTTTTTAATACGGCCTTAGATGTATTGTAAATGTCAAGACCTCTCGTGAGGGCTTTAAGTTCTTTATGAGATTAACAATAAAGGGATGCTTTTTAATTATCAGCGGCCGCGTTCCATCCCTCTTTCGTGATTGGCGGCAAATGCCACTTTTCTAAATGTTTCAAGTAGCTTTTCCCGTGCATGCGAGCGATTGTCTGAGACGGGAGGGGGGAATGTGGGGGGAAGGTATAGAGTATAAGGGTTTTGAGTGGACTTAGCCTCACGAAGGTGAGGCAAAAAGCAAGCGAAAAGCTCCTCAAGCTTGCTTGAAAGGAGATTTATGCGTGCTTTTGATACGGTGCGTTAGCACCGCAAGGCCACGAAAAATAAACATAACCAATAAAAAACAACACCCTTAACACTACGCCCCCGACCGGCGAGTTTTAAGCGCAGCATGCACATTAAAAGAAAAGCGTTGGAACATTGATAGAAAATGCGCATTTGTTGGCTGCGAAAGAGGGATGAACAAGGCTGCCCAGCAAAAAGCCCCCGGCAGGGGGCTAAGTTATGCATATTTTTTGATGATCTCTTCAGCAATCTCTCTTTTTGGCAGGCACCTGTCCATAGCCTGCTTTTCTATGTGCCTGTGCGCGGCAGGCTCATCCATCTTAAGCTCTGAGATAAGGAGCCATTTGGCTCTGTTTACAATGCGAATCTCTTCCATTTTTTCTTCAAAGGAAAGAGATTTCTTTTCAAGAGCGCGAAGGCGTTCCCTTGCACTTTCCATCCATTCGAGAGCAAGAGAAAAGGTGGAGTTTGAAAGAGGCTTATGCAGCGTAAAAACTCCGTGTTTAGAAACCTTTTCAAAAATCTCGTCGTAAAAATCCGATCTTACAAGAAGGAGCGATACGGTTTCTTTTGAGCCTGCCGTGGTGATGGCAAGGCGCAGCCCCGGGTCGTCTGTAAGAGGAGAGTTTACGATAACAAAATCATAGGGTTGCTCTAAAAGTTCTCTGTTTGCAGCGGAAACGCTGCCTACAAATTTAACAGGAAAGTACCTTGACTTTGTAAGCAAAGACGAAAGGGCAGTATTAAATTTATCTGAGGATGAGACCACAAGGACGCTGTAGGTCCTCTCTTCCATATTCATAAATGAGTGTCCTTTCTTGTATTTGCTTAGATCTCTCTGCAGTAGATCTTAAGAATCTTTTCAGGTATGTTTTCTTTTATAAAATCACTTTCTCTTGCCGCTTTACATGCTTTATCAAAGCTTTCGGGAAGCTTGTCGTACTTTGCAAGAGTAGCAGCATCTGCAGTATAAAGATTGATATCTGCAGGGGCAGGAAGAGAAAGACCTTTATTTATGCCTTCAAGGGCTGCTCTTATTATAAGAGTAAAAGCAAGGTAAGGGTTGGCGCTTGGATCAGGAGAACGGAGCTCTGCTCTTCGGTACTCGCCTACAGCAGCAGGGATACGTATAAGCTGAGAACGGTTTTGCTCAGACCATGTAATGTAGCCCGGCGCCTTTTTCTTGCCAAGTCTTTGGTAAGAATCTTCTCTCGGATTTAAAAATGCGCTCATTTCTTTAACATTTGCAAGAATGCCTGCTATCATTTTTTTGAAAGTATCATTTTCAGAAAACGGCTTTACAGAGATATTGATATGAAAGCCGTTTCCGGGAGCGCCCTTAAGAGGCTTTGGTGAAAAATCCGCAAAAAAGCCGTTGCTGTTTGCTATCGTTTTAACCACGCGCTGGAAGATCATGGTGTTATCGGCAGCCTCAAGTGCTCCTGCATATCTGAAATCTATCTCGTTTTGTCCTGGACCTTCCTCGTGGTGGGAACTTTCAGGTCTGATGCCCATCTTTTCAAGAGTAAGGCAGACCTCACGGCGTACATTTTCGCCGTGATCGTCGGGAGCTATGTCCATATAACCTACGTTATCACAAGGGATATCCGTGACTTTGCCGTTTTCATCAAGAAGGAAGAGATAAAATTCTTCCTCTGCTCCAAAGGTAAATTCATAGCCTGCTTTTTTTGCGTCTGCTATAGCTTTTTTAAGAAGGTTTCTGGTGTCGCACTCAAAAGGTGTTCCGTCAGGATATGTGATCGTTGCAAACATCTGCACAACGCTACCGTGCTCAGGGCGCCAGGGCAGAGGAACAAGGGTATCTGCCTCAGGGTGCAGCAAAAGGTCACTTTTAACTTCTGCGCCAAAACCTTTAATGGCAGAAGCATCAAAAGCTATGCCGTCTGAAAATGCACGTGGCAATTCGTCAGGCATTATGGAAATGTTTTTCTGATTTCCAAATACGTCGCAAAAGGCGATCCTTATGAATTTAACGTCTTCTTCCTTTGTGTAAGCTATGACTTCTTCAGGTGTATATTTCATGGTTACTCCTCCGGGTTTGTTTGCCTTAGTCTAAAATGTAAATAAAAAACTGTGTTTATTTTAGCATAAGAAAGAAGCAATTGTCATGAACATTCTAGATAAAAGTAATAAAATAAATTGATAAAAAGACAGGGGTATAATCAGTAAAATTTATTGTAGAAAAACAGAATTCAATGTATAATCAGTGTTGGGCATTAAAACAGTCCATATATAAAGAAAAATGGTAGAACAATATGAATTTTGAATTTTTACTTGAGATAATGGATATACTTGGAACCGTGGCCTTTGCGGTATCGGGGGCAGCGGTGGCGGCAGAGTCTTGTATGGATCTTTTTGGTATGATCGCTCTTGCCATAATCACAGCTACAGGCGGTGGCATCTTTAGAGATATAATAATAGGAGCACTTCCGCCCAGAGCCTTTACAGATCCGCGTGATGTTCTTATAGCCGCGGCAACTGCATTTATTATGTTTGCAGTACTTTCAAGAAAAAAGAAGGTTTCATCCTTTGTCGAAAAGACTTATGTCATCGCTCTTTTTATTACCGACACTTTAGGCCTTGCGGCATTTACGGTTGAGGGAGTGCTTACGGGAGTAAATGCAGGTTTTGCAGACAATGTTTTCCTGCTTTCCTTCCTTGGATTTTCAACAGCGGTGATCGGCGGAACCGTAAGAGATATCTGCGCAGGCCGGATACCTGCAATATTCAGAAAGCATGTGTATGCTGTGGCTGCCATAGTCGGAGCCGTCACTACATCGGTAATGCTAAGTCTTTGGGGCAGCAGGGGCATATATGAGGTAATATGCTGCGTAGCCGGGTTTGCAATAGTAACGATACTTAGAGTTTTGGCTTTTTGCTTTAAATGGAACTTACCACGTATAAGAACAGGGCGTTAAGACCCTGTTCTTTTTTTTGACACCTCACCAACGGCACCATGGCTTATTTTTTAAGTTGCATTCTTTTAGAGTTTATGTTAGCATAAAGTATAGACGTGAATAATGATTCACAAGGGTTTAGGGAGAAGGCATGTATAAAAAACTAAGTGAAGAAAAACTGACAAATATCAGAGAAGAGGGAATCGCTGAATTTGCCACTTATGGGTATGAAGGTGCCAGCATCAGTCGTATAGCCAAAAAGGCAGGCACCAGTGTGGGTGTAATATATAAGTATTATGAGGATAAGGACGCCCTGTTTCTTGAGTGCGTCAGGATCAGTCTTGACTCTTTAAACACCATCCTTGAAGGACTTGAAGAAAACTGCAAGACTCTTGAAGACTCTTTGCGTTTTCTTATTTCTTCTCTTATTGATCATGCAAAAAAACACGAACTTGTAAACCGTATGTACAACGAGATCACTTCTATAGGTGTCAGCAAAAATGTGGCTCTTCTTGCAGATGAGATCGAAACCGTTTCTGCAAAGACCTATGCAAAGATACTTAAAAAAGCTCAGGAAGAAAACGCTGTACGCGGTGATATAGACGTAAAGAAACTTGCGTTTTTTGTTGACAATCTTCTTATGTCGCTTCAGTTTTCATATTCCTGCGAATACTACAGGGATAGAATGAAGATATATTGCGGAAAAGACGTACTAAACGATGACGAAGAAATGAAAGAAGCTTTGGTTAAGTTTATTATGGGAGCTTTGACCGCAAAATAACTAAAGATTGGGGGAAGTAAATTGGGGTATATCATTTCCTATGATGTGGGGACCACCGGAGTTAAGACCTGCCTTTTTTCCATTGAAAATGAGGTAAAACTCATAGCAGGCGAGTACGGAACCTACGAGCTCTATATTCTCGAAGACGGTGGTGCGGAGCAGGATGCAGAAGAATGGTGGAACGCGCTTTGCACTACTACAGAAGGACTTCTTAAAAAGACGGGAGTAAGTGCAGATGAAATAGAGGGAATCACCTTCTGTTCTCAGATGCAGGGACTTGTTCTTGTAGACAAAGAGGGAAATGCGGTAAGAAGGCCCATGAGCTATATGGACCAGCGCGCAAAAAAACAGATGAAAAAGTACGGAGGAAACGGAATAGCCGTACTTGGCCTTAATGCGGGAAAACTTATAAGGTCTCTTTGTTACACCACCGCGGCGCCTGTAAGTGTAAAAGACCCTATATGGAAATATCTTTGGGTAAAGGATAACGAGCCTGAAAACTTCAAAAAAGTATATAAGTGGCTTGATGTTAAAGAATATCTTATCTGCAGGGCAAGCGGCGAGTTTGTTATGACAAAGGACTCTGCCTACGCCACATTTCTTTACGATACAAGAAAGGGAAAGTGGGAGTGGAGCAAGAAGCTTTGCAAGCAGTTTTCCGTTAACTATAAGCATATGCCAAAGGTTATAGACTGCTCTGATATGGCAGGACGCATTAATGCAAAGGCTGCGGCAGAGCTTCACCTTAAAGAAGGAACACCGGTATTTGGCGGCGGCGGAGACGCAACTCTTATAGGCGTTGGAGCAGGTTGCGTAAGCCCGGGGCAGACTCATATCTACTCAGGTACAAGCGGCTGGGTTTCAACCGTTACGGGAAAGCAGATCGTAGACCCTATATGCGGCATAGCGGCGGTAGTAGGTGCGGGAAAAGGCATTTTTAATTATTTTGCCGAGATGGAGACCGCGGGAAAATGCTTTGAATGGGTAAAAGACCATCTGGCTCTTGATGAAATAGGTGTTTATCTAGAAAAAAAGAATATAACGGATGGCACGGACAGAGCCTATGAAAGCCTGTATGACTACCTTTCGGCTACCATAGCAAAATCTCCTGCGGGAGCGGGCGGAGTTGTCTTTACCCCGTGGCTTCATGGCAACAGATGCCCCTTTGAAGATGCAAATGCGGCAGGAGTGTTCTTTAACATACGTTTAGAGACCGGCAAAACTGAGCTTATGAGAGCGGTTCTTGAAGGAATATGTTTCCATCTTCGCTGGATGCTTGAAAAAGAAAGCAATAAAGTTGAAACCTCTAAGGCTATACGTTTTGTGGGAGGCGGCGCCCTTTCTAAGGTAACCTGCCAGATACTTGCAGACATCACAGGAAGAAAGATAGAGACAGTAAACAACGCTAAAGACGTTGGGGCTGTGGGAGCAGCCGTGATCGCAGGAGTTGGGCTTAATAAGATAAAGAGTCTTAAGGAAGCGGGCAAATTTGTTCCGGTTAAAGAGACCTTTGTTCCAAACCCTGCAAACAAAGAAGTATATGATCGCAACTACAGAGTTTTTGTGAAACTGTACAGTGTAAATAAAAAGCTGTTTTGCGATATCAATAAATAAAGTGGGAGGTGTATTAAATGGAGGCTAATAAAGCTAAGGGGCTTGTGGCTGAGACCGGACTTATGCTGGTAGAAAAGGGGCTTGTAGCAAGAACCTGGGGAAATATCAGCTGCAGAGTTACCGACAGGGATTTTGCCATATCCCCAAGCGGCATGAGCTATGCCCGTATAAATGAGGGAAACGTGCCAATATTTCACATGGATACGGGGGAATATGACGGAAGCGTTAAGCCGTCAAGTGAAAAGAAGATCCACGCAGCGGCATATGAAACTTTTCCGGATGTTAATTTTGTGATCCACACTCATCAGGACTTTGCTACGGCAGCAGGACTTGTGGGGGCAGACAGCCTTGTCCTTACTCCTGAAGAAAAAGAACTTTTGGGAGAGATAAGAGTGGCAGGCTACGGGCTTCCTGGTACCAAGACTCTAAAAGCAAACGTTGCAAAAGAGCTTGCAAAAGGAAGCAAGGTGATCCTTATGATCCACCACGGAGCTCTCATTTGCGGCAAGGACAGGGATGATGCCATGGCAAAGGCGCTGGCACTTGAAGAGGTTTGTAAAAGAGCGGTAAGCAAGGCTTTTGATACAGAAAAATGGCTTAGCGAAAGACCTTTAGATCCTGTATGCGAAAAGATAAAGAAAACTTACCCGAATCTTATATGCGTATCAAACGAAGGTGTAATAGAGCGGGCCGATGCCGGGGAGTTTACGGCCCAGACAGATGATATGGCGCAGATGATAGGAGGAAAGCTAAAGAGCGTACCCGCAAATGAGTCAGACATCTTAAAGGCGCTCTCAAAGCAGGATGCGGTGCTTGTAAGGGGCGTTGGAGCCCTTGTAAAGGCAGATGAAGATGATGATGCTGCGGCCCTTGCTCTTCTTGTTAAAAAAGCGGTCCTTGCTAAAAAATACACGGAAAAATGCGGCGTAAACATAAAACTGTCAGGTTTTGACTGCACCCTTATGAGAACGGTTTACAAGATGAAATATTCTAAAAAGAAATAAGGGGGCGGGAGTATGGATAAGGAAAAGAAAAAAGAGGTACTTCGTGCCATAAAGTTTTGCCTGTTCTCATTTTCGGCAGGCATTATCGAAATAGTTACATTTACCATATTAAATGAGTTTGCGCGCTGGCCGTACTGGCCATGTTATCTTATTGCCCTGGTGCTTTCGGTTCTTTGGAATTTTACATTAAACAGAAAGTTTACCTTTAAATCGGCAAACAATGTTCCTGTGGCAATGCTTAAAGTGGCGGGCTACTACGCGGTATTTACTCCTCTTAGCACGCTTCTTGGCAACTATCTTGCAGAAAGCCTGCTTTGGAATGAATACCTTGTAACGGGACTTAATATGGCACTAAACTTTGTTACCGAATATCTTTTTGACAGATTTGTGGTATTTGGAAATAGCATAGACACAAATGAGGCAGCAAAAGCAGAAAGCGGAAAAACAGCTTTTAAGGCTATCAAAGAGGAATAAAGAAAAG
>JAEEOQ010000105.1 GCA_016284355.1 Lachnospiraceae bacterium
CAGCGTGAGACAGATAAGCCATTCCTTATGCCAGTAGAGGACGTATTCACAATCACAGGTCGTGGTACTGTTGCTACAGGTAGAGTAGAGCGTGGTACACTTCACCTTAACGACGAGCTTGAGATCGTTGGTGTTAAGGAAGAGAAGCAGAAGACAGTTGTAACCGGTATCGAGATGTTCCGTAAGCTTCTTGATGAGGCTCAGGCTGGTGATAACATCGGTGCACTTCTTCGTGGTATCAACCGTGACCAGATTCAGCGTGGACAGGTACTTGCTAAACCAGGTACAGTAACATGCCATAAGAAATTCACAGCTCAGGTTTACGTTCTTACAAAGGACGAGGGTGGACGTCATACTCCATTCTTCAACAACTATCGTCCACAGTTCTACTTCAGAACAACTGACGTAACTGGTGTATGTAACCTTCCAGAAGGCACAGAGATGTGTATGCCTGGCGATAACATCGAGATGACAATCGAGCTCATCCATCCAATCGCTATGGAGCAGGGACTTGGTTTCGCTATCCGTGAGGGTGGTAGAACTGTAGGTTCAGGTAAGGTTGCTAAGATCATTGAATGATTTTAACTAATCAGACGCGAAAATAAAAATAAGGCACCACGACCCAAACTCATTTGGGTTGTGGTGTTTTTTATATGCCTAACAGACGCGCCCCTCACCCCACTAACACACATTTTATCTGTTTTAGCAAACAAAGTTACCTATTACAACTCCTCCCGAAATACTATAATTTTATTATTCCCGGGGAAGGTAATACTTTGTTACATGACAAGAAAGGTTTGGTAAAAAAATGAAAAAACAAGTTATAGGTATTCTGCTTATTATGTCTATACTTACACTTAGCATCCTTGGCTGCGCAAAAAAAGCAGACATAAAGGATACCGCAGGTAACAGCGATAGCAGCGGAGGAAAAACAGAGGAAATGGAAAGTGAAAAGCAAGAAAATACAGAGCCTGTAAGGCATGAGATACCTGAGGGAGTATCAGGAGATGAGAACCCGCTTAAAGGCCTTATCCCCTTTCAGGGAAGCGATACAGATTTTCCGCACAGTATGGAGTGGTTCTATATAGGAGTGTCGGAAGTTCAGGTAGCTATGAATATTTTTGACTGGACAGCGCTTGAGGAAAAACTGAACGAATGCGCAGAGCAAGGGTATCAGGCGGTTTTAAGATTTTATTATGATTACCCTGGGGAAAAATGCGGAGTTCCGCAGTTCCTTATAGATAAAGGCCTTGAAATGAAGCCTTATGATGAGCCGGATGATCTTGGTGGCGGCGGACTTTGCCCGGATTATTCAAACCCTGATCTTAGAGAGTCGATGAAGAATTTTATTAAGGCCTTTGGTGCAAAATACGACGGAGATTCAAGGATCGGATTTATTACAGAAGGACTTCTTGGTTTTTGGGGCGAGTGGCATAACTGGCCGTATGACGAGGATTTAAGTGACGGTAAGCCTGATTGGAGTATACCCGCTGAAGTTTATACAGAAGTATACAGTGCTTTTGATGAGGCATTTAAGATTACCCCTCTTCTTGTAAGAGAGCCAAAATGGGGAGTGGAAAACGCCACGTTTAATGCAGGTTATCATGATGACTCCTTTGCTTATGCGACTCTTCCAAGTGCCCTTGGCGGTCAGGAATGGAGTTTTGGACAAAAGCTTACAGATCTTGAACAGACGGAAAAATGGAAAACGAATTGTATCGGAGGTGAGGTATACCCGCCTATTCAGGAGGGTGTATTTAATAATCCTTCTACATATCCTGACTGGATCGAGCCTGAGGGCAGACAGGACTTTGAGACCTGTATAAATACTGTTCACCCTACATGGCTTATGTGTGACAGGATAAAACTGTATCAGGGCGAAGCAAGAGACAGAGCTATAGAATTTTCAAAGAAACTTGGCTATGACTTCAGAGTTAAAGAGGCTACATTTAGCGAGACAGTAAATGATAAGAGCTTTGATCTTGATATTGTGATGGAAAATATTGGGGTAGCACCTTTTTATTATAATGCATCTAAGTGGCCTGTTTTGATAGGCTTTAAAAATGAAGAGGGTCTTGTGGCAACGCATAAGACTGACTGGGACCTTTCATCTGTTCCTGCAGACGGCAGTGCTGTTTCCTTTAGCTACAGCTTAAAAGACCACAAGCTTGGAAAAGGCGACTACGAGGTATGCATAAAAGTATCAAACCCTCTTAAGGGCGGCAGATTTATCACATTTGCAAATGAAGGCGGGAAAGAAGACGGCTGGCTTACTCTTGGCAATATCCATGTAAACGGAGAAGAAAAGGAACTTAAGGTAATAGAAGAAGTTCTTCCTATAGTTTACTCAGAGCCTGAACCTATCCCTGACGGTATAGACGGTGTGTATCAGGCTGAAAATGGAGTGATCGAAGGCCAGGCAATTATTGATAAAAGCGTACCTGAGTGTCAGGGCGGCAGAAAAGTCGGATATATAGGCATTGATGGCGGAAGTCTTACATTTGAAAATGTAGAGGTTCCGGAGGACGGTGTCTATAAGGTAGAGATAACGTATATTACCAAAGAAGACAGATTTGCAAAGGTTTCGGTAAACGGAGGGGAAGATATAAGAGTGGATTTCCCGCCTACAGGCGAGGACTGGTCTACTCTTGGAAGTATTGTGGTGGAATTCCCTCTTAAGGCCGGAGCCAACACACTTCGTTTCCATAACGAAGCAGGCTGGGCACCGGACCTTGACTGTATAAAGATCCTTAATGCAGATCAGTAGATTTTCTGTATTTGCTCGGAGACATTCCGGTGTAGCTTTTAAAGAATTTCTGGAAGACCACCGGGTCTTTATAACCTACCATAGAAGAAATTTCGGCAATTGAATAGGACGGGTTCTTAAGCAGCTCGCAGGCTTTATTGATGCGATATTTGGCAATATAAGCCTGTGGGGGCGTGTTAAGGAACTTTTTGAAAATGGAGCATAAATAACTTCTGTCAAGACCAATATAGGCAGAAAGGCTTGCAACAGTCAGATCTTCCATGTAATTCATCTGAATGAAGGAGATAGCCTTTTGAATATAGCGGTACTGGATGGGTTTATGCTCCGTTTCTCTGCTTTTGGTGGAATTTTCCGTAAGCTCTGCAAAAAGCAGATACAAAAGAGACTGCAAACGCAGCCCTGTGCCATATTTGTAGCTGTCATAAGAATTAACCATCTCAAGGAGACAGGATTTGACTTTATCGTCTTTGTTGTAAGTAAAAACAGGATTTGACTGGGACAGGTCTGCCTGGGCAAGGTAGGCCCGTGCATTAAGGCCATGAAAACCAACCCACACATATTCCCATGGGTCTGTCATGCTTGCAGCATATCTTGAGACCACACCGGGGCAAAGAAGAAAGCCCTGACCTTTAGACAGTTCATATGTGGTATCTCCTATGGTAAGAGTACCTTTGCCGCTTAGGATATAGTGTATGACATAATGATCACGCATGGCTGGGCCAAAGGTGTGTCCCGGCTCACATGCCGACATTCCGCAATAATGCATAAACAGGTCTGATGACTTTGAATTGTCATTTACATGGACGACTTTCATGGTGTCGTCAGTATAGGTCTGCTGCCAGGGTGCTTCAGTCTTTTCAAGCACCTCTCCTGTAGAAGACAGGATAATAGAATCTACATCTTTCATTTTAGTATTTCCCCCGAAGATCTTAATTTCTTCATTTAGATAAGTATACCACAAATTGTCTGTTTTGAAAAACATAAAGCACTATTTCATTTGAGCTCCATGAGATATAATAAGACCATCAGGTGAGGGGAAGGTAAATAGATGACAGACGGAAGGTAACTTTTCCTTGCTAAATGCGACAGAGGTGTATGAGGTAATGAAAAAAACTGGTAAAAAAACGGGGAAACACGGATTTTTATTTGAAATGAAAAAGAACCGGATATTATATCTGATGTGCGTGCCGGGGCTCTTATTTCTGCTTTTGTTTTCCTATATCCCACTTGTGGGTATCTGGATGGCGTTTACAAACTACAACGTGGTAGACGGTATCTTCGGAAGTAAATTTGTGGGGCTTAAACATCTTAAATATTTTTTCTTTGGAACGGGAATGGGGCCAAAATCCATCTATAACACATTGTTTCTTAATTTTTGGGGAATAATCCTGGGGCTTATATTTCCGATAAGCATTGCGGTATTCTTTAACGAGATCCGCGGAAAAATATATAAAAAATTTACTCAGAGCATGATGTTCTTCCCTTACTTCCTTTCTTGGGTTGTTGTGGGAACCATAGTATACGGTCTGTTTGCAACAGACGTGGGAGTGGTAAACAGACTGCTTATAAAGCTTGGTTTTGACAAGGTAAGATGGTATGCGGAGCCAAAGCACTGGAAACCAATACTTGTCGCCTGCAACGTGTGGAAATGGAGCGGATATAACTCCATAATCTATCTTGGAGCCATGATGGGATTTGATACGTCGCTTTACGAGGCAGCTCAGGTAGACGGAGCCACAAGATTTCAGCAGATAATCCATCTTACGCTTCCTATGCTTAAACCGACGGCGGTAGTTCTTACACTTATGAGCATCGGACGTATCTTTTTCGGAGATTTTGGTATGGTTTACGGTATCATCGGCAACAACCCGGTTATCGGCGATTCTGTTGCGGTTATTGATACTTACGTTTATTCGGCGATGAGAAGCCTTGGCTTTTCTTATTCAACGGCAGTTGGCCTTTTCCAGTCGGTAATGGGACTTATTCTTGTTACTCTTGCCAATGCAGTGGCTAAAAAGATAAACGACGGAGAGGGGTTATTCTAAGATGAAAGTAAAGAAAAACAAAAATGATATAGTATTGCAGGTTTTTGCATATCTTTTTATAGGATTTATCGGACTTGTGTGTTTTTATCCGCTTCTTATGACGCTCAGCGTTTCCTTTTCGTCTGAAAAGGTAATAGCTCTAAACGGATATTCGGCAGTGCCGCAAGGGTTTACCTTTGACACATATATCTGGATATTTGGCAACAGCGGAAAAGAGATACTGCGTTCTTACGGAGTGACTATTACGGTAACAACAGTCGGAACACTTTTTGCACTCCTTATAACCAGTATGCTTTCATTTGCGGTTTCCATAACAGACCTTAAGTACAGGAATGTTATTTCCTTTATCTGCAACTTCACCATTATTTTTGGTGCGGGACTTATACCGTGGTACTACGTTTGTGTAAACTTTTACCACCTTAAGGACAACCTTCTTGGACTTATAGTTCCGTCTGTATTTTCAGTGTGGAACATGTTCCTTTTAAGGACATATTTTAAGGCGATCTCGCAGTCGCTTTACGAGGCAGCAAGAATAGACGGAGCAAATTATTTTCAAATCTACACAAAGATCGCGCTGCCTCTTAGCAAAACACCGCTTCTTACAGTAGGGCTTATGTATGCCCTTCAGTATTGGAATGACTGGTGGAATGCGCTGATGTTTATATCAGTTAAGAAATTATGGCCGTTACAGTATTTTCTGTATAATATATTATCAAATGTAAATGCGATCAGCTCGGGACGCGTACCGGCAGGCGCAGCGGCAAAGATACAGCTTCCGTCGGAAACTGTAAAAATGGCAGTTACCATACTGACCATTGGCCCTATCATATTCGCTTATCCGTTCATCCAAAAATATTTTGTGAGCGGTGTAATGACAGGAGCCGTTAAAGAGTGATAAACAGGAGGAATTTTTAGAATGAAAAAAAAGCTATTATGTATGGTTCTGGGGCTTACGCTTATTATTTCCTGCTTTGCGGGATGTGGAAAAGGCGAGCAGACAGTAGGCGAGGACAAGACACCTGCTTCAACAACAAAAGCTGAAGGAAGCAAGGATGCAGGCGAGATCACCATTTATTATCCGGGTGATGAGACAGAAAGATTTTCAGAGTTTTTGGGAAATGAATTTGCAGAGAAGATTTATAATGATTTAGGACTTAAGATCAACATGATATTCGTACCATGGGATCAGTATTGGACAAAGAAAGAGATAATGCTCGCAGCAAATGAGACAATAGATCTTTACTGGGACGGACTTGCAAATCTCTCACTTATCGTAAACAAGAAGGAAGCACAGCCTCTTGACGACCTTATTAATGAATACGGACAGGATATGCTTAAAGTCCTTCCTATGTCACAGGTTGAGGGCGGACTTGTAAACGGCGATATTTACGGTATTCCTTCGGCTTACGGCCCGACATCAGGCATTTATCAGCTTGTGTGCGTAAGAGAAGATATCCTTAAGGCAGTTGGAATGGATAACATCACTACAGCCGATGACCTAATGGAGTTTGCAAGCAGAGCAAAGGATCAGTTCCCTGAACTGAAAGGACCTGCGGATATCATATTCAAGCCTCTTACAAGATATTTTCAGGATACACAGCTTACCTGGATCGGTACAGATGTATTTACGGTTTTAGATGAAGCTACAGGCAAGGTATCAAGCTACTATGAGACTGATGCTTTTAAGAAGGTTGCTAAGTTCAATGAGGAAATGTACAAGAAGGGCTTATATGTAGATGAGCTCACAACCCAGTACAACGAGAAAGACAGCCGTATGCAGACAGGACTTTACCTTTGGGTAGAGGCTTCTATCGGAAAAGATCAGGAGATCATCAGTGCAGTTAAGCAGAATGCTCCTGACGCAGAACTTAAGACATATATCCTTTCACCTGAGAAAGATAAATATATCTCAACTTCAGGCGGTGAGGTTCTTTGCATCCCTTATTCAGCAGCAAACAAAGAGGGCGCTATGAAGTTCATCAACTGGATTTACTCCTCACCTGAAAACTACAGATTTGCTATCTACGGTGTAGAGGGCAAGGACTACGAGATGATAGACGGCAGAGTTAAGAAGATTACACAGGAAGACTTCTTCTATGAGTGGATGTTCAGAAATAAGAACTACCAGCTCTTTGATCAGAGCGTTTCTGACGAATATATTGAAACATATCAGCATTGGGATGACAATGCAAAGGTTTCATCAGCACAG
>JAEEOQ010000106.1 GCA_016284355.1 Lachnospiraceae bacterium
CGCTATGCTTGTTTTCACTCAGAGTTAGGGCAGCAAAAAAAGACTTCTGATAATCAGAAGTCTTTGAAATAGCGAGAGGGGGATTCGAACCCTCGACACTGCGGGTATGAACCGCATGCTCTAGCCAACTGAGCTATCTCGCCATATTTAGTTAAATGGGACCTACAGGGCTCGAACCTGTGACCCTCTGCTTGTAAGGCAGATGCTCTCCCAGCTGAGCTAAGATCCCATTTGCCATCTCGCGACGACAAAAGTTATTATATAAGGATTTGTTTCATTTGTCAAGACAAAAAAGAAAAATTACTTGCTTTTTTGCCAAGAAAAATGGCGGTGGCCATAATCCGTCTGCCACCGCCTGTTCCCAAATAAAAGTCTCTCAAAAAGATATATTAAAAAGGACTATTTCGCATAATTATTTGGTTATATAACCAAGCTTAACAAGCATCTCTGCGGAAAGGACTCCGCCGCCTGCTGCTCCTCTTAATGTGTTGTGGGAAAGGCCCACAAACTTATAATCATAAACTGTATCTTCACGAAGACGTCCGACTGATACGCCCATTCCTCTCTCGAAATTAACATCAAGAGCTACCTGAGGCCTGTTGTCCTCTTCAAGGTACTGAATAAACTGCTTTGGAGCGCTAGGAAGCTCGTACTCCTGAGGAAGGCCTTTAAAGTTCTTCCATCTGTCAAGGATCTGCTCTTTTGTAGGCTTTTTCTTAAAGCTTACAAATACGGCTGCTGTATGTCCGTCAAGAACAGGAACTCTGATACACTGGGTTGTGATAACAGGACCTTCTGCCTTAACGATCTTGTCACCCTCAATGTGACCCCAGATCTTAAGCGGTTCCTGCTCACTCTTTTCTTCCTCGCCGCCGATATAAGGAATAATATTTCCTACCATCTCAGGCCACTCTTTGAAGGTCTTGCCTGCGCCGCTGATTGCCTGATATGTGGTTGCCACAACAACTGTAGGCTCGAACTCGCGAAGCGCATGAAGCATCGGAGTATAGCTCTGAATAGAGCAGTTTGGCTTAACAGCCACAAACCCCTTCTTTGTACCAAGGCGCTTTCTCTGAGCCTTGATGATCTCGTAATGCTCAGGATTAAGTTCAGGCACTACCATAGGTACGTCAGGTGTCCATCTGTGGGCACTGTTGTTACTTACTACAGGAACCTCTGCCTTGGCATAAGCTTCCTCGATAGCCTTGATCTCGTCTTTGGTCATATCAACCGCGCTGAATACGAAATCAACCTGACTTGCAACTTTTTCTACCTCGTTTACATTAAGGCAGACCATTTTCTTGTACTTTTCCGGCATAGGAACAGACATCTTCCAACGGTCTCCCACCGCGTCTTCGTATGTCTTACCCGCACTTCTTGGGCTTGCTGCAACAACTGCAACTTCAAACCAAGGATGGTTCTCAAGAAGAGTAAGGAATCTTTGTCCTACCATTCCTGTTGCACCAAGAACACCTACACGAAATTTTTCCATATATAAAATCCTCCACTCATTAGACCTTGTACATACATCTCAAAGAACATTTCCCTCAAAAACGTCTATGATTGTCCGCGTGCGGCGTACAAATGTCTTTCATTGACAATATGATACACTCTTCGTTAAAAAATATCAACCCTTTTTTGCTTTAATTTGCTAAATTTGTCTATTTTGAACATAAAAAAGGAGATTTTGCCAAATATTATGGTAAAACCTCCCAAATAACCTATAAGAATTACTTAACTAAAACTTTAGCCCGGCTTATCTACTAATAACAGCCTTTTCTGCCCATTTTCCTCTAAGATAGAAGAAGGCAGTAGCGCCAAGACCAAGTAACCATGCGATAAGTAAAGACGCAGGAACGATCCTGTAATCGCCGTTTGGAAGACTGTCTGTTACGGTGATCCAAGCCATAAAGTACGCAAGAGGAACTCTTATAATGACTGTCTGCACTATAGAGAGCCACATAGGTGTGATGGTGTCGCCGGCACCGCGCATAGTTCCCTGGAGAATATTGGTAATGGCAAGAGCAATATAACCGGCAGCAAGGATACGTAAAAATGTGGTTCCGATCTCAATAACTGCAGGAGTGTCCGTAAAGGCCATCATAAGATATTTTCCAAAAATAAGTATGGCAATAACGATAATGGTTGTAATACCGCCCGCAAGCTTAAGGCCTTCTCTGCAGCCCTTTATGACTCTTTCCATCTTGCCGGCACCAACGTTTTGTCCTACGTAGGTTGTAATAGCCTGGCCAAACGAAAACACAGGCATGATAGCAAAGCCGTCTACACGCATAACTACTGTGTTTGCAGCGATAAAATCAACACCGAAGCTGTTTGCAAGTCTTTGTACCACGATCATTGAAAGCGAAAAAATACCCTGGGTTATACCGGAAGGGAGTCCAAGCTTTATAAGCCTTGAGACCAGATCCTTTCTAAGCTTTAATGTGTCTTTGTTGATATCAAATACATTTGTCATGCTCCTAAGTCTGGCAAAAACAAAGATAGCAGAAATGATCTGAGAACCGATGGTGGCAATAGCTACACCTGCCACGCCAAGCTTTAAACCTGCCACAAGTGCAAGGTCTCCGAATATATTAAGCACAGTGGCAAGAAGCAGGTAAAACAGCGGCATAACTGAATCTCCCATACCGCGGAGCACACCTGACAGAATATTGTAATAAACCGTTCCGATAATACCTGAAAAGATAATAGTAAGGTATATGCTTGCCATATCTATAAGGTTTTCCGGAACATTAGTAATAAGCATAAACGGTCTTACGATAGGAATACCGATAACCATCATAATAAGCGTAATGATAAGGCTGACGGAAAGCACTGTTCCTATGGTGTTGCTAAGGTTTACTCTATCCTTTGCGCCGTAATACTGGGATATCATGATTCCGGCTCCCACGGACACACCCATAAAAAGAACAAGTACTAAATTAAACAAAGGACCGCTGGCGCCAACTGCCGCGAGTGCCTCATCTCCCACATATTTTCCCACAATTATAGAGTCTACAGTAGCGTAGAGCTGCTGAGCAATGTTGCCGATAAGAAGCGGAACCGCAAATCTGACAAGATTCATCATAGGGCTTCCTTCTGTCATATCCTGAGCACCGGCAAAATTGTCCATAAACTTCTTAAATAACTTTTTCATTAAATCACCTAATCTTTTCTTTCCTTTTTTCTTAACAATTAACCATTGTTATCTTACTTAAAATATTTTAAATAGTCAATGCAACCTTACATTTTGGCACAGCAAATGAAACACTTGTGTCATACAGTGCACGTGAAGACTTATTCTTCTTTCGATCTAACGCATAAAAAAACCGCCGCGGATAAACCACGGCGGTAAGCTTGCGATGAATAAAGTCTTTTGAAAAATAAGATTAGCCTAACTTTGTTGTATTTAATCTTACTCCAGGACCCATTGTAGATGTAAGAGCAACGCTTCTAAGGTACTGACCCTTAGCTGAAGCAGGTTTTGCTTTTACGATAGCGCCCATAAGAGTGTTGAAGTTGTCTGAGAGCTGCTCCTCTGTAAATGAAGCTTTTCCAACAGGTACGTGAATGATGTTTGCCTTATCAAGACGATACTCAATCTTACCTGCTTTAATATCTGCAACTGCCTTTGCAACGTCCATGGTAACTGTGCCGGCCTTAGGGTTTGGCATAAGTCCCTTAGGTCCGAGTACACGACCGAGACGACCAACAACGCCCATCATATCAGGTGTAGCAACAACTACGTCGAACTCAAACCAGCCTTCGTTCTGAATCTTTGGTACGAGCTCATCGCCACCAACGAAATCAGCGCCTGCTGCCTGTGCCTCGTTGAGCTTGTCTCCCTTAGCGAAAACAAGAACACGAACCTTCTTACCTGTTCCATGAGGTAATACAACGGCACCACGTACCTGCTGATCTGCATGACGACCATCTACACCAAGTCTGATATGAGCTTCGATTGTCTCATCAAACTTTGCAACTGCTGTCTTTTTAACTAAACTAATTGCCTCTGCTGCATCATAAAGTGTAGCTCTGTCAACTAACTTTGCAGCTTCTGCGTATTTCTTTCCTCGTTTCATTCTAAAAACCTCCTGTGGTAAATTGGACGAACATACATGAGCTTATGTCACATGTTCTCCCACAATTTCTATTACTTAAATTAGTCAATTACTTCGATACCCATTGAACGAGCTGTTCCTGCGATCATGCTCATTGCGGCTTCGATAGATGCTGCGTTAAGGTCCGGCATCTTAAGCTCTGCAATCTTGCGAACCTCATCCTTGCTTATCTTAGCTACCTTTGTCTTGTTAGGTGTTCCGGATGCGTGCTCAAGCTTACAAGCCTTCTTAAGTAATACTGCAGCCGGTGGAGTCTTTGTAATGAAGCTGAAGCTTCTGTCTGCATAGACTGTAATTACAACAGGAATGATCATACCTTCCTGTCCGGCTGTTCTAGCGTTAAATTCCTTTGTGAACTGTACGATGTTTACACCGTGCTGTCCAAGAGCAGGTCCAACCGGTGGAGCCGGTGTTGCCTTTGCTGCAGGAATCTGTAATTTGATGTAACCTTCTACTTTCTTTGCCATTTTAATATCCTCCTATCGTCAATCAATTAATGATGACTCCCACTTTATAGTGGTAATTACTGTAACTTCTTAATATCGGTGAAACCAATCTCTACAGGTGTTTCACGACCGAACATGTCAATGCTGATAGTAACAGTCTGTTTGTGCTCGTTGATGCTCTTGATAATACCTGAGGTATTTTCCCAGACACCACTTGTAACAACTACGCTGTCGCCGACCTCAACATCAAGCTCAATCTCGGTCTTAGCAATTCCCATATTTATCATTTCAGCTTCTGTAAGTGGCACAGGTTTTGACCCCGGACCAACGAAACCCGTAACTCCTCTTGTGTTACGAACTACGTACCAAGTATCGTCGTTCATTATCATGTTGAGAAGTACATATCCAGGGAACAGCTTTCTTTCTACCTGTTTCTTTATTCCGTTCTTTACTTCTACTACTCTTTCAAGCGGAACCGAAACCTCAAGTATCTGATCCTGAAGTTTTCTGTTTTCGATTGTTTTCTCAATGTTGGCCTTTACCTTGTTCTCATAACCTGAGTAGGTGTGTACCACATACCATTTAGCCTCTGACATATAATCACCTTTATCCTAAAGAAATAAATGAATCGCGTACTGAATACCAAGATCCAAGAGTGCTATAACTGCACCAAGCACTATTGAAGCTACAATTACAGAAACGGACTGTTTTAAAAGTGATTCTTTGCTAGGCCAAACAATCTTCTTGTACTCAGCTTTAACTGATTTGAAGAAACCCTTCTTCTCAGTCTTCTCAGCTGATGTATTGGCTACGTCTCCCATCTTTCACTTTCTTCCTTTCTTTTAATAAAAAGAACTATTTTGTCTCTTTGTGTAATGTATGAGCCTTACAGAACTTGCAATACTTCTTGGTTTCCATTCTGTCCGGATGCAGCTTTTTCTCTTTAGTCATATTATAATTACGCTGCTTGCACTCTGTACATGCTAATGTGATCTTTACTCTCACGACTTCCACCTCCGATTAAACATTTTGCTTTGCCGGAAAGATTTATTCCGACATCTTTTTCTCAATAAATTTAGGCATAAAAAAAAGACCTACTTCATCGCTAGAATAATATATCATAGGTGTGCCAGTCACGTCAACAGTTTTTTTTCTTGAAATTTTCTAACAATTATGTTATAGTTTACTTAGTAGTACTATCAATTTCTTTTGTTTCATATCAGAAAGACCGGGCGATGATATGGCATATTCAATTTACAACAATGTTATATCGCAGCTTGCTGCAAATTATACTCCTACCAAACAGATCGTGCACAGCAAATCTGAATTGCAGGAGTTATCGTCACGGATAAAAAAGAATAATTCCAATTCCCCGTTATTTATTTTAAATATGAATGATTCCAGTGAAGAGTTCGTTCTCGGTGCTAAAGAGAGCGCTGTTTCGCTGTACCAGTTTATAGATGAACTTCAAGACCCGGACACTTCCGTTTTCTTATCAAAACGTCTTAATACCGATAAGAAGGGAGTGCTTGAAGCACGCATTACAAACGCAGCGGAAGATCACAGCGAGGAACCTGTTACAATAAAGCTTCACTCTCTTGCTTCCACCCAGTTTAACGTGGGAAACAGCCTGGTAGAAGGTGCAAAGAACCTCATTCCTGGAGATTACAGATTTAACGTTACCGTCAATGAGGAATCTTTCCAGTTCCACTTTAAGGTTGGTGAAGATAATCGTAACGACCACATTATCCACGGTGTTACCGATTTTATCAACCAGTCCGGTATCGGTATAAAGGCAGGTTTTACCCCATCCGGCGAAAACCGTCTTTCCATGACTCTTGAGTCTGAAGACACCGGTGCTGCGGATATGCTTACCTTCAGCCTTGAAGATACCGAATTCCCTAACTTCAGCATGGGACTTACGGAATACCTTGGCCTTAACAATGTGGTAAGGTTCCCTGAGAATGCCAAATTCTCGGTAAACGGCGAAGAAAAAGAATCTCTTAACAACACCATAACTCTTAACCGTGTTATGAAGATTGAGTTTAAAGAGCCGTCTGACGAAGAAATAGTTGTGTCTTTTGAGCGCGAT
>JAEEOQ010000107.1 GCA_016284355.1 Lachnospiraceae bacterium
CACAAACAAAATCCCTTCGAGCAAGCTCTCCAGTCAATCGTAAGTGCTTCGTTCGACTTGCATGTGTTAAGCACGCCGCCAGCGTTCATCCTGAGCCAGGATCAAACTCTCTTAAAAAATTTGATTCTTTCAGATGAAGCTGACTTTTTAAAAAGCCATCCATCCTTGTTTACTTTGTAAAAGTTCGTAAAAACTTTAAATTCTTTTGGAATTTTCAAGGTTGTCTTGTTGTTAAATTATCAAGGTACATTTGCTTCGCCGCTCTTGAAATCGATTTGCTAATCTCAAACGGCTTAGCTATTATATCATGCGATTTTTCTTTTGTCAATCATTATTTTTTAAATTTTTAAAACTTTTTGATCAACTTTGAAAAATCAAACGGAGAAACAGGGATTTGAACCCTGGCGCCGCTATTAACGACCTACTCCCTTTCCAGGGGAGCCCCTTCAGCCTCTTGGGTATTTCTCCTTAGCTGAACCAACTCTCTATGTAGTTCGTTAAACGGAGAAGGTGGGATTCGAACCCACGGTACCTTTCAGTATCACCAGTTTTCAAGACTGGCTCCTTAAACCGCTCGGACACCTCTCCATGAGCCTTCTTTCGAAGTCTTGCGCTTTTTTCGAGCGCTTGATTAGTATATCAAAATCTAAGACTCTTGTCAACAATTATTTTCATCTTTTTGTCTGAATTTTTTATATTTCTTATACACATGGCAAATTAGCGATTTGTCGCATTTTTTCTGTACTTACCTTTACATAAACAAAGCCGGACGGAGTCATTTTCCATCCGGCCACTTTTATATTTTTTCTTTATTTGACCTTTTTCTTCTTTGTAAGCTTATAATAATATGTCTTACAATAACAGGTATTCTTGGTATCCGTGTTCATTGTAACAATGATCCTGCTGCCGTCTGTATTTGCTGTTATGGCATGGCTTCCCGAATAGTCTTCTTCTTTAGCAATACGGTCCGAATAAAGCAGTTCGCCGCTCTTTGCATTATGTACGCTAAAGCCCGTTCTATCCTTTTGTACAAATAACTTTCCGTCCTTTGTATACTCGCCGCCCATTACAACTACCTTATTATATGCAGCAACTATCTTGCCCCTATCAAGATCAAATACCGTGCTGGCATTTGCATCAAATGCGGCCGACGTAAAGTAACCTGTCCATAGATACTTTTCATCAGGCGAAACGGAAAAGCCCATCGGAGCGCCCTGCTGTCCGGCGTATTCCCATACAATCTTGCCTGTCTTTCTTTCAAGGCAGGTTATATTTGTTCCGGCATTTTTAGTAGTTACGACAAGGTATTTTTCTGTTACGATCATCTTCACAGCCCAGCTGTGTACAAACGACTTCCAGTTAACAGCACCGGTTGATGTGTTAAATGCGTATGTATAGCCTGTTCCTGCTGATATATATACTTCGCTTCCGTCAGGGGAGAATTTTATATTTCTTACCTGTCCGTAAATGTATTCAGCCCAAAGCACTTTATTGTTCTTCCAGTCTATATACCAGACATATCCGCCGTTTGTGGCAGCCACAAGATAATTGCCGTCATCTGAAAGTGCTGCACATCTTGATATGTCTTTCCTTGGATCTTCTGTGTATACTCCAAATTTTGTCACCTTCGGTAGCTCTGTATCATCGGTTGAATACACTTCTTTTCCTGTTTTATCTACTATAGCGATCTTATAGGAATCGTTACTCCTGGCATTTACCAGGGCCACGGTATACTGTCCGTCTGAAGATACGTCCACATACGGGATCTCCTGCGGCAACTTATATGTAAATAATACGTTGCCGTCAAAGTCAGTAGCCGTAAGCTTGATCCTGTCTGCTATCTGTTCCTGCGGAAGTCCTGTATGGAACGGAGCAAATACGGCGATGGTCTCGTTATCCGTATCGTATTCATAGCCCTGCAGGCCGATATCTACAGATTTAGTGCGCTCATAGATGTACTCGTATTCTTTATAATATAATGTAGGGTCGATAGTTACTGTCTTGCCGGTCTTTGGATATACCATAACTCCTTTTTCGATATATCCCGGCGCACTAAAATACAGACCCTGCTCGCGCCACATTCCGGAGTACGCAAGTTTATATGAGTTTGTTTTAAACTCGTAGGTTCCGTCTTTCCCCGTGGTCACTTCCTGACTCTCGTCTGCATATCTGTTAACAAGTGTTACTTTCGCTCCGCTTACAGGCTTTCCAAAGGCATCAAGGACCTTGCCTTTAACTGTGGCATCCTTATATTTCTTGCCGGTAAGCAGATCTTTTGATATATAGGAAACCTTTTGGTTAAGGGTTACTCTTGCTTCCACAGGACGCGACACTTCATCTTTAAACACTTCTACAGGCAAGTAAAAACTTAAGTCCCCGCTGATATTGTGCGTCTTTCCATCATTTAGAGAATTGTCAAATGACAGGTTCACTTCTATAACCGTAAACTCGCCGGGCGCTAAGGGATTCCAAGCAAGGTTTGGATGAGCATTTGATGAATACTGCTTTACATATTTGGTATACGACCCTGTATATGCATCATCCGGAACATCTCTTACGCTAAAGCCCCTGTTCTCTCCGGATGTGTTTTTAACAAGAATATTTCTGATTATGTCTCCCTCGGCAGGAAATGTAACGGATACATCCTCGTCTGTCCAGAATTCAAGGCCTAAAGCTTCGCAGACCTTATTGTTATACTTCGGTTTTTTTCTTTCCCCGTCGTATGCTTCATTGCCGGATTCATTTACCTTGTAATAGTCAGGAGTTTTTACCTTTATCTTAACCCAGGTTGTGGTCTTCTTATACTTTGAAGAAGATATGGTAACAGTGATCTTGGCTGTTCCGGGTCTTAATGCAGACACTTTTCCGGCACTGCTTACGGTTACTATAGAAGCATCAGATGATTTAAACGTTGCAACCTGCGCTGCTGCCTTTGGCTTAGCGCTGACAGTAAGTGTCTTCTTTTTTCCAACTGCCATACTGTAGGTTGTCTTTGTTACATCCTTACTTCCCACAGAGATCTTAAGTCCCGTAACTGCTGTGGTTCCTGCTGCAGATACCTTTGAAGGGATTACCCCAAGGCCAAGCACTACAGAAAGAATCAGTAAACATGATACTACTTTACAAAAACGCCTGTTTAACATAGGTGCACCTCCGTTTGTGTAGATGCTATTATTATATCACGATACGCAGGACATGTCACCTTATAGCAGCGGTGGGAAGAAGCATTAAAAAACACAAGCCAAATGGCTTGTGCCTTTACTTCGATTTAAGGTCTTCAGGTACTGTTATCTTGTTGTTTGAGTAGCTTCCGAGAGTAAGCTTAACCTTACTTCCTGTCATCATTTCCACTACCTGCGCATCGTCGGTTACCTTTGCCTCGTTTAAATACTTTTCTACCAGCTTTTTATATGCATCAAGAACAAGAGAAAACTTAAAGCTCTGAGGAGTCTGCGCCGCATACAGAGTTTCTCTTGCAGGGGTCTCCTTTATAAAGCCGTCATTATCAGCTATCTTAATGGTATCTTTTACAGGAACTGCCGCTATGCAGGCACCGTACTTTTCAGTATCTTCTTTAAGTCTTGCAAGCATTTCTTCATCTATATAAGGTCTTGCGGCATCATGGATCATCACTATGTCGCAAGTCAGATTTTCTTCGATGTAAAGAAGACCTCTTATTACCGAAAGATACCGCTCTGCTCCGCCTTCTATTACGGCTTTTACTTTGGCATACTCCTTCGTTTCATCTTCTACAAAAGGGACATGGTCTTTATCTGTGACCACTACTACTCCGTCTATTACCGCCGATCTTTCAAACACATCAAGGCTGTGCTTAAATATCATCTTTCCTTCTATTTCAAGAAACTGCTTTGGTATATCGCTTTTCATCCTTTTTCCGCTGCCTGCAGCAAGAAGTATAGCTATGTTCATGTATTCCTCCGTAAATTAAAGGGCAAACACTTTTCTTTTATGTCTGCCCTTTTGTCATCTTTTTAAATTCTTTATCTTTCGCCAATCTTGAGATTAGGCACAGCATTAAGATCAAGTCCGCTTGTATTTCCCGCTATATATTCATAATAAGCAGCTGCGCCTATCATGGCTGCATTATCGGTACAAAGGATAGGCTCAGGGTAATAAAGGGTAAATCCTGCCTTTTTTGCCGCCTCATCCATTCCGCTCCTAAGTGCTGTATTTGAAGCAACTCCGCCTGCAAGAGCCACTTTATTTATGCCAAGGGCTTTTGCGGCATGGATAGTATGAGTAACGATAACATCGACTACCGACTCCTGGAAAGAAGCAGCAACATCAGCCCTGTTAACTTCCTCGCCCTTCATCTCGCACTGATTGATATAGTTAAGTACAGCCGATTTAACGCCGCTAAATGAAAAGTCGTACTCTGCGTCAGCGATCTTTGCTCTAGGGAAAGCTATAGCGTCTTTGTTTCCTTCAAGAGCAAGCTTTTGGATCTTAGGGCCGCCGGGGTATCCAAGGCCTATGGCTCTTGCCACTTTATCAAAAGCTTCTCCTGCCGCATCATCTCTTGTTTTTCCGATTATCTCGTATTTGCCGTAATCTTTTACGTAGGTAAGATGAGTATGTCCGCCGGATACTACCATACAAAGGAAAGGCGGCTCAAGCTCAGGGTGCGTAATATAGTTTGCGGAAATATGGCCTTCTATGTGATGCACTCCCACAAGAGGCTTCTTTGCGGCATACGCAAGAGCTTTTGCTGCAGAAACGCCTACAAGAAGGGCACCCACAAGACCGGGACCGTATGTTACGCCAACTGCGTCTATATCGTCTAAGGTAACGCCCGCCTCTTTTAACGCCTCGTCTATTACCTGTGTGACTTTTTCAATATGTTTTCTTGAGGCGATCTCAGGAACCACGCCTCCGTAGAGTTTGTGTATGTCTATCTGCGATGAGATAACGTTTGAAAGAACTTTTCTTCCGTTTACCACAACCGCTGCGGCGGTCTCATCGCAGGAACTCTCTATAGCAAGTATCTTTATCTCTTTTTCTGTTTCTTCTATCATATAGCACCTTTTCGCAATCTATAATGTGTCAT
>JAEEOQ010000108.1 GCA_016284355.1 Lachnospiraceae bacterium
CACAAACAAAATCCCTTCGAGCAAGCTCTCCAGTCAATCGTAAGTGCTTCGTTCGACTTGCATGTGTTAAGCACGCCGCCAGCGTTCATCCTGAGCCAGGATCAAACTCTCTTAAAAAATTTGATTCGTCAGATGAAGCTGACTTTTTAAAAAGCCATCCATCCTTGTTTACTTTGTAAAAGTTCGTAAAAACTTTAAATTCTTTTGGAATTTTCAAGGTTGTCTTGTTGTTAAATTATCAAGGTTCATTTGCTGCTTCACTGTTCTTCATCAGAAGCAGCTTAGCCATTTTAACATGGTCTGTTTTGTTTGTCAAGCACTTTTTTAACTTTTTTATTTTTTAAATTGTCGAAAGTGTTTGTTCAATTGCTGCTATTTCTCAAGCGCGAAACCAAGTATATCACCCTTCAAAACATATGTCAACAACTTTTTTAATATTTTTTCGATTTTTATCCCGACGCGTCAAAAATGGGCCGATTTTCTATCGGCCCTCTTTATTAACTGATGCGTTATTTAACTCTCTCCTTTTAAAAATCGACCTCATTCAGATATGAAACAATTGGTTTTGACGCTCCAAAACTTCTATAGGTTAAAACACAATCACGTCTATCACTTAACATTATCTTGTCATACATTTCTTTAGAGCATAATATTCTTTTTGAGCCATATACTTCAATCTGATACACATCCTTCCCCAAGAAATTACAAGCCTCTTCTCCTTCCGCAACTATTGTATAAGAAACAACTTGCCTTTCGTTATAAATTAAAGTCTCATAAAATATTAGATCAAAAATCACTAGGGCTATAATAACTACTGTTTTAATTAGCTTCTTGATTTTTGTCCCCGAAGGCATAGTTCTCTTTACATTAATAATCGTAAGAAAAGCACAGATTAATAATGCTACTTCGAATACTCTCGCAGCTGTATCACTATATGTTAAAAAACATACGATATTTAGACAGGTAAAGACCATAAACATGATGAAACACAGCAATATTAATATCATTTATATATCTCCAAATTGTTTGTTCTTAATCAATCTATAAAGCCTCCTGCCAGACAATAATTCAGTAAGTTTTCACTTTTATTTGCAGATTTCAATAGTTGCTGCTTAACATCCTTTGCAGGTTTGCTTATGTCTTCACGCCATATTTTTGCAACAACACCGCAAATGTGCGCTGTAGCTACCGAAGAGCCACTTGCATAATCATGATCATTTTCCGGCAAAGCCACATAAACATTTTCTCCCACTGCCGCAATATCAACAGATTTTTTTCCATAACCACTAGTCTCATATGGGCTATAATCTTCTTTACATGCCATCACACTAATAATGTTATCATATTCATAGCAGCATGGATATGATTTTTCAATATCAAGATTCGTGCAACTATTTCCCGCAGAACATACAAATAAAACTTCAGGGTGCTCTTTAATGATTTTTTCAAGCCTTTCATCTGCTTTATTATAGTTCCAGCTGCAGTTAATTATTTTGGAGCCTTTTTTGATCGCGAAATCAATGGCTTTTATCGCATCCTCTATATCACCAGAACTTCCTTCCATGAATTTGACTGGTAATATTTTTACTTTTTCTTCGATGCTGATGATAATATACGAAAGGCTGGTACCATGATAATCATATAAGTAATCATCATATGTGGTCAAATCATCATTGTAAAAATCATATCCTTCGATATCCTTGTTATTCAATTCAGCAATTGACATATCAGTCCCCGTATCTACCATAGCAATAATTAAATCATCATTTTCGCTAAATCCGTTGATTGCTATGGTTCCCAGAATCCCAAGTATTAGAGATGCCATTAAAAAAAGTATAAGACTTTTTCTAATTAAACCTAACTCTTTTTTCATTGTCTAAGCTCACCCTTAATATAAAACAAACTATATAAATAAACCAAATCATCTTATCTTTAATATATTATATTTGTGTTGCACTGCGATGAAGTATCATATGCACTTGAAAAAGAAATATCAACCGTTGGTCCTTGTGCGGATATGCCTACGGAGGCTCCCCATGCTATAGTCCTGTGACCATATTGTGCGATGATTTTCCCAGACAATCCGCTTTTTTTGGTTTGGAACAACACAAAATCAATACTACCGCTTTCCGTTTTCGCGCTTCTATGTTGAATAGTTTTGTGCTGATCAAAATAAAACTCAACACCCTTACCTGGATCTTCAACTTTTGACATTAGAAATGATCCAAAACTATTTCCGAATGGCACACCATAATCAATATACTCGCTATAGCGTGCAAGCCCCATTTGGCTTTTTGTGTTTAACCCTCCGCTCCATGCAGCCACTACAGCATCCTCAAATAAACCTAAAAAATATGGCTCCGACCATACATATGTTAATATAACTTTATATTCTGGTGCAGTTACTGAGGATCTATCTACAACAGACATTGTAAATTTTAGTTTAGAAGAAGATATTGTGCTTGACGAGGATACACCTTCTTTAAACACCTTTTTCTTACGAGATTTTCCACTTTCTACTGCTTTTTTAAACAATTTTGTCTGTGTTCTGCTTGTTTTTAGTTTCTTACATAATTCTTCCTCTGGTATAGAGTATAGTGAGTCTATTTCATTTTTTGCTCTTCGTATCTGGTTTAAAGAGCAACCCATGTTTAACAATTCTTCCTCCGAATAATAACACAGTTTTTCTATTTCTGAAAGGTTGTCCACTTCCAAATATACAGTATTTTTTTGTAGTTCATTATTCTTGTATGCATCTAATATTTCCTTTTTATCGGCCTCTTTCATAGCCTCAATCTCTTTAATATGATAGCCGCATCTTAATAATTCCTCCGACAAGGACAGTCCACTCGCATATGCTTTCCCTCCCCGTAACAAAAAAGTTGACGCGAAAATCATCATCAAAATCCCAATACTTCTTTTCATTAATCTTTTCCTCCATAAATGTTATTTTTTTGACTGTTTCCAGCTAATTAATTTTATTTCTGCCTTGTGATAATTAAAAGGACAAAACGAGAAAAAAATATTTTTCCGTTTTGTCCTTTTGTTATGAAGTATGAATTGCTATATTGTATCATTGGAGGTGAAGTTTGCGCTATGAAAAACAAACTGTTTAAAAATGGGCTTATATCTTTACTACTGATTATCGTGTTGTCATCCGTTTCATTAAATGATGGCTTGGGTAACCCCAATAAAAACAATAGTGATGACACATCACTCAATCAGTCTGTGTCCACTCTTTCAGATGAAGACGACATGCCTGATTATTGATCTATTCCGTTATATCATGCCCAAACTCTTTTAAAAAGTAGTCTTGGGCATGTTTTTTTATGCTCTCATAATTGATGGCTATTGCCAGATAATAAGCATCGCGAAGCTGGCTTTTTATCTTTTCACGGTCGTATTTTTCAATCCCTTTAAGTTTGTTATATTCATTTTGGCACCAGGCAAGATCGTATAATATACCCAGTGTTCCCAAACTATAATCTAAATTCCTGCACGAAAGATACTGCTTTTCCAAAATATCTATCGCCATCGCAAGTCCTTCCCCGTTCTGAATTCTTTTTGTATAATTGAGACGATTAATAACATTTAATTGGCGGATGTTCTTTCCCGAAGCATATCCCGAACTAATGCATTTGATAATGTATAGATAAATCTGTTCGCTTTCCTGATATTTCCCCAGACTTTTGTACAATTCAGCAATGTTCATAAGTATGCCAAGTTCTTGTAAAAGATACGGATAACTCGTTTCATCTTCAACATATTTTTTATAATCAGGCGTAGTTATCTTTAGTGCGTTTTCAAGATCGACAAGAGCACTCTGTGCACTTTTCTCGCCATTTCTGAACGCAATATAGCTCTTTTTCCACAATAAGTATTGTTTGTTGGTCAAGCCTTCGTTATCAAGCTTTTTTTCTACAACATCTAAAAGCGCTACTGCCTCATCAAAGTTCTTTTTTGCCAAATTAATCTGTATTTTATCTTTTTCATCTATGATACCTATCTCTGCGGTAGAGCATACCGCAAAGTACCTTTCTCGTCCCGGCAAAAGTTTTGGTAGTATCTTACCTATAGTAACAGACTTCATTCGCTGGCTTGTGTTTTCTATTCTTTCAATTGTTCTTACCGATATCCCTGTCTTTTCGGATAACGACTCTCTCGTTTCTTTTTTTGCCAATCGTATCTGCTTGATCAGTTTTCCTGCTTTATAAAGTGCCATATTCCCCTCTCTTTGGCCCACGCTTCCAGTTTTAGCCTATTATCTGCATCATCTTGAATATTAAAAATAGATTTGGCTATCCTAAGGTCTTTAAGCCAGGCTCCTTTGTCATGAGGATTGATATCATATTTCAGAACACCGCGATTATAATATACTTGACCTAACATCCCGAATTCTCTGCTATCAGATATTAGTTTCACGCATTCGTCAAGGTAATAAATTTCGCGGAGTTTATTATCTTCTTTCTTTTCGGCATATATCAACCCGTCAAGAATATTAATACTTGCCATTACAAGCAACTCGTTTTTATAATAACTGCGTATCTTATCATACACTGTCATTAATTCATCTTTATTTACGATCCCTGCAAAAAAACCGGCACATATTACTTCTACCTCAACAGGAGATATCAATTTGTTATTTATATCAATACCTGTATATAACATAGCTTTGTTTGCATATGTTTGCATTTCATCTAAATTTCCGCTTTTCAATGCTATTTTAGCTAATGATAATGAAACGAATTGCTTATGCAAATGCTCCGCCTCGCTTGACGCAGAAATCCTTCCTTCATACCAAGACAAGATCTTTTTTGCTATATTGGCTTTTCCTTTAGATATATGGCTTTTTATAACCAATCTGGCCTTATACATTTCAAAGTCGTCATTTTCAACGACCATTTCGAGACTTTCCACATCTCTTCCAAGCCTTCCGAAAAGCGTTTCCACCACAAAAAAATCTTTTTCTTTTCTTCCGGTTTCTAAATTACTGTATGTTGAAGCAGAACAAATGCCCTTGTATACATCAATACTATTAACGTTTAACTGCTCTTTATAAAAACGAAGTGCATTCCCCAGTGTGCTTTCCATTTTGTCGGTTTTCTTTCTACTTAATAAATTTCATAAGATAGTTATGGTTATATACATAGCTTGTCACAGGGTTGGAGTTGATCTCGGTAAAGAGTTTGCCCCCAAGGTCTGTGGATGCAAAGGCTGTTATCAAGATAAAAAGGATCCATACTATAAGGATTCCTTTACAAGCGCCTACAAGAAGTCCTCCCCATTTGTTGATCATATTGATGCCCGGAAGTTTGCTTATTATATCAAGCAGGGAAACTATTATTATAAGGGCTATGCTTATTGCTACAAAAACACCCAAAAATGCTATGGCCGATATTATCATCTCGGTAAGCTTATCCGTTATCTGCTTTTTTACTTCATTTACCGTATAGTCCTTCTTTTCCTTAATGGTGTCCTTTATACCCTTAGGCAGAGCAAGACCATCGATATCGTCTACGGTTTCATCGCCCTTAAGGGCATCTTTGATCTCCATAGAACTCTCTAAGCTTTGCTCTACGCTCTTTTCTACTCCTGTTCTGATCTTGTTATATATCTTCTCATTTCCGTGAATATAATTTGATACCTTGGGCGCGAAGACTACAGTAATGACCAGAGTGATTATCACTGCAAATAATGAATACAGCGTTTTTATAAGACCTTTCTTATAACCAAAGTAAGCCGACAGAGCCAATATTGCCAAAATAACTATTACTGAAATACTCATCATTCGCTTCTCTCCTTTAACTTGATTTCTTCTATAAAACCACCGCTGACAATAAGGAAAAGATCACCCCTGCTGCCCTCGGACATGAACTGGATATTCTGGTCACATTCTCCGCTGTATTTTACTCTGCCCGACTTTGAGATTATGGCCATGTCTTTTTCGGATGCCGCCCAGACATCATTTAATCCTATCTCTACAAATGAGGCCTGAAACGGGAGTTTCTTCTTAAATAATTCTTTTCCGGACGCAGAAAATGCATCAAGTCTTACTCCGCTTCCTGATTCTTCATCTTTTACAAGCATTGCGTACGCTCCGTCTGCGGTGGCAAGTGCTATGATTTCTTCCTTCTGCTCTTTTTCTGTAAGAAGTTCAGGCTTCTGGCTCATTTTAAACACGCATGTCTCTTTATCTGAAACGGCAAGTACCGTATTGTTATCAAGGAACGAAAGGTTTGTAAAGATCATGTCTTTATATGGAAATACGCCCACTATTCGGTCGGCATTTTCTCCTTTTCCGACTCCTGAGAAGTTATAAAATGTAAGGGAACTGTTTACTCCTGCTGCAGTAACTTTAACATAGCTTGTAACTACTTTTGCGCCGTCTTTGCTTATGGCTACGTCAAGCGCGTATCCGTCATCTTTTATATATGTATAGATCACGCCCTTTAACATACTGTCTTTTGATTCTGCGTATGGATCAAGAACCTGGATTTCGTATGCATCGTCTGATGACATAAGGACTGCCAGTTCGCCCTGCTCTGAAACGGATACTTTAGCTATCGGCGAAAGCATGCTCACACTCTTTTCGCTGCCCTTTTCATCAAATACCACCACTTCTGTGCCGCCTATGTCTGCTACGGCTACGTAGTGGCCGGCAGCAACGCAGGCAGGGTTTGACATTGTAAAAGCTCCTGCGTATTTCATCTCACCGTCTTTTGAAAGGGCTGTGATGCCGTCATTTCCGCATCTAATTACACCGTCATTATATTTTATATATTTACTTCCGGCGTGATCCTCGCGGTCGCGCCTTGATACTACTTCGGTGTATTTGTAGTTTTTCTCTCTTTTTATAATTGCGGCGCCAACAAGCACCGCAATCACCATGCACAAAAATATTGCCGATATTATTATCAGGCTTTTTTTGTTCTTCATTAATTCTTATCCTCAGTCTTATAAACAGCGAGGGCTTCACCGACTGTCGTCGCTTTGCCTTCGTCTATTATCTCTATGAGTTTGCTTATGCATGTGGCATTGACAAACTCTTTACCCATAAATGCCGAGTATTTCTCGGTTATATACAGGCTCTTTGCTTTTGCGGCCCCGCGAAGTTCTGATAGCTCTGCCTTACTTTTTTCAAGCTCTGCACTCATTTTTTGCAGTTCTTCTCTGTTTCGGCTTTCTATCTCGCTTCTTATGGCGTCTTTTGTACTGCTCTCAAACTCATCTATGGCATTCTTGCGTCTGTTTACTGTCTCGTCAAGCTCGGCGCGAAGGCCTGCTATCTCGCTGTCGAAGTTTTCAAGGCCGTATCTGCTGTCATCTTTATCTTTTCTGATCTGACGGCCTTTTCTTCTTATCTCTCTTTTTACTGCCTGGATGTCATTTCTGAAATGTCTTCCTTTTATGACTGTCTCGTTATACTTTCCTTTGCTTTTGCCAAGTACATATACAAACAAAAAGCCAAATACAAGTATAAGAAGTACATACAGTACTGCCATAAACCATGGGGTTTTGAGGTTTTCAGGAACCAGCATATACGCAGCAAACGGTATTCCCGCAAATACGATACAGAACGCAAGGACTCTTAAAAGGTGCTCTGCTATAGTCTTTGGGAAAAATATACAATAATAGAAAGAAGTATTGTAAAAGCCCGGTACTCTTGCAGCCTTGAACTCATTTTTCGCTTCTTCTTTAAGGACCTCGATGCGGTGCACGTTGCCCTCATTTTCGGAAACAATCCTTTCAGCTACCTTTTCCTGTCTTTCTTTTTCCTTCTTTGCTCTTACCTTTTTCTCCTGAACCCTTATGTCTTTTTCTGTGCCTTTAAAGGTTCCGGAAAGCTCGCTTTTACGTTTTTTAACAGTTTCTGCGATCTCGTCGGCTATCTGCTTTTCTTTTGCCTTTACTGCTTTTTCCTGCTTTTCACAAAATGCCTCAAGGACGTCAATCCTGCTCTTAAAATCGTCAAGTTCATTTACACCTGAAAGTAAAGCGTTTAGCTCTTCTTTTCCTGCATATAATATGTTCTGATTGTTCTCGTCCAAGACAAACCCCTCCCACTTTTTATAGTTTTGTTCTTCCTTCTAATGCCCTGAGTAACGTAACTTCGTCTATGTTTTCAAGGTCTCCGCCCACAGGCACGCCGCTGGCTATCCTGGTGACATTGATCCCGGTAGGCTTTATAAGCTTACTTATATACATAGCGGTGGTTTCTCCTTCAAGACTGGAGCCTGTGGCTATGATGACTTCATCCACATCGCCCTGCAGCCTCGTCATAAGTTCTTTTAGCTTAATATCGGCAGGCCCGATGTTTAGCATAGGCGAAATTGCGCCGTGTAACACGTGGTACACCCCATCGTACTTCTGCGTTTTCTCGTATGCCGACATGTCGCGCACATTTTCCACCACCATGATAACCTTGTGGTTTCTCTTGCTGTTTGCACATATCGGGCAAATTTCAGAGTCGGTGATGGTAAAGCATTCTTTGCAATACCTGACGTTTTCTTTTGCATCGAGGATGGAATGCGCAAGGCTTTCGACATGCTCTTTAGGCATATTTATAATGTGGAATGCAAGTCTTGCAGCGCTCTTACTGCCTATACCCGGGAGCCTCCCAAGTTCTTCTATTAACTTACTTATCTGTTTGCTATAGTATTCCATTAAAACGGAAAGCCTCCGCCAAAGCCGCCAAGTCCGCCTGTAAGAGCGTTCATGGCTTCTGACTGCTCGTCTTCCATTTTGCGAAGAGCCTCATTGGCTGCTGCCATGATAAGGTCTTCAAGTGTCTCGATATCATCAGGATCTACTGCTTCCGGTGAAAGCTTTACAGATGTAATCTCTTTCTTTCCGGATACTTTTATAGTAACGGCTCCGCCGCCTGCAGATGCCTCCCATTCTTTTTCTTCAAGCTCTTTGGATTTTTCTTCCATCTGACGCTGCATACGCTGTGCCTGCTTCATCAGATTGTTCATATTGCCCGGCATTGCTCCTCCCGGGAATCCTCCACGTTTTGCCATAAATTATAGTTCCTTTCTCTTATTCGCTGTCTTCTATAGGCAGCTTTATTTTACTTTGTATGATCTTTCTAAGGTCTACGGGGCCTGCAAGGGATGCGTTTCCATCTCTTCTTCCCGTAACCCTGATCTCCATATTTTTACCGATGACTTTCGCAACGGCTTCTTTAAGCTCAGTTATACGCTGTTCTGTCATGAAGTCCTTTTTTTCATCATCGGAAAATACCAATACCAAACTTCCGTCGTTTCCATTTGTAAGCATTGCTTCGTCAATAACATTTTTGATCATAAATGTCTGAAGGGATGCTAAGATATCTGGCCAGTGTGATATGGCCTCCTTTACATCTTCCGGAAGGGCTTTTTCATAGGCCTCAAGGTCAACCTGCGGTGTCTCTTCTTTTACTTCCTGTGCGGCCTGCTCTTTTACTCTTTCCATGGTGGCTGCCCGAAGACCGGCGCCGCTTTTTACCGCTGCTTCAAGTTCTTCTACCCTTGCCACAAGTGAATCAAGGTTTTCCTCCGCTTGAGGTTTGCAAAGTTTAATAAGGGCGATCTCAAATGCCACTCTTTTTTGCATTGAGTATTTAAGCTCTGCCGCAAGCTCTGAAAAAATCCTTATATATCTCATAAGGTCATTTGCACTGACGCTTTTTGCCGCATTTTTCATATCAGGGATACGGTCTGAAGACACGTCGATACGATCTGCGGCTTCATCAGATGCATTAAGCAAAAGCAGGTTTCTGAAATACCAGGTAAAGTCTGATGTAAACTGGGTAAGGTCTTTTCCTTCCCCCACAAGCTTTTCTGTAATATCAAGACATCCGGCGGTGTTTTTGCTGCGGATGTGCTCAAAGAGCTGTCCAAATACTTCTACATCCACTGCACCAAGTGTCTCAAGCACTCCGTCGTATGTAAGCTTTTTACCGAAACTAAAAGCGAGGCACTGATCAAGAAGGCTTAAAGAATCTCGCATAGAGCCGTCACCCACTTTGGCCACATACTTAAGAGCCCGCTCTTCTGCTTCTATACCTTCCTGTTTCATAAGGTCTGACAAGGTCTCTGCTATTGTATCTACGCCGATCCTCTTAAAATCGTACCTCTGGCACCTTGAGAGAATTGTAATAGGGATCTTGTGGGCCTCTGTGGTCGCAAGAATAAACATAACATATGCCGGTGGCTCTTCAAGAGTCTTTAAAAGCGCGTTAAATGCACCGCTGCTGAGCATATGTACCTCGTCGATTATATATACTTTATACTTGCCTTCTGTCGGAGAATACTGCACTTCGTCAACGATCTGTCTGATGTTGTCTACACCGTTGTTTGATGCGGCATCGATCTCGATAACATTCATAGATGTTCCGGCGTCAAGCTTTTTACACATCTCGCATTTCCCGCAAGGGCTTCCGTTTACGGGAGACTCGCAGTTGACTGCCTTTGCAAGGATCCTGGCAATAGTAGTCTTTCCGGTTCCTCTTGTACCGCAAAACAGGTATGCATGAGCAGTCCTGCCCGACTGTACCTGATTCTTAAGGGTTGTAACGATATGTTCCTGCCCTCTGACTTCGTTAAAATCATGTGGCCTGAATTTTCTGTATAATGCCGTGTATCCCATTTGCCAACTTCCTTCCTACTCTTTGACTTTTCAATTATATCAAAGGTGAGCCGATTTTTCAATTTTCTATATGGTCTTGTTATGAAAAAAACAATAAAGTAATTGCTTAATAAAAATATTTGTAGTACACTACTAACCGAATATTTTTTTAAGAGGGGTAACCAAAATGAATTACGCAAAAAAGTACTTAAATCACCTTTTCATTGATGGACTTTCCGGTATGGCGCTTGGTCTTTTCTCAACGCTTATCATCGGAACCATCATCGCTCAGATCGGCGGCATGATCGGCGGAACTGTTGGCACTTACATTATCTTTGTTGCCAATATCGCAAAAACTCTTACCGGTGCCGGCATCGGCGTTGGCGTGGCTGTTAAGTTCAAAGAATCCAGCCCGCTTGTTACTGTTTCTGCTGCTGTAGCAGGTATGATCGGAGCTTTCCCTAATCTTGCTCTTGAAGGCTTTGCTCTTGGCAAACCGGGCGAGCCTCTCGGCGCTTTCGTTGCTGCTTATGTAGCTATCGAGCTCGGTCATCTTGTAGCAGGCAAAACTCCAGTTGATATCCTTGTTACTCCGCTTACTTCTATCGTAAGTGGAAGCGCAGTCGGATTATTTGTTGGTCCTTACATTTCCCAGTTTATGAGCTGGGTAGGAAGCCTTGTAAATATTAACGTTGAAAAATCACCGTTTATCGGCGGAATCATCGTTTCTGTATTAATGGGTATGATCCTTACTCTTCCGATAAGCTCTGCTGCCATCGGTATTTCCCTTGGTCTTTCGGGCCTTGCAGCAGGCGCCGCTACAATCGGTTGTTGTGCAAACATGATCGGTTTTGCGGTTTCAAGCTACAGAGAAAACAAATTTGGCGGTCTTATAGCTCAGGGTCTTGGTACCAGTATGCTTCAGGTTCCAAATATAGTAAAGAAACCTGTTATCTGGCTCCCGCCTATTATCACAAGTGCCATACTTGCTCCTGTTTCAACTATGGTATTTAAGATGACAAGTAATGCCGTTGGTTCAGGTATGGGTACCTCAGGTCTTGTTGGTCCTATCTCCACATGGCAGACAATGGCAGCCGGCACAAATCATTATCTCCTTATTTTAGAGATCGCGCTTATGTACTTTGTTCTTCCGGGTGTTATCTCACTTGCTTTAAGCGAGGCCTTCAGAAAGCTTGACTGGATCAAGCAGGGAGATATGAAGCTTGATGTTTAATCTGTAAATGCAGTCTTTTAGGAGAGGTTTCTTATGAAGATATGGGCAAAGATGTGGCTTGACACTCATTTGATCAAAGACACGACTGTCGAAGTTAACGACGAGTCTTTAAACAGAACCAGGAAGATCTTTAAGGCTATCGATCAGATATGCTATGATTACGATCTTCAAAAGCCGGTATGGCTTGATAAAAATATTGATGAGTTCAAGGCTCGCAGCAAGACCCGCTTCTCGCAGGACAACTTCATTGAATCCATAGATTTTGATTATCTGGAAATACAGGTTTTAGAGGAATAGCAATTTGCTGTTCCTCTTTTATTTCTTGCGTTCTTTGTTGCAACGTGATAAACTTCATTTGAAAAAACTTAGGAGGATTTATACAATGGAAAAGACAATAGAGTACAAGACAACAGGTACCTGCAGCAAGCTTATCAAAGTGGTTGCAGATGATGATGTAGTTAAAAGTGTTGAATTTGTAGGTGGTTGTCACGGAAATACACAGGGCGTCGCAAAGCTTTGTATCGGCAGAAAGATAGGCGAACTTATCGGTCTTCTCGAGGGTATTGATTGCCACGAAAGAGGGACATCTTGCCCGGATCAGCTTGCTAAAGCTCTTAAAACTCTTTAATAAACGGAAGTGATCTGATATGAAAAAGATAGTTCTTACAGGCGGCGGAACTGCTGGCCATGTCACCCCGAATATGGCTCTTATTCCTGAGCTTTTAAAGCTTGGCTACGAGGTTCATTACATCGGGTCAAAAAACGGTATGGAAAAAGATCTCATCGAAAGCATGAACATACCTTATTACGGCATTTCCACAGGAAAGCTAAGAAGGTATTTTGACCTTAAGAATTTTACCGATCCTTTCAGGATCTTACACGGTTTTTCTGAGGCAAAGTCGCTCCTTAAAAAGATAAAACCTGATGTGGTTTTTTCTAAGGGCGGTTATGTTTCGGTTCCTGTCGTATATGCGGCTCACAGCAGAAAGATCCCTGCTATAATCCATGAGTCCGACATGTCCTCAGGTCTTGCAAACAGGCTTTGTATCCCTTATGCCACAAAGATCTGTGCAAACTTTCCGGAGGCTCTTGCAACTCTTCCTGAGGGCAAATCCGTACTTACAGGTACGCCTATTAGAAAAGAACTGTTTGAGGGCAATAAACGTGCCGGACTTACTTTTTGCAAACTTGATGACAGCAAGCCGGTTATCCTTGTTATGGGCGGAAGTCTTGGGGCTGCTGCTGTTAATAAAGCTGTCAGGGAGGCTCTCCCGCAGCTTCTTGAAAAATACCAGGTCATCCACCTTTGCGGAAAAGGCAAACTTGATACCTCACTTATCGGAACCGATGGTTATGTACAGTTTGAGTATATTAGCGAAGAACTTAAAGATCTTTTTGCTGCGGCAGATATAGTTATCTCAAGAGCCGGAGCAAACGCTATCTGTGAGCTTGTAGCTTTAAAGAAGCCAAATATCCTTATTCCACTTCCTGCCGCAGGCACCAGCAGAGGCGATCAGATCCTTAATGCGGCATCTTTTGAGAAACAGGGCTTTTCACTTGTTCTTGATGAAAATAAGCTGAGTTCTTCTGTTCTTCTTGAAGCCGTCGAAAAGATTTCGGCAGAAAAGCAGACCTACATAGACAATATGGCAAAGAGTTCTCAGAGCGATTCAGTAAATATCATACTTGGCCTTATAAATGAGGCTGCCGGCAAATAGTAAAAAATAAGAGAGGAACCTTAATAAGTTCCTCTCTATATTATTATAATCTTGCTTTTAACTCTTCTGCGATCTTTGCGGCCTCTCCTTCGCCGTAAGCGCCCTGTTTCCAGGTAACATTTACGGTATCTTTTGTGTAACGCGGGATAACATGTACATGGAAATGGAATACCGTCTGGCCTGCTGCCTCGCCGTTGTTCTGGAGAATATTTACTCCGTCACAGTTAAACAGCTCTTTTTCAGCCTTTGCAATCTTCTTTGCGATCTGAAAAGCCTTTCCTGCAAGGTCTTCAGGAATCTCAAACACATTTGCAAAATGGTCTTTCGGAAGGATAATGACATGTCCTTTGTTTGCAGGAGAAATATCCATAATTGCCCTGAAATCCGCATCTTCATATACTGTACTTGAAGGAATGTCTCCTCCTGCTATCTTACAAAAAATACAATCTTCTTTTTTCATTTTCTCTGCTCCTCTTTTTTTATATGGAATGGAATTGGAATAAAGTATCAAAGGTACGAAGGGTCTTAAAATTGCCTTTAGCGGTAAGCTCGCCCGTCATAAACGCACGCTGGAATGTGATCCTGCCTGCCACTATAGAACTTAGTGTAGATGACTTTGTCTTTGCAAAAACATCTGCGTCGGCTTTCTCGCCGTAATAGCATCTAAGCTCTTCGCCTTTAACTTCTACTATGAAGGTCTTTCCTGTATCTGATATCTCTACTGCATAGCTTGCGGTAAAGTCATTCATAGGATGGAAATGTGTGCGGAAAGCCCTGATGTATTCGGCATCATCCGCTTCTTTGCCAAGCATCTCCCTGAAAAGTCCGGAAAGCTCTTCAATGTCTTCCTTCTGCTTTTTAACGTATTTTTCATCAGAAACATACTCTGATAGCTGTTCACTCTCCTGCGGGGTAAGCGGGATGGCAACACCGCTTGTAAGACCTGTTCGAAGTGCTGCTTCGCTGGACGGGAACCTTACGATCTTCTGATTTATGGAACGGTAAAGATTTTCTGCTATCTTTTCTATCTGCTTGCCGTAACCTGAGTTAAGTTCAAACTCAAGATGGTCAGAAACATACGCGCATACACCGTCACATATTTTTCCTCCAAGAAGTTCCCAGGCTCTCTTAAGGTTGTATTCGGCCTCTTTTTCACCGTATGTAGTGGCAGTTACGACCGGCATCATATAAAGACCGTTAAGCTTTTCCTTGTCTGCATAAAGCCAGCAGGAATCTAGGAACTGTGACATATAGCCGCCGATCCCAAACCATTCTACTGTTGTAGCAAGGATAATACCGTCAGCCTCTTTTATGGTCTTAGAAAGGCTGGGGATCCCGTTCCTTTCCTCGTAGAGATTGAATCTTTTTACATCGACTCTCAGTTCTTCAAGGACTGTTGTGATCTTGTCGCACACCGCTAAGGTCGGATCTTCAATAAGTCCTCTTCCGCCGTAATAAATATTGATCTTCATAGCATTCCCCATTCGCATCTTTGCTGTAAATACGCATTTTACATCTGCAAATATTATAAAATATCTTAGGGATTAATACAAGAAGCAGAATTCATATTCATGATGTGAAAATATAATGGAATCCCCTTCTTTTATCTCGGTCTTCTCAAAGGGCTTAAGCCTGATCCTGTTTAGAAAACTTCCGTTTGTGCTGTTAAGATCGGTTATATAAAATGTTTCACCGTTTCGGTCTATCCTGGCATGATATCTGCTGACGCTGGCGTCTTCGATACTGTGGTCAATGCGCGATTTATCCTTTCCAATAAAATATGGATAGTTAAGCAACAATATATCTTCGTTTGCACTGCTCTTTGATCTTAATGCGTATACTCCGCCGCGTATCGTAGTGGCAGAGAGCAGTTCAGTCTTATACTCTTCTTCCCGGGAAGGCTCATACATTGATTCTTCCAAAGCTTGGTTTTTATCCTCATGTTTTCCCTGAAGAAACGCAAACTTTTCTTTTATAAGTTTTCCGACATTTTTAATTACGTCTTTATGCTCCTGCCTATTTGAAGTGTTTACGCCGGCCTGCCATGTACCCTCTTTGGATTCTTTTATTTCTGTTCTTGCTGCCGGCCTTCCCTTGCTTTCAACCTCCGGAGCAAAATAGTCATCGCCTTCTGTATATTCTCTTATGCTCTGCCTTAGTCCGTTCAGATCAAAGCCTTTCTCCCTTACCTTTTGATAAAGCGCATATACACATTTTACGGCGCTCTCTTCTTTATAATCCGCAAGATCGAGAAGATATTCCACAAATTCTCTTACGCCATTTTCACCGCTTCCCGGCATATATAAAAACACCAGATCATGACGACTTCCCTTCTTTTTAAACACGTTTTCCGGACGCAATATCAAGTCTTCAAATGGTAAAAGATACTCTTCAAGTGATGTGCAGACTTTTTCGATAGAGTCAAAGATCTCCTCGTAGTCGCTGCGTTTGTATCTGTATACGGCATCAGTTATCATCATCCCTTGCACATCGGTTATGTTAAAGTAAATATGCGTCTTTCCCTCTTCCATACGCAGCTGGATAGGTACGATATTTAGGGGATTGTTGATCGCAAGCATTTTTAGTCTGTAATCATCTTCACCCGGGTATTCGGTTTTCAGATATGTTCTTCCGCATTCAACCACACTGCTAAATTCCATCTTTTATTGCCTCCGTTATCCTCACAAACTCCGATGCCATCTCTTCGCTTCTTTCTC
>JAEEOQ010000109.1 GCA_016284355.1 Lachnospiraceae bacterium
TCATCGGTATAAGTGTGAATAGTATAAATGTGACCTTCATGCTGATATGAAAGCCTTTTTTTGTGTTTTGCATAAAAATGACCTCGACTTTCCTGCAATAATAATGCAAAGTGTATATTCTCTTTCTCTATATTATACAATTTACTACTACAAATTGCTATATCTTTTCAAATAATTCGCCGATTAGGATATTTTCACTTCCCAATCGGCGAATTATAAGTCATTTTACACTAATTTATCTTGAATTTATTAAGTTGATCATTAATTGCATCCGAAGACCTGAAAACTGAATTGGCAATAAGTTCAACATTCTTACTTTCATTTGCCACTCCCTTAGCACTTTCTGCAAGAGTATCAACAGTAGCGGTAACTTCCTGTGAACTTGCAGACTGCTCTTCAGAAATAGCTGCAACGTTAGTTGCGATATCATTTACATCATTCATCATGCCAAGCATACTGCGCATGGTGTCTGCTGCCTCGTTAAGGTCAGAGATGATGTTGTTGAAGCTTGTACCTGCCTTAGCCACAGCTTCGCTGCTTTCTTCGATGGTATTCATATTTGAATGAGATTTCTCTGAAAGATCCTGAATAAGGCCTGTAATCTCGCCTATGATCTCTCCGATCTCTTTTGCTGCGTCCTGGCTGTTTCCTGCAAGGGTTCCGATCTCATCAGCAACTACCGCAAAGCCACGTCCTGCCTCGCCTGCTCTTGCAGCCTCAATAGAAGCATTAAGAGAAAGAAGGTTGGTCTGCTGCGCGATGGAATCGATCATGGAAACGATGGCTGTGATCTTTTCTGCAGATTCACCAACAGTATTGACCACGTCGTTCATCGATGTCATGGAATCCTGCATGTTCCTCATGTTTTCCTCAACGGCGTTCATATCACGTCTGCCCACGTCGGCCTGCTCTACAAGACTAAGCATGGTCTCATTTGTGGCATTTCCGTTTGCGGTAAGATTTGAAACAGCGCCTGCAAGCTCGGTAGCATTGGTTGCAAGCTCGGTAACCGCGGTTGAGATACCTTCCATGGTAACCTGGATCTGGCTCATGGAAGATGACTGCTCTTCTACGCTGCCTGTCATGCTTGCAGATGCCTTTCTTGACATATCGGCGTCGGTCTTCATCTGGTCTGCTCTGTTTCTGATGTCGGCAAGGGTCTCGTTCATGTTGCGAACATAGCCGTCCATCTCTTTACAGATATAACCGATCTCATCGCCTTTATCTGCAGGCATCTGTGTGGTGAAGTCGCCGCCCGAGATCGATGCTATACCGCTTGAGAGAGCAACAACAGGTTTTGTAATGACTCTCTGGATTATAAAAATGGTAACACCTGTAATAATGGCAAGAATAACCACCATGGCAATAAGTGCGCCCACCATAAATCTGTTTGATGCTGCCTCAATATATTTAATTCCTACTGATGAGAACAGTTTCCATCCCGTACCCGGAATCTCGCTTGCAGTTATATAGTAAGAATCGCCGTTTGACTGCTTTGCGGTCGTATAAGAATCGCTTGTGGCAGTCTCGCCAAATGCCTGTAATGTCAGCAGGTAAGTATCGCCGATATCCGCTATCTTGGTTCCGTCAAAATCAGGAACCTGTGGGAATGACACGATATATTCGCCGTTTGTAACAAGTGATATACCGTTGCCAAGAGGATTAAGTGCTGCTATCTCGTCGTTAAATTTATTTAAATAAACATCGATACCCATTACACCATTGGTACCGTTTTTAAGTTTTATCTTTCTACAGAAAGTAACGCACATTCCGCCTGTGGAAGCATCTTCGTATGGGTCTGTACCCACAAAATCCGCATTCTTTAATCCATCCTGATACCAGCCACGTTCCGTAGGCTTAAAATCAGGTCCAAGGCTGATGTTACTGTCCGCAAAAAGAATAGAATCATCATCAAATGCAACGTAAATTCCGGAGTTTGGAATATCCTGGAACGAAAATGATGGCTCAATGTAGGCCTGAATATCTTCTTTGGTAGCAAAATCAAGGCGTTCAAAGGACTCTGCCATTTCACCGAATTTAGTTCGCAAGGTATTGAAGCTCTCTGCCACGTCTGCAGCATTTGCCCTTGTCTCTGCCTGAAGAGCCTGAACCGCCATGTCGTTAAGAGAACTCTTTGCCTGGTTTACAAGCACGATAATTATGGCTGCAATACCTACCGCAACCAGCGGAAGTATTACCATAAGAAGAGTTTTGCTGATACTTCTCTTAACGTTCAATTTTGTAATGTTTCCCATAAAAAATGCCTCCTTGGTCTATTGCCAGTCCTCATCCTCCATGTCTTCCATCTCGTCAATTTCTTCGAAGGACAGGGACTCATCTTCCTTTTCAACCTTTTTAATGTGTCTCTTGATTATAGCCATTTCCCTTTTCCCCTCGAATCCGCTTTCTCCCGGATTATAATTATCATCATAAAAACTCATGTCTTCTCCTCCTGTGAATTTTTAAAATGAACTACACGCTCCATAGAGTAATTATATCACCATATACAGAAATTTGCACTAATTTTCTTTATTTTGTTGTTTTATTGCTTAATATTCACTAAATTGACAAAATACTTACTCCGCTATATAATAACTCTATCACACGTTTGTAGCGATCGGGCTATCAAAAGAATTGGAGGCAGTTATGAATAAAAGCAGAATTTTAAAGAAATCAGTTGTTTACGTACTTCTTGCAGTATTTACAGTTGCACTGTTCGGACGCCTTTCTTTTACCACTGCATCGGCTAAAGAACTTAGCAAAAAAGCCTGTGCCAAAAAGATCACCACACTTACGGATCAGGTAGCTAAGCTAAAGTCTCAGTACAAGGCTGCGTACAAAAAAGACAAGGGCAAAGCCGCAAAAGATGGCACCGTAGCAAGATCAACGACCATTAAAGAAAAATACGATAAGAAAAATGCTGATCTTAAAGAATACAAAAAAGCAGCAAAATCAGTTCCTGTTATCGAGCCTGAACTTTCACTCTTTGTGGGTGATACCCTTGAAAAAGCCGATTATTTTACAAAGATAAAGAATAATTCCAAGTACACCACATATACAACCACATTAAGCACCGAAGGCGTTGTTTCGATAGGTGAAGACGGAACCTTGACAGCAGTGGCTCCCGGCAAAACTACTCTTACAGTAAAATGTACTCAGTCCGGAAAGAAAGCAAAATGCGTTATCGTCGTAATGAGTGAAGAGGATGAAGAGTATGACGAGTCCGACGAAGGCGAAGACGAGCTCTTTGAAAGCACTTACGATGAAAATGACGGCGATCTTGACGAAGACGACGAATAATACTGAAGAAGCAAATCATTCACAAAAAAGAGAGCTGTAAAAACGAGTTTTTACAGCTCTCTCTTTTCGTTCACCGGTTTGCTATGTTGCTGAAAAGTCTACATCAGGCACTATAGCAAATATATACTGCGGATATTTCTTTGTAAGTTCTTCTCTTAGTATCCTTACACCTTCGCTTTGGCTTATATCAAAGGAAAGTACCGCATCAAAACGAATGGTATGTGTTTCTTCATCAAGGTAAAAGCCGTGGATCTGTACCGCAAAATCATGGGAAATGACTAACTTTCTTATTTCATCTTCAAGTTCTCTGGCCTTGTCATCACCTGTGTTATGCGAATATACGCTTATACCTGTAAGTGAAACTCCGGTCTCAGCGTAAACCTTTGCTGAAAGTTTTCTTGAAAGGATATCAAGGTCCTTTACACTCATGGTATCTGCAACTTCGATATGTACAGAACCATAATTCATCTCAGGTCCGTAGTTGTAAAGTATAAGATCGTATGCGCCGCGAACATTCTCATCTTCTGCAATAAGCTTTTTGATCTTCTTTGTAAGTTCCACATCATCCCTGTGTCCCATAAGCTCATTTAAAGTATCAAGCATCATCTCGATACCCGCTTTTATGATAAATGCTGAGATCAGGGCACCAACATACGCCTCAAGCGAAATCCCAAATACCATAAAAATAATGGCAGAGGCAAGTACGGATGCCGAAAGCACAGCATCAAAAAGGGCATCGGAGCCTGATGCTTCAAGGGCGCCGGAATTAACTTTCTTTCCCTGTCCCTTAACATAGAGTCCAAGAATAAGTTTAACTACAACTGCCGCTGCAATGATAATACATGAAACTGTAGTATAGTTTGCTTCCTCAGGGTGGATTATCTTTTTAACCGACTCTACCGCAGAGGTGATACCTGCATAAAGCACAATACCTGAAACCAGCAGCGCACTGAAATACTCGATACGCCCAAACCCAAGAGGATGCTTTCTTGTAGGACTTTTAGACGCCAGTTTTGCGCCCACTATTGTGATCACCGAGGAAAGGGCATCCGAAAGATTGTTGATGGCGTCAAGAATAACTGCTATAGAGTTTGCCGCAAGCCCCACCACCATCTTAAAGGCCACAAGCAGGATATTTGCCAGAATCCCAATAATACTTGTCCTTACTATAACTTTTTCCCTGTTTTCCATATAAGCTCCTTTCATTTACGTCCTGCCCTCATTATAACATTTCGCTTCCTCAAGGTCTATCCCTCTGTGGGTATTATAGGGGTTATATGTCCCCCTAATCTTGATCTGCCTAAACAACCATAATCTGCCGGAGGAAGGATTGTCAATCCTGCGCATAGCGCACCGCATAGCGGCTACGGGATTGACAACCCCTTTCCGGCAGATAAAAAAGTAATTAGGCAGATCAAGTATATAAAAGTGAAAAACTTTGGCCTGTTTTATAAGCGGCTGCGTTCATTTCCTGTTTTGCGATTGGCGAAAAATGCCACTTTTCTTAATGTTTCAAGTAGCTTTTCCGGTGCGTGCGAGCGATTGTTTGAGCCGGTGGAAGGGATGAAGGGGGGATGATACTTAATATTTCTGCACTTATATGTAAAAGATGTGGACGCAAAGTGCGTAGCACCGTTATGAAAGCAGGAAGTCACCTCAAGCTTGCTTGAAAGGGGACTTCTTGCTTTTATATAAGCTCGCGGATAGCGAGATGCGGCCACATATTGTATCTACAACGCATCAATTTCCGCACACCCCCCGAATCCCCCACCCGGCGAGTTTTAAGCGCAGCATGCACATTAAAAGAAAAGCGTTGGAACATTGATAGAAAATGCGCATTTTGAGGCTGCAAAAAAGGAAAGAACAAAGCCGCCACACCAAAAAAGAGCCATTTGGGCGCAGGCCCTAATGGCTCCAAATAAATCATCTGTTTACTTCGGCTCTTACTTCTGCTGTTATAAGGTCGCCGCCTTCTTCTTTCCAGGCTGCTACAAAGTCGTCAAAGGAAGAAATATCAGCTTCACCGGTTATTATCTTAAGGAAGGTCTTTTGCTCATTTTCCCGCAGCTTCCACCAGCACTTGCTCATAGTCTCCGTCTCGCCAAAAAACATAGACTGCTTGTCAATTGTCTTGGTGTTTTTAAGAAGACCACAGGCAGTGATACGTGAGGTGTAAGCCGCCCACTCTTCAGGGGTCGGACTGTTGCTGTTAAGATAGCTTTCGCAGGCTTCGTAGTAAGATAGCTCCAGCATTTCAAGTTCTGCAGGCTCAATCCTTCCGACTATGGCTTTGCTAAGATTTGCATAGCACCTTGTGATGGCATCCTTATAGTCTACGTTTATAGCTATAGGCCTTGCAGTAGGATCTACGTTTTTCTTGAAATAGTCCTTTAGCCCTTCCACGTCTTTATCTTCAAAACGGCCATGATCAAAGAGCACGCTTATAACTTTAAGTACAACCTCCGGGTGTTCGTAGCCTGCTCTTACCACAACATATTTTCCCGAAGGCTTTTGTGACATATATGTCACAGAACCGTCATCTGCAGTTGGTATAAGATAGGGAACCCACTCAGCAGAAGGGTCAAGAGCCACAGCATCCATAAGCGGATTGTTAGGCGCCCACCATGGTCCAAAGAACGCTCCGCATTTTCCCTCTTTTATAAGTTCAGTAATGTTGTTTGTGGTACGGATAAGAAAATTCTTGTCTATAATTCCTTCTTTGTACCAGTCGGAAAGTTCTGCAAGAG
>JAEEOQ010000110.1 GCA_016284355.1 Lachnospiraceae bacterium
TCTCCGTTACCCTGAAGGGCGAAAAACTCACCCATAGCATATACTGTGGTAATCTTATCTTCAGTAATGGTAATGCCCATTTCATCAATGTGCTTTAAAAAAGCATTCTGCATGTCCTCTCCTGATACGCTGGGAAGACCGAGGTAATTCTGTACCGTATGTGCTTTTTCAACCTTTGAGCTTAAACTTCTGCTACCGATAAGAAGAACATTTTTGTTACGAACTTTTGCTGTAATTGCTGCTTCAAGGCCTGCAGGGCCTGTTCCGATAATTGCTATATCATATCTTGCCATTTTGCTATACCTCCTAAATCTTTCCACATATGTTATATTTAACTAAATTATATTGTATCAAATATATTATGATTGTATTGTACCTTCTCTCTTACAATTTGTCAACTAAATTTTTTTCCATTAATTTTAATCTCTCTGATATCATTCTGTTTATACGCCGGCCACACTTTTGGCCGCGCAGGCATTTACCCCAAAGTTACAGCAGAAAGTGCATAAAGCATCTCGGGAAGGAGCTGCTTTTTACGGCTCATGACATTTGGCATATCGTATACTTTTTCTGAGAGCATCTTGTAAGGAAGCATCTTTTCAGCCTTATAGCCTGTGGTAAGAAGCACGCTGTGCTCTTTCAATACATTGGTTATCATAAGTGTAGCCCATGTAAGTCCTTCCTTTTCACGTACCTCTTCAAGCATATCAAGATACATGCCGGTATATTCGTCAATGTCGTGAAGTGTAGTAACTTCGCACTGGCCTATTCCTATCTGCACGCCTTTTTCCGTGTACTTCTTAAAGTCTGAAAGTATGGCTCTTTCCGGATCTCTCTTGCCCATGCTCTCTACATGACTAAACATCTCATGTCCAAATTCATTTATATCAACACCGCATATTTCTGCAAGCTTAGTTGCTGTTTCTCTATCTGTCTGGGTGGTGGTAGGACTCTTAAGTATCAGTGTGTCTGAGATAAGGCCTGTAAGCATCACCTTTGCCGTATACTTATCAGGGGTAACGTCATTCCTTAAAAACATACGGTAAACAATGGTACAGGTGCTGCCAAGAGGCTCTGTATCTATAAATATCGGCAGACTGGTCTTTGAGGCATCAAGCCTGTGGTGATCTACTATCTCCACCACTTCCGCCTTTTCTATTCCGTTTATTGACTGCCTTGCCTCGTTGTGGTCTACAAGTATCACCTTATAGGAAGGTGCTTTAAGAAAACATCTTCTACTGACATATCCGCAAAACTCCTCGCCCTCAAACACAGCAAGGCCTCTCTTTTTTGAACCCGAAAGGCTTATCTTTGCATCTTCAAAAAGGTCGTCGGCCTGAACCGGCGCCTCATTTTTCTCAAGGAGCGTGCCAAGAGTAGGGATCTCTGAAATGCGGCCCTCTTCGCCAAGTTTATGCATAAAATATCTTGTAATATCATCAACGCTAAGAAGCCCCGTGAACTTGCCGTTATCATATATAGGCACAACAGACGGCGTTGAATCCTTAAATGTCTTTGCAAGCTCAGTAAGAGGCGCCGATGCTTCAAGCTTTTCTGTAGGCCTTAGCATAACATCTGCCACCTTCGGGTATACATTACTCATATATGGCGGCGCTTCTATACCAAGCGTACTTAAGATAGCCGTAACACTGTCGCTAAGATGCCCTGCCCTTACAGGTATATATTCATTATCAGGATCGATCTTGTTCTTAAGCACCGAATACGCATAAGCACTGCATAAACTGTCAAGATCAGGGTTCTTGTGACCTGTGATATATATCTTACTCATTAATCGCGCCTCCTTATATAAATCTGCCTTTCTATGGGCACATACTAACATATTCGAAGGTCAAATTCAAGCAGGATGACACAGGTACCTGGTACATATGTAAAAATATAAGATTACTGATAATATTTTGCCTGAGCATTCCAGAGAGCATAGTATTTTCCGGCAAGATCGGAAAGAAGACTCTCATGGGTACCGTGCTGGATAACAGCTCCTTCATCAAACACCATGATCTCGTCGCAGAACTTGCAGGATGAAAGCCTGTGGCTTATATATACCGCTGTTCTGTTACCTACCATCCCGCTAAATTTCTCGTATACTTCAGCTTCTGCAAGAGGGTCAAGTGCAGCGGTTGGCTCATCCAGGATGATAAATGCTGCGTCCTTATACAGGGCTCTTGCTATAGCGATCTTTTGAGCTTCACCGCCCGAGATTTCAACTCCGTCCTCTTCAAACTCTTTATACAGGCAGGTATCAAGCCCCTTTTCCATAGTCTCAAGTCTTTCTCCAAATCCGGCCTGAATAAGGGCGGCCTTAACTTTTTCTTTGTCATATTTCTTTGATACAGCCACATTTTCACCAAGAGGGGCTGCAAGAAGCTCAAAATCTTGAAACACCACAGAAAAGATGTCCATATATTCTTTGTAAGCATATTTTCTTATGTCGATTCCGTTAAGAAGTATCTGGCCTTCCGTAGGGTCATAAAGCCTGCAAAGAAGCTTTATGAACGTAGTCTTTCCGGAACCGTTCTGACCTACTACTGCAAGCTTCTGTCCTACCTTAAACTTTACATTAAGATGTCTTAATGCCCAGATATCAGAGTCAGGATACTTAAAGGAAACATCCTTAAACTCTATTTCGTATTTGCAGTCATTTCTCTTTTCTGTAGTAAGTGAACCCTGGTACATTTCATCAGGAAGATCCATATGCTCGTATAAGGTTTGGAGGAAGCTGCCATTTAAGCGGATATCCGAAAGCCCCTCTAAAAGCAGTATCATCTGTCCCGAAAAAGCTGTAAGCGCCCCCACATATTGCGCTATATAGCCAATATCAAATGCGCCGCCATACGCTTTAAGACAAACGTACAAATACACCATACCTGTAAAAACAGCAAGAAGTGCCTGCTGGGCAATTAAGAGCATTCCGCCTTTTCCTTTATAGAACTTTGCAAAAGCTCCATTTTTGCCAAAGGCTCTTTCTTCAATTTTGTACGCCTTACATATATTGAACTGGTCGTACATTCTGATATCTGCAGATTTTTGATTGGTTGAGTCAAAAGCGTAACCGCTAAAAAGGTTATAAAAACGGTTCCCTTCTCTTGCTCCGGCTGATAGGGCCGCACTTCCGGCAGAAACAAGATTCCCGCAGTGTGATGCAAGATAGACAGTAAAAAGATATATGGCCACTATAACCACAGTCATATATGGAGTGTTAAGAATCGTAAGCCTTCCTGCTTCGACAGGTATTTTTTTGATAAATAAAGTTACCGTCAGCACTACGACTCCCAAAATGCCAAAAAGAGAAGAAGCCAGTTCTTTTTCTGCCTCATATGCTGTATAAATTCCCCACGCATGCCAGTTTGCATTCTGTCTTATCTGTGCCACCCTGTCATGTGTGGATTGCTTGTCGAGATGACAATAGTCCATATTCATCATCTTATCAGCTAAAAATTTATCGTTTGCCAGCCACAACAAATAGCCCAGCGATTTGTCCTTATCTTCTATCACAGAGCATATAGACGCTAAAACCAGATTCCAAATGAGGGTAATGCTTACAAGTAACATTAGACGTTTCGGATCCCTACCACCTGCAAGCTCACCAATTATCTTTGCCGAAAGGTAAACATCACCATATGGGAGGGCAGCTTTTAAAAAGCCCCATACTCGGTTCATAAGTATTAAAGAAGGTGACTCGGTTTTTATTATTTTGATTGCTCTTGTATGCAGTTTAAAAGCCTCTTTTAAACTCATTTTTTCACTCTTCATCTGTCTGCCCCTCCTGATAATATTTGCTCTGTACGTCGAACATCTCCTTATATTTTCCCCCTGTGCTCATAAGCGCATCATGCGATCCTTCTTCAATGATTTTTCCATTTTCCATAAATAAAATGCGATCGCAAAACCTTGTGGAGGCAAGCCTATGAGAAATAAAAAGAGAAGTCCGTCCCTTAGTCATCTCACTGTACTTTTGATAGATGCGATCTTCTGCAATCGGATCGAGCGCTGCTGTAGGCTCATCCAAAAGAAGAACCGGAGCATTTTTATATAGGGCTCTTGCAAGTACAAGACGTTGCGTCTCACCGCCTGAAAGCTCGATGCCATCTTCGTAATATTTCTTCCCTAGGTGCGTATAAATTCCATTCGGTAAGGATCTGAATTTATCATCAAGATCTGCTTCTTTAAGAACTTCCCATATCTTCGCTTCGTCAAAGTCTTTTGTTTTTCCCGATATATTTTCTGCTGCAGATACCTCTATAATCGAATACTTCTGAAATACAGCAGTAAAAAGATCATAGTATTCCGGTCTGTTAAATACTCTTATGTCTGTTCCGTTAAGCAAAACTCTTCCTTTTGTAGGGTCATAAAACCCGCAAAGCAGCTTTACAAGCGTAGTTTTACCTGCTCCGTTAAGGCCGACAAGTGCCACCTTCTCGCCAGGTTTTATGGTCAGATTTAAATCTGTAATAGTGTCACTTTCTGCTCCGGGATATCTAAATGAAACATTTTCAAGTTTCAGTTCGTATTTCCCATCCGTAGTTTTTGGAATCGGTTTTCCGCCTTCCATTCGGAAATCCTCAGCCATTTCAATCGTCTCTCTTAATACTGATAATTCAGTACTTTCAGAATTAAGTTTTGTAAGCTCTGCCAAAATGCTTTTTGTCCATTTGGCAAATCCACCCACCGCACTAAAGTACAACAAAAAGGTTGATACCGAGAGATTTCCTTTTATCGTCATGTTTAAAAGATAATAGTACGCTAGTCCATTTCTAAATACTGTAAGCAGCACATCGAAAAGGTCAACCATTATGTATTTCTCATTTAATTTGTTTTCAAAGTCTAAGGCAATTTTCTTAGATGCCCTGTAAATATCATCCATCCAATCTTTCATCCCAAAGATTCTGATGTCTTTTCCAATAGTTCTTGATTCTCCCTTGCAAGTAATATATTTGATCTTCTTTACTACTGCGCTTGCTTCATCTCTATGCTGATACTTCCATTCATCAACTTTCTTTGATATAAAAAATTCTACAACTGTGGTGACAGTAATAATGCAAAGTAAAAGATAATTCGTGTGCGACAGAAAGTAAAGGTAAACAATAAAGCATATGGCATATTCAAGAAACAATTCTATATGATGCCAGATTGCTTCAGTGGCCGCATTATTACTCCATGTTGTTTCAATTGCCTCATGAAATCTTTTTAAAACATTCGGATTCTCAGTGTTAGGATAAGACGTTTTGCAAAACTTCTCATGAATCTTTACGCTTATTTCTCCCCTTACATGGATCCTGGTCCAATCCAGACTTCCATCAAAGTATCTCTTAACTCCGTTTAGTGCAAGTAAACAAAGCGTATATCCCCCTATCACCAAAAGCAGTTTGGGTAGCGGTGCCTTATCTTCCACCTGCTTTAATATCATTGGCGTTATTAGAAGCCCTGCGATATTTACTCCTGCAGAGACTACGCCCATAAGCAGCACAAAAAAGCCCACTTCAGGGCTGTCGGCCTTTTTTGACATTCCGATCATCCAGGCCACATTTTGCAGCAGATTGTATTTGGGCTTTTCTTTCTTTTTTGCCTGCTGTTTTTCTTTTTCCATCTCTTCCTCATTTCCAGGGGCCGCGCGGGAAGGAGCCGCGCAGCGCCCTATATCGTTATATCCCCTCTTCGAGACGGCCTTATCATAACACAAAAATATCCCCGAAGTTATTTCGGGGATGAATTGTAGGTTTTAGGGGACGAATAGCATCTTTCCTATATTTGCGGTATCAATATCTCTGTTGTAAATGCCCCGTCTTCCGAGTTACGGCTGATATAACCGTCTGCCCTTTCCACTATGGCATCGATCCTTACAAGCCCGAAGCCGTGCCCCTCTCCCTTGGTGGTCTTAAATATGCCGCCCTCTTTCTTAAGCTTTCCCCCGGCGGTCATATTTGTAAATGAGATATAAAGCTGAGTGTTCTTCATATCCATATAAACCCGGATCTTTCGTTCTTCCGGCGGAAGTGCAAGGCTTGCTTCGATAGCGTTATCAAAAAGATTGCCAAGGATACAGCAAAGGTCAAGCTCTGACATTTTCAGTTTTACAGGGATATGGGCATCTGCATCAACTTCGATTTCTTTTGATCTTGCAAGCGAGATCTTACTGTTTAGTATGGCATCTGCCATGGCATTTCCGGTCTTTATTACCGTATCTACAGTGTTAAGATCTACATCAAGCTCGCCAAGATACTGCTTTATGCCGTTTATGTCGCCCTTGTCTGCAAGGGCCATAAGCACCTGTATGTGATTTCTGTAATCATGTCGCCAGCCTCGTATCTGGCGGTACATGTTGTCTACCTCTTTATAATGTGTATCAACAAGCTCTCGCTGATACTTTTCTATCTGTTTATCAAGCTTCTTGTTAAATAACTTCATACTATATCCCTATACATGCTTTATTATCGCCCGGTTAAGTTTATCATAGCTTCCCCTTGGAAGCTGGATCATGCTGCCATCTGTAAGTACCGCATCCGTCTTTGTTACTCTTCTGATGCAGTTTAGATTGACTATTGCACTTCTTCCGATACGAAAGAAATTCTCCGGAAGCTTAGTTTCCATTTCTCCGAGAGTGGCTTTTATGCGATAGTCCTCTTTGCTATGAATGGTGACATAATTCTTGTCTACATCCATATACTTTATCTCATAAAACGGAATCCTTACAAGCTCTCCGCTGTATTCTACCGTAAGACAGGCTGCATTCTCTTTTATCTTTGATGCCGCTCTGTCAAGAACTTCAAAGAGTTTGTCTTCCTTAACCGGCTTCATAAGATAGTGGAGCGCAGCTACGTCATAGCCTTCCGCGATATAATCTGAATACCCTGTTACAAAAACTATCTGGACAGATTCATTTCCCTTTCGAACCTGCCTTGCCATGGTGACTCCGTCCATTTTCTCCATCTCTATATCAAGAAACAGCAGGTCGTAATTCTTTTCATCTTCATACTGAAAGAGAAAGCTTTCGGCAGAAGGAAAGGTTCGGAGCGAAATTCCGGTACTGCTTTTCTCTCCCCACTTCAAAAGCAGTCCCGACAGATAATCTATATCTATTTGGTTGTCATCGCAGATTGCTACTTTCATTTTACTTCCTCACAAAGCATACGCACGTAATGAAGTTCTGCTCTACTGCTTTGCAGGAGCCAGAACAAACTTGGCTTCGTTAAAAAATTCGCCCATCTATGGGCACATACTAACATATTCGAAAGCCAAATTCAAGCAGGATGACACAGGTACCTGGTACGTATGTATAAAGGTCTCATTGCAAAACACGGAAGGTTATGGGATAATAACATGGTTGACAGGAGGAAGATCATGGCTGACACATCTAAAAATCTAAACTTTAAAAAATATTTTGAGGAAAGCGGCGCTTTAAAAGAAGGTGCACTTAACGATAACCTTTGGCTAAAGTACCTTACTCAAACCGACAATATATACGTAAATGCAGAAAGACTTGATTCCATGAGCAGTCTTTCAGGCAAAGAAACTCTGATGTATGTTTTTAGAACGCTGGATATTCTTGATGATATCTGCGAAAAATACTGCCTTAATCCCGTAGAAAAAGAAATGATATCAACGGTTCTTAAGTGGTCTGAAGTCGCAAAGGGCGGTCTTTTTGAGGAACGAAAAGAGTGGAGAAAGAAGGGCTATCCTCTTGATATCCATAATATTGCTTCGGCTGATATCTATAAAGATGCAACAGGCGATGAAGGGGTTATCTACACCCTTATAAAAACCCATGGTATTGTGGGCCAGTGTATAAGAGGTGAGATTGCCGTAAGCGCAAATGTTCCTCTTTTAAGCATTAAAAGTGACGGTTCTTTTGACCTTTCAAAGATTTTACTTGCCTTAAACGAATGTATAATAAGGGCTGTTTCCGAAGATATATGGAACAATGTAAAAAACAGTGTTATATCACTTACAGAAAGCATCGTATCAGGAGATCTTAATGATTTTTCTGCAGAATACAGGCTCCAGAAACTCTGCCCAAATGAAATTGAGTTTTTTGAAAACGATGTTGATTATTTTGACAGATCTATTTTCCCGAAATATGAACTTTGGTATTTTGAAGCCGCCCTGTCTTCTTTTGATATAGGACAGATAAGAAAGATACTTGCCGCTGCTTTAGACAGGATATCTTCGGAAAAAGCAGAGGTTTTGCACCTCAATTTTAAGCCTCTTGCAGATTCTCTCTATTATGACTACGAAGGCAAAAAGCATATTAATGTATACAAAAAGAGGATCATCGAAAAGTACCTCCTTGATTCCTCTGTTCAGAATGTGGATATAGACGTTTCGATCGAAAACGGTTCTGCTTTTATAGACTTTAAGTTTTCGCCGGTTTGCAACAAGCTTATTGACTTCTGCGTTGAGGCGGAACGCTGCGGCCTCCTTACATTTGAAAAGAGCATTATTGTGCTCTACGATATGTTCGGATTCAGAAGAGACGCTTTTGACAGACTTAATAACGAAGAAAAATATTTAAATACCATGAATGATGTTACAAGAAGCACAAAAGATGACATCATTGATCATGCAGTCGGAAAAAGCATTGTGGATGTTGGCTCCGGAGGCGGAATTTTACTTGATAAGCTGGAGAAAAAATATCCGGATAAAATGATAATCGGCACCGATATTTCCACAAATGTTATAGAAGCTCTGAACCAGAAGAAAAAAAGAGAAGGCCACAACTGGCAGGTAATGGTTCATAATTTTGTTGATACGCCTCTTTCCGAAAAATGTGACAGTATCATCTTTTCTTCAATCCTTCATGAGATTTATTCTTATACTGAAACAGAGAATGGAAGATTTGAGATAAACAGCGTAAAGATTGCTTTAAGAAATGCCTTTGATAGCCTTAACCCCGGCGGTCGTATCATAATAAGGGACGGAGTTAAGACGGAAGGGTCATACCCTCGCAAAATAGTGTTTAAAAGCCCTTCAAGCCTTGATTTCTTTAAAAATTATATGCGCGATTTTGCAGGCCTAAAAGATATTCCGGAAGAGAAAAAAGTAACAGAGATAAACGAGGATACTCTTACCGTAACAGGAGATGTAAACTTTATCCGCGAGTTCCTCTTTACTTATACCTGGGGCACGGAAAGCTATGCCCACGAAGTTCAAGAGCAATTTGGATATTTTACTCTTAATGAATACAAAGCTTTCTTTAATGAAATAGGTGCCAAAATAATCAGCGCCAAAGAGCTTCTTGAACCCGGATACCCTGATAACCTTGGAAAGTATGTTACTCTCCTTGATGAAAACGGCGAGGAAACAGAGTACCCGGCTTCAAATTGCATATTAGTAGTTGAAAAATAATGCCTTCAGCTTGACTTCGTTAGAAGAGCATTTTCAAGGAAGTTCTGCTCTCCTGCTTTGCAGGAGCCAGAACAACTGTGCCTGTAAAAGCAAAATCAGTCAATGGCCTGATTTTGTTAAACAGGCACATGTTTCTACATGAACCGTGTGCCCGAACTGGTCTACAGGCTGTATATACTCTAGTGTGTAGCCGCCTTCGCAAAGTATCTTTACGTCTCTTGCAAGGGTTGCAGGGTCGCAGGATACATACACCACCTTTGGCGGGTTGTGTTTTAAGATGGTGGCAAGGAGCTTTTCGTCGCACCCTTTACGCGGCGGGTCTACCACTATTACGTCGGGCTTTGGTAAGGACGGTGCCACATCTTCTGCTGCCCCCACGTAAAACTCTGCATTTGTTATACCGTTAAGTTTTGCGTTTTCCTTTGCATCTTCTATAGCAGCGGGCACTATCTCTACGCCGTGTACATGCCCTGCTTCTTTTGCAAGGAAAAGCGAAATGGTACCGATGCCGCAGTAAAGATCCCAGACCGTAAGGTTCTTAAGGTCTGTATCTTTCTTTGCAAGGTCAAGTGCAAGGCCGTAAAGTACCTTTGTCTGAACAGGGTTTACCTGGAAAAATGACTTTGGAGAAATACGGAACTTCACATCACCGATGTAGTCATAAATGTACTCGCTTCCGTAAAGAACCTCTGTCTTTTCGCCAAGTATAACATTTGTCTTTTCTTTGTTTACGTTAAATGTAATGCTCTTTATCTTAGGGCATGCGCCAAGCAGGCTCTCTACAAGTTTTTCCGCCTTTGGCACCTTGTCTTCGTTTATTATTATGCAGACAGCGATCTCATCTGTAGCAAAGCCTTTTCTTGTAAGTACGTGACGAACAAGGCCTTTTCCTGTCTCTTCGTTATATACGGAAATATGCTCTTTATCTATAAATCCGCGTACAGCCTCCATTATAGCGTCATTTTCTTCAAACTGGATAAAACAATGAGGCGTATCTATAACGGAATGTGTACGACCTGCGTAGAATCCGGTAACTGCCTTTCCCTCTTTATTAAGCCCCACAGGGAACTGAGCTTTATTGCGGTAATGCCAAGGCTTTTCCATACCGATTATCTCATGCATAACGCTGTCAATAAAGCTTTCTTCAAAACCTCCGATGCGCGTAAAACAGTCTTTTACTCTTTTTTGCTTCATACGAAGCTGCGCCGCGTAGTCCATGTGCTGTATCTGGCATCCGCCGCAGGCTCTGGCTGCAGGGCACTTTGCTTCGCAGCGATCCGGGGAGCTTTCTATAACCTCAAGAAGCCTTCCGTATCCGTAGCTTTTCTTTGCCTTTATAACCTTTGCTTTTACCACATCTCCCGGCAAAGCATCCTTCACAAAAAGGGTATAGCCATCCACATGGCCTATACCCTCTCCGTCAGTTCCTATATCTTCTATCTTAAGTTCAAGGATCTCATCCTTATTCATCGGTTCCGCTTACCTTTCTGATATTGCTGTCAAGAAGCCTGTTAAAGCCAAGCCAGCCGTTCTCTCCTGCCGGCGCTTCAAGGGCTTCTTTAAAGGTTTCCATCTTGGCGTCCATGTCATCTATATAGCTAAGAGCCAACGCCTCCATAAGAGCAGGCTTCTTTGGCGAACCAAACTCAAGCTTGCCATGGTGGGCAAGTATGCAGTGTTTAAGCTCTCTTTCAAGCTTTGCAGGCACATTGCCAAGCTCTCTGCACTTTTCGCCTATCATCTCGGCTCCAACGTAAATGTGGCCAAGAAGCTGACCTTCGTCTGAGTAGTCATTTTCAGGGAATGCGGTAAGCTCTGTTACCTTTCCGGCATCATGAAGAGCTGCCGCAGTAATTAGAAGGTCTCTGTTAAGTACAGGATAATGCTTTGCATAAAAATCCGCTGCGGTAACAACACTTAAAGTATGCTCAAGAAGTCCGCCGATAAAGCCGTGATGCACACTTTTTGCGGCGCTGTGATTCTTAAACTCTTTTATAAAAGCCTCGTCTTTTATAAAGAAGCTTTCTGCGATCTCTCTGAGATGTTCGTTTTTAACCGAGCTTACAAACGCCAAAAGAGAACTATACATCTCTTCTATGTCTTTTTCGGAGGTCGGCATATAATCCGCTACGTTGTATTCGCCTTCCTCGCATTTTCTTACTCTGCCTATATTAAGCTGAAGGGCTGACTGAAATTTTGTAACCTGCCCTGAAATATAGATAAAATCAAGGGCTTCAAAGTCACCGATACCGCCTGAATATATGTCCCAGACCTTCGCATCTATGGTTCCTGTCTTATCCTGCAATGTCATTGAAAAATAAGGCTTGTCAGTCTTGGTGCGAAGCTCATCTTTCTTCTTGCAAAAATAAACTCCCTGTACGTTGTCTCCCTCGTTTATGTCTTTGATAAACTTCATATGTGTCTCTCTTTCCGTTATTTTAATACAGCTTCCCCTAATGTAATATCAAGGCTAAGCACTTCCTCGCCCTCTCTGTCGGGCCTTGCCACTTTAACCGTAACAGCGCTTCCTGCCTCAAAACTCTGAAGATAGGTAGAGAAGCCTGCCGTGGTAAATACGGCATTATCGCCTATCTGCAATATAACGTCTCCTGCCTTAAGGCCGCTTTCGGCTGCAGGAGAACCGGCCTCAACCTTAGAAACATAGATGCCGCCGTTCTGGGTGAGCCCTTTCTTCATTTCGTCTGTAAGGTCTGTTGTAACGACACCAAGATATACACGAGGAGTCTTTGTTACCATTTTTTCTATAAGATTCTGTATCCTTGAAATGGACATAGCCATACAAACTTCTTTATTGGTGGACAGTTTTTTTGTAATTATACCGATAATGCTGCCGTCCATATTTACGATTATTCCGCTTCCGTCGGTGCTCGTTTTGATATCTGTTCCAAAAAGATCGATCCTGTCGTCTACCACATTTGCTACGCCATTTTTATCTGATACGCAGCCAATGAGCATAGAATAAACCGTACCATTTGGATTGCCAAGGGCCACAACCGGCTCACCTACAAAGAGCGAATAAGACTCGCCTATCGTACTAACGGCAATATCTTTTTTAACATCTGCGTCAAGCAGGCCGCTGTCAACCCGCAGGCAGGCAAGGCCGACTTCGCTTTGCATATCGTAAATTTCTGCAGGAACTTCGGGAGAACCGTTAAACGAAACGCGGATATCCTCTTTTTCCATAACTTTATCGCTGTCGGTAATAATATAGTAAAAAGATTCATCTTCCTTTGCTATAAACCCGAAGGTCAGCTCCCTTGTCTCGTACGGATTCTGGAACCAGTCAAGCTCTCTTTCCACAACTGCCACTTTAACTAAGGATTTGTTAACTTCCATAGCCATATCGTTTATCTGTCTGTGGATCGCAGAAAAGTCGGAAAGGTCTGCTCTGACACGGTTCTGTACTATAACCGGCTGACTTGTAATGATGTGCTTTGGCTCTTCTTCAGAGTTCTTGCCGTCATCAGTGTCTTCTTTATCGTTCTCGTTATCTTTATCTTTTTCTTCATCGGCGTTCGGATCGATAATGATATCGGTATACCCGGGCTGCGGCTGATTTTCTACAACCGGTACTTCATCTTTAGGTTTTGGCAATATGCGCTCACCAAGAAAATAAATGGCACCTACTGCGGAAACTCCAAACGCCACACCGCAAAAAATGCTCGTAATGATCTTTGAAAAAGCCTTACGAACCTTTTTGCTCTTGCTTTGAACTATCTTTTCTTCTATAAACTTATAGCTGTCTTTATTTTCCCCATTTTCCTGCGTCATACTTTGATCCTTCCGGAATAAAATCTGTGATACTCATTTTACCATTTTAAAAAAGCTTTGTGAACCTGTAATGAACGAATTATTAAGATTGTGCAAGTTTTCTGCCTTCAGGTGTAAGATAACCCGTGGCATTTCGTCCGTTATGTTTAGCGAAATAAAGGTTTTCGTCGGCTTCTTTTACAGGATCTTCGCTCTGCCCTTTTATACCTACTCCGGTACTCACAGTAACTTTGGCATCTCTTGGAAGAACGCACCTCTCAACAGCTTTTCTGATGTGTTCTGCGGTAAATACCATGGTGTTAAGAGAATCCGTCTCTATTACCACGATCATTTCCTCGCCGCCGTATCTGTAGGTCTTTATGGTCTTTGATTCTGTCAGCTTTACTATACCTGCGATCTTTGAAAGCACAAGGTCTCCAAAGTCGTGTCCGTAATTATCGTTAAAGTTCTTAAACTTGTCAATATCGATCATAATGGCGCCGTAAGTCTTTCCCGCCATATTAAGCTTGTGGATCTTTGCATCAAAAGCTCTTCTGTTGCGAAGACCTGTAAGGGCATCTGTATTGCCCTCTACATACATAAGGCGTCCTATGGCAGCGATAGCCGCAAATACCATGATAATGATAAATGAAACAAGAGCGGTCCTGTATCTTCTTTTCACCGCTATTCTGGCATCTTCAAAGCTTTGTATCTTATTTTCAAGCTGTGAAAGAAGGACTTCGGAGTGCTCTGTGATGATCTTTTTTCTAAAGTCATTATTCTCTTCAACAAGCTCATTTTTAAGAGCATTTTTTTCTTCATATTGTTCGCTGCCGGGAGAACCTGCAGTTCCGTCAGGGATCTTTGAAAGAACGTTTTCTATAAGGTCGATCTTATCGTTTGCAAATGCAAATCTGTCACAGTTTTCAATGTATTTTTTTAAACTGGCCACAGCTTCATCGTATTTTCCCTCGTTAAGGCTGACTATGGTCTTTATCTCATAATACGGAAGGGTAAAATTTGCTGCATAATATGCGCTTACATCTGCTCCTGTAATGTAGGGATCATCCTTGTATTTTTCAAGAAAATCATAGGCCTTATCGTATTTGCCAAGAAGGATCTCCGTCTTTGCCTCGTCCCCCTCTGTCATAAGCCTGTATATCTCAAGGTTTGCGTTATCAGGGTCGATCTTGTCAAGTTCGTCTTTAGCAAGGTCTACGTAAAGCGAAGCCTCCTCCGGAAGCTCTTCCCTGTTAAGAAGCTTTGCATACATACGATAGGCAAGAAGTGCTGTCTCTTTATTAGAGTACCCCGAGATCTCTCCAAGATTTAAGGCCTTTTCCATAAGTACACCGCTTACGCTGTAATTTCCAAGGTCAAAAAAGTATGAGGCAAGGTTTGTATAAACCTGACAGGCGGTCTCGTAATCCCCTGCCTGATCAAGGTAAAAAAGTGCCTTAGCGATATAATCGTAATAATCGATCATATTGCCGTCAAGATATGCCACATAGCTCTTTCGCTCATAAAGTCTTCCAAGCTGCGAGTCATTTAGCTTGCCGATGGAAAGAAGATCGTCAAGTACCTCCATATCTTTTTTAAGGTCCTGGCTTAAATAAGCCATATTTTCTATGGTTGCTGTAATCTTTTCTTCAGCTTTACGCTGAGTGTTTTTAATGCTGAGAGTATAGAAAAACCTTCCTCCCACAAGTAAAAGAATGAGTGAAGCCATTCCTATTGTAACATATAGATTTTTGCCATTTAAGATCTTCATACCCGGCCTCCGTATTATGTATTCCCCATCTACCCATTATATCACCACATATGAACTGTAGCAAACAAAAACAACTCTCAGATCTTACGTATCAACGCTTTGTAGTAATCTACCGCCAAAGGCAGACTGTAGGTATCAAGGTTTTCGTTAAGACCGTGCATACCTTTCATCTGGGCAGGGCCGTATACCACAGGTGAAAAACGAATGCACGCATCGCAGATCTCCTGATAAAACCTGGCGTCGGTACCTCCCGTCATAACATACGGTATCTTAGGAAGCCCCGGGAATACCTCATCTATAACGCTTTCAACAATGCCAAAAGCTTCGCTCTTAGAGCTTACAGGCTCACATGCAGGATGAGCATCAATAAGTTCTACCTCAAGATCGTATTTTGCCGCAAGTTTCTTTATTATCTCATTGCTTTCTTCCATGTTCTGGTGCGGTATATAGCGAAGATTTAAGGTAAGTGTGGCTTCCTGAGGAAGCACATTGCAGCCATCCGAACCTGTCTGCATGGTAGGGGCTATTGTGGTTCGAAGAAGGGCTGCTGCCTGTGAAGAGATTGAGGGCATAAGTGCTACAAGAAGCGGTTTAAAAAGCCAGATATTGCCAAACAGCAGTCTCATCCAAAACGGACCGTAAGGCGCCATATTGGCAAACATCTCTCTTGCCTGCAGATTCATCTTTGACTTCATCGGATAATGCTTTGTAAAATCTGTTACAAATCTTGAGAGTCTTACTATAGGCGAATTTTTAGGTGGGTAGCTTGAATGCCCCCCTGATGACCTTGCTATGATCTTAAGGTTTCCCTGGCCTTTTTCAAGAACACCTATCATGGCAAAATTGCCCTTGAGACCTGCCATAGGCTCTGTTACCACAGATCCGCCCTCATCATTTACGATAAATGGCTTTACGCCTCTTCTTTTCAGTTCAGCAACTATCTTAGGGCAGCCATCACCCCCTACTTCCTCTGTGTTTGAAGAAGAAAGATATATGTCCTGTCCCGGCTCATACCCTTCTTTAAGAAGTTCCTCAGCTGCCTGCAAAAAAGCCATAACAGAGCACTTTGTGTCCGCCGTTCCTCTTCCCCAGATCTTTCCGTCTACTATATCGCCTGAAAATGGCTCATGCTCCCACTTGCCTTCTGCAGGCACCACGTCCTGATGTCCCATAAGTACGATGGGCTTGTCGTGCGCCTTACCCTCCCATTTAAAGAGTAAAGCGCCGTCTATCTCTGTCTTTTCAAGCTTTTCGTGTACCAAAGGGAATTCCTTTTCAAGTATTTTATGAAACTCCCTGAAATGATCTGCTCTGTCCTTTCCTTTATACGAAACTGTCTCAAACTGCACCATTTTTGCAAGCTTTTTGGCATATTCCATTTCACGCTCCGGGTCCTTCTTTGGCTCCCAGAGGGAATGCTTTGCAGGAGTAAGAAGTGTTTTGCAAAGTGCTATAAGTACAAGAAATGCGCAAAGAGCCAATATGCCAAGAACCACAAAAAGTACGATCTTCATTATTCTGCCTCCTTTGCCGCTTTCATTTTCTTCTTAAATGCCACGTAGGATAAAGCTATGGCAAGGGCTCCGCTTGGTATCACCATCATGCTTGTTGATCCGATAAGTGAAGGAACAAAGCAAAACAGCAATGTCATAAGCGTAAGAACTAAAAGTGAAACAAGTTTGCTTTGTCTGTAATACTTATATGCCATGGCACCAAACAGGGCAGGAACCACATTTTCAAATGCGGGCTGAAGCGCAGGTGACTGAAGCACCGGCTGAAGCGGGATCATAAGAAGTACGCCAAGTGCCAGTACAAGTATTGTTACAAGAGATGAAGTGGCGATAGAAAGAGTTGCCACTATCTCATTTTCGGGAGTTCCGCTCTTTACTCCCACTATATCTCTTGCGTTTATGGCGCAAGGTATCTTCATATTGATAAGGTTACCGGTTATAAATGCAAGATAGCTTCCGCCTGCCCCAAGCATCGGCACATATATAAGATACTCTACAATACCGCTTACAAGGTAAACGATGCCCACACTTAAGAAACCTTTTATAACCGCAGGCATATTGGGCATAGCCTTTAGATAAAGGCCTATTATAAACGGAGCCAAAAGAAGCAAAACAAGAACTATACAGGTAAAGATGCGCCCAAGCCTGTGGGTGCCTTTGATATATTTTTCGTTATCCATGTCAATTCCCCCTTACATAACCTTTCCCATAAAAATAGCTGCTGCCATAGCTATAAGCATACTTCCTGCCACCGAAAAGCTGTCGATCCAGTCTGCCTTCGCTTTTTCCTTTACAAAAAGGAAAAGCCCCATAGCAAGCGCTGAAACCACTGCAACCGCAAGGCTTAATGGGCTCCCTCCAAAGGTAAAGGCTCCGTCTTTTGAAACGATGCTGCCGATATAGCTTGCGATATACGCAGAAACAAGGCCTATAAACATGGCGGTCATAGCCGTATCTGCAAAAGACGGCTTCTTAGCCTTGTTTTCTGCTGCCTGCTCTCCTTCTTTTGCGCTTTCGCCCTTCTTCTTTGCAGAAGGGCTCATAAGCCTTGTGATATACGACTTTCCGTTAAATATCATAAGAACCATGCCCCAGATAATGCAAAAACACATAAGAAGAGCTATAGTGGTAAAGGCTTCCGGCGTCATTTCAGAAGCTGAAAGGGTTTTTAGGCCCACAGCTTCTCCTGCTGCTTCCGCCACCTGCGTCTCGTAGTGCAAGGCCCCTATAACAGAAAGCCTAAGCCATGGCCATGGCGTTCCGAGACTTCCCGAAAGTGCTATAACTCCAAGTAAGATCCCAACACCCGGCAGCACCGAAAATGTGGCGCTGGCGGTAATAACACGTTTCATCTTTCCTGTATCGATCCCCATCTCTTTGCCGGCCTTGTAGGCTCTGACGCCAAAGATCACGCATATGATCGCCACCAAAAGAATGATCCCCCCGCAAATAAGGTACATTACAGGGCTGTTCAGTTTGCCAAGTAATTCCATAACTACTCCTCCTGATATTAAAAATTTCCTTCCTTTACATTATAACCTAATTCTTTATATTTTGGTGTATTTATGTTAAACTCTATTGTGACGGGATTTTTCTTAAATTTACTTACATTAAAGGGGTTTTCCCACATACGAAAGGAATTTGTTATGAATGAAAAAGCACTCCGAACTTTGGAGTATTATAAGATAATTGAAAAACTTGAAGCATACGCTTCAAGCGCACAGGCCAAAGACATGTGCCGTATGCTTAAGCCTTCTGCAAATATAGACGTTATCGTAAAGATGCAGCAGGAGACGGCAGATGCACTTTCAAGAGTCCTTGCCTCCGGCAGGCTCTCATTTTCAGGTCTTACAGATGTACGTGCTTCCATAAAGCGCCTTGAAGTTGGCGGAGCTCTTACTATAGGCGAGCTTCTTGCCATCTCAAAAGTACTTGACGTTGCTCTAAGAGCCAAAGCATTTTCGGAAAAGAGGCAGGAAAACCTTCCTCCCGATAGCCTTTCCGAGTTCTTTGAGCTTTTAGCGCCCCATTCTCCTGAAAATAACGAGATCAAGCGCTGCATTATCGATGAAGACACCATAGCAGACGATGCCAGCGCAGGTCTTAAGGCAGCAAGGCGTCAGATCCTCCTTATCAACAACAAGATAAAGGATCAGCTGCAAAACCTTGTAAATGACGCTGCAAGCAAAGGGCAACTGCAAAATAACATAATCACCATGCGAAACGGCAGATACTGCCTTCCCGTTAAGGCTGAACATAAGAGCCAGATACAGGGAATGATGCATGATCAAAGCTCCACAGGTTCTACTGTATTTATCGAGCCCCTCAGCATTGTTAAGCTTAACAACGAACTTGCTGAGGCATTTCTTCAGGAGCAAAAAGAGGTACAAAAGGTCCTTGCCGATCTTTCAAACCTTATCGCAGAGCAGATAAGCGACCTTGAATACGACGTAAAGACCCTTGTAAAGCTTGACTTTATCTTTGCAAAGGCCGAGCTTGCCAAATCTATGAACGCATCCATGCCTGACTTTAACAAAGACAGGCGCATAAACCTTAAGAAAGCCCGTCACCCTCTTATCGATCCGAAAAAGGTTGTTCCTACAGATATAAGGCTTGGAGATGAATTCAACCTTCTTGTAGTAACAGGCCCAAATACCGGCGGTAAGACAGTTTCCCTTAAGACCATGGGGCTCCTTTCACTTATGGGCCAGGCAGGCCTCCATATCCCTGCTTTTGACCACTCGGAGCTTGGAGTATTTAAAGAGATCTTTGCAGATATCGGCGATGAGCAGAGTATAGAGCAAAACCTCTCTACCTTCTCATCCCACATGATAAATACCGTCAATATCCTTAAAAATGCAGACAGTGAGTGCCTTGCTCTCTTTGACGAGCCCGGCGCCGGAACAGACCCTACAGAAGGTGCTGCTCTTGCCATGTCAATCCTTTCCTGGCTTCACGATATCGATGCCAGAGTTATGGCCACAACTCACTACAGCGAGCTTAAGATATTTGCTCTCGGAACTCCGGGTGTTTGCAATGCATGCTGTGAGTTTGACGTAGAAACACTTGCTCCTACCTACAGGCTCCTTATCGGTGTCCCGGGAAAGAGTAACGCTTTTGCTATTTCTTCTAAGCTGGGGCTTCCCGACCACATTATCGAAGATGCCAAGAAGCGCATAGGTGAAAGCGATCAGAAATTTGAAGATGTTATCGCTTCTCTTGAAGACTCCAAAAAAGAGATCGAAAAAGAACAGGAATATATCGCAGCTCTTAAAAAAGAGGCAGAAGAGCTTCGCGCCGACCTTGACGGAGCCAAAGAAAAGCTTGAGTCTCAAAAGAGCCGTATCCTTGACGAAGCAAGAGTCGAGGCTGAAAAGCTTCTTTCTGAAGCAAAAGATTTTGCAGACGAGACCATCCGCAACTTTAATAAATGGGGCGCGCAGGGTGCTAATAAAGACATGGAAAACGCCCGCAACGAGCTTAACAAAAAGCTAAGCAAAACAAACCGCGAGGGCCTTAAGGCCAAAACCCCTGCAAATAAAGTTGACCCAAAGAAGCTTCATATCGGCGATTCGGTCAATGTCCTGTCTCTTGGCCTTAAAGGCACGGTCAGCACACTTCCAAACGCCAAGGGCGACCTTTTTGTGCAAATGGGTATTCTTCGCAGTCAGGTAAACGTGTCAGATCTTGAACTTACACAGGAGACCATAGAGGACAACAAGAGAGCCAAAACTGGAAAGGGCTCTATCGGCCTTAGCAAGAGCCTTTCAGTATCAACAGAGATCAACCTTATCGGCATGACTACCGACGAGGCCATATTTACACTTGATAAATACCTTGACGACGCATATCTTGCCCACCTTCCGTCTGTCCGCATCATCCACGGCAACGGTACCGGAGCTCTTAGAAGCGCCGTACAGGCAAAACTTAAGAAAACCAAGTATGTAAAAGGCTTCCATCTCGGAGAATTCGGAGAGGGAGATCACGGAGTTACCATAGCAGAGTTCAGGGAGGGTTAATAAAGTGGCCTACAAACAGAAGATTCTTATTGTTGATGATGATGAAAATATAGCAGAGCTTATCTCGCTGTATCTTTCAAAGGAGTGTTTTGAAACAAAGATCGCTTACGATGGCGAAGAAGCTTTGGACTATTTTCCTGAGTTTGCACCGGACCTTGTTCTTCTTGATCTGATGCTGCCGGGTATCGACGGCTACGAGGTCTGCCGCGAGATAAGGAAAAACAGCAAGATTCCTATCATAATGCTTTCAGCAAAAGGCGAGGTGTTTGATAAGGTGCTGGGTCTTGAGCTTGGTGCAGACGACTACATGATAAAGCCTTTTGATTCAAAAGAGCTTGTAGCAAGAGTAAAGGCAGTCCTTCGTCGCTATACTCCTTCCGATTCACCTGCCGCCGCAAAAGACAAGCCTGTGGGCGATTTTGTGGAGTATCAGGATCTTCTTATCAACCTTACAAACTACTCTGTTACCTGCGATGGTATGCGGGTAGAGATGCCTCCAAAGGAACTTGAACTTTTTTACTTCCTCGCTTCTCACCCAAATCAGGTGTTTACAAGAGAACAGCTCCTTGACCACATCTGGGGCTACGAATATGTTGGCGACACCCGAACCGTTGACGTACACATAAAGAGACTTCGCGAGAAGATACATGATCATGACAGCTGGGGCCTTGGTACAGTCTGGGGAATCGGCTACAAATTTGAAACAAAAAGATAACTTTACCACATAAAGAAAGGAGGACGTTATGAGACCGACGCTGCTTGTTAAATACGCTGTTTCTTATATTCTCATTATCGTTATAGCGTTATTTATCTTTAATACCTACGGTCTTGGCAGGATACGAAAAAGCCTTACCGTGCAGCGCCTTAATGTCCTTCAAAACGAGGCTTCCGTTATATCCGAAGCCTACGTAAACAGCTATTATTCAGGCAACGTCCCCCTTACAAATGTGGTGGCTCAGCTTAAGACCATCGACATCCTTGCAAATGCCAGGATCTGGATAGTCAGTAAAGACCGTTATATAACCTTTGACTCAAGATCGTCTATGAGCCTTGGAACCCAGCTTACAGAGGACTTTCTTGCAGCAGATTCCAACGAATATGTTCAGGTCAATAATCTTATAAACGACCCTATGCTTAGCGTGGTTTACCCTGTATACAACAACTGGGTTCTTAGCGGATATATTGTTCTCCTTTCTCCCGTAAGTGAGATAGATAAAGCTTCCATTTACTATGCGAACACCATCAACATCTGCTTCCTTTTGGTGGCCTTTGTACTTTTTATCTTCCTTTTATTCCTTTACCTTATTTCCATTGTGCCCCTTAAAAGGACTATTGCAGCAGCAAGACAATACGCAGATGGTCATTTTAACTACAAATCAAAGATCACAGATACCCACGACGAGTTCTACGATCTTTCTACGACGATAGAATATATGGCGGGGGAGCTTCAGAAAAACGAGGACTACCAGCACAAATTTATCTCCAATATCTCCCACGATTTCAGGTCTCCTCTTACCTCAATAAAAGGCTATACCGAGGCTATGCTTGACGGTACCATACCTCCGGAGATGCACGAAAAATACCTTAACACCATCAATTTTGAGATAGAGCGCCTTACCAAGCTTACAAGCGGGATCCTTGACTTAAACAACTTTGACAGCAATTCGATCCGTCTTGATATAACCGATTTTGATATCAACAGTATTATCAAAAAAACTGCCGAGGTATTTGAAGGCTCCTGCCTAAAAAAGCGCATCACCTTAAGGCTTACTTTTTCAGGTACGGTTTCTATGGTAAGAGCAGATCAGGGCCGTATACAGCAGGTTTTATACAATCTCCTTGATAATGCCATAAAGTTTTCTCATCATGACTCCTTTATTGATATAAGCGTAAAGGAAAAGAACAACAAATACTTTGTATCTGTAAAAGATCACGGAAGCGGAATACCAAAAGAATCCATCGGAAAGATTTTTGACCGTTTTTATAAGTCTGACTCTTCAAGAGGCAAAGACAAAAAAGGGACAGGTCTTGGCCTGTCCATAGTTAAAGAAATAATAAATATGCATGGGGAAAACATAAATGTAGTAAGTACCGAAGGAGTCGGCACCGAGTTTACCTTCTCTATTGCAAAAGCTCCTGAGGCTGAGGAAGAGGACTAATCATCCCACTTCAGTCTGTGAAGCTCGCCCTTAAGGTTAAAGCCCGGGAAGTTATTCTGCCTAAGCGCTTCGTAAGTAACGATAGCTACTGAGTTTGAAAGGTTTAAAGACCTTGTTTCTCCCACCATAGGTATACGCACGCAGGTATCTTTATAGTCAAGAAGGATCTCTTCAGGGATTCCCGCACTTTCTTTTCCAAACATTATATAGCAGTCTTCTTCGTAGTTTACTTCAGTATAGGACTTTCTTGCCTTTGTGGTAGCCATATAGATCTTGGCCCCGGGGTTCTTTGCCTTAAAATCCTCAAAATCCTTATATATGGTAACATCAAGGTCTTTCCAGTAATCAAGCCCTGCTCTTTTTATTTCCTTCTCATTTATAAGAAAACCAAGAGGCTCGATAAGATGAAGCCTTGAACCTGTGGCTACGCAGGTACGCCCAATATTTCCTGTATTGCCGGGTATCTCCGGCTCATGTAAAACTATATTCAGCATTTTAACTCCCTTTCTACGCAACATAAAAGAAGTGACTTTTCGTCACTTCCTTTAGTTTATCTTTATTTTTTTATTCTGCTTTAATAGCAATGTTGAATTCGATATTCTTTCCTTCGTCGTAAGTAAGAGGAATACAGATATTCTTTGTAAACTGGGTAGAGAACTTAACATTACCGTTACACATGGTAGGAGGAGTGATGTCTATACCGATTCCTTTGGTAGAGAATATAGTAGCGGTGTTACCCATTATCATATTGCCAAGCTCACAGATGGCACTTGTGGCAATCTCATCCATCTCGGTAAGTCCCGGCATCATCATCATTCGGCCTGCCACATCACAAGCAATAGCATGTTCAAAAGCTATCATAACCTGGCCACGCATCTCACCGGTAACACCGATCATGATAACCACTGAGTCTGCAGTAAAGGACATATCTCTAAGGAACGGTTTGCCGATCTTGCAATCTACCTGAACCATGTCTTTAAGGATGCTGGTAGCCGCTGAAAGGAATGGGTTGATATATTCTACGTTTAGTCCTGCCATGAGTATTCCTCCTCGTAAAAATTTTCAGTAAAGCGACCCAAAAACTACTGGTGTCTTTTAACGAATCGCTCGATTCTCTCCATTGCTGCTTTAAGATTCTCGATGGAATATGCATAAGAGATACGAAGGAAACCTTCTCCGCAATCTCCGAATGCTGTTCCCGGAATGACGGCAACGCGTTCTTCCTCAAGAAGTTTCATCGCAAAATCGTCGGAAGTCATTCCAAATTTCTTTATATTAGGGAATACGTAAAACGCGCCCATAGGCTCGAAACATTCGATCCCCATACGACGGAAGGCTGCAATAAGGTACTTACGACGCTGGTCATAAACCTCACGCATCTCATCTACGTCGGAATCTCCATTCTTTAAAGCTTCTACCGCAGCATACTGGCTGGTGGTAGGCGCACACATGATAGCGAACTGATGGATCTTAATCATCTGCTTTAAGATAACCGCAGGAGCGCAGGCATATCCAAGCCTCCAGCCGGTCATAGCATAGGCTTTTGAAAAACCGTTTATGGTAACGGTACGCTCTTTCATACCCGGCAGAGAAGCGATACTAACGTGGCTAACGCCGCCGTAAGTAAGCTCGGAGTAGATCTCATCAGATATAACAAAAAGGTCTTTTTCTATGATGACCTTAGCTATCTTTTCAAGGTCTTCCCTTCTCATAACAGCTCCTGTAGGGTTGTTTGGAAAAGGAAGGATAAGGATCTTTGTCTTGTCTGTGATCTTCTCAAGAAGTTCTTCAGGGGTAAGCCTGAATTCATTTTCTTCTTTAAGGTCTATTGTAACAGGCACAGCTCCGATAAGCTGAGTACAAGGCAGATAGGACACGTAGCTTGGAGTCGGGATAAGGATCTCGTCTCCCGGGTCTGCCATGGCACGAAGCGCCACATCTATAGCCTCACTGCCACCTATAGTGACCATGATCTCGCTTGCAGGATCGTATGTAATATTGCATCTTCTCTCGAGATAATTTGCTATCTCATTTTTAAGGGCCACAAGTCCTGCGTTTGACGTATAGTGGGTACGTCCTTTTTCAAGGGAATAAATACCCTCTTCTCTGATATGCCAGGGAGTATCAAAATCCGGCTCACCAACGCCAAGAGAGATAACATCTTTCATCTCCTGAACTATATCAAAAAACTTTCTGATGCCGGAAGGTTTGATCTCCTTAATAACTTTATTTAATGGGTCTCTCACGGTAAAATCAGCTCTCTTTCATCTTTTTTATCTTCTACGAGAGCTAAGCCATGTTCCTTATACTTCTTTAATACAAAGTGTGTAGCTGTGGAAAGAACAGATTCCATAGGTGCAAGCTTGCTTGAAACAAAGGTTGCAACCTCACGCATAGTCTTTCCTTCTACAATGACCATAAGGTCGTAATCAGCCGACATAAGGTATACATACTCAACTTCGTCAAATTTGTATATCCTTTCCGCGACATCTTCAAAGCCAACGCCGCGCTTTGGCTGAACTTTTACTTCTATAAGAGCGGTGACCTTTTCGATATTTGTCTTGTCCCAGTCGATAAGGGTCGGATAACCGCAGATCACATTTTCTTCTTCCATAGCTCTTATTTCGGCAGCGATCTCATCCGCCGAGCTTCCGAGCATATCTGCAAGGTCTGATACACTGATCTTGCTGTTCTTATCAAGGTTCTTAAGTATTGCATTTCTAAGTTCCATTATATAACTCCTGCCTCGCGTGGTGGTTCCAAATAAGTTATCTTATCCACGCCAATTTTAATTATTCGTCTGTTACCCTCTATTATACAGCCAATTACGTCAAAAGGCACACCTTTTTTTGAAAAATTTTCATTAATTTGTTCCTCGGTGTCAAAAAGTGCGACAAATGCGCCATCTGATGGTATTTTGTAAGGATTAACATCCACCTCATTTGTTATCTCAATAGTCTCCTGTCTTACAGGAATCTTCTTAAGCTCGGCCTCAATACCAAATCCGTGACTTTTTTTACCGTCCCCTGTGGCGAGCATCCAAAGAGCATTATAACACCCGTCGCTTGTCTCAAGGAAAGTCACGCCGCATTTTGTAAGCGTTTCTTTGATATCTGCCGAATCTTCCTCTGCCCTTTTTACAAGAGTAAGGGTTTTATTTAAAAAGCTTTCGGAAAATTTTTCTTTAAGCTTTTCAAAGCTTGCTGCCACGATCTCCCCCGTAGCAGCAAGCCCTGCATATCCGATAAAAGCAATTACCATTCCTCATCCTCGGTAAGGTCTTCGTCATCTGTAAGATCTTCGTCTCCTGTAAGGTCATCATCTGATGAAAGATCCTCATCATCGCTTGGATCAAAGATCACTACGCTTCCGTCATCAGGAATATCTGTGATCTCTTCATCTTCCTTCTTTTCCTTCTTAGGCTTTCCGGTACCCTTTGTTACGTACCTAGGAGAAGATTTGTATACGCTCTGATTTACCTGTGTCTTAGAAACCTGCTTACCGTTCTCATATACTATTTTGTAAAGACGAGCTGTGTATCCGTTAAAAGCGCCCTGGGTAACCTCTTCGTATCCCTTTGGCTTCTTTGGATCTTCTGTAACTACGTCTTTACCAGGTTTCTTTGTGTCGAGGATCTCGTATTCAAAATCAACCTTGCGGTTTGCTGTATCTCTTGTCTCATGGCCGTAGATATTAAATGTGATCTTACCGCCTCTTGCGATACCCTCTATATAAATAGGCTTGTCTGAGCTGTTCTTAAACTTGAAATCCTTGTAATCGCCTGCGATAGCAGCATCTCTTGAAAGCGGAACGTAGGTTACTGTCATGGAGTGAGCTGCTCTTTCAACAACCTCAAGCTCCGCATAAAGTACAGCATTGTAAAGAGTGGTTGAAACCTGGCAGATACCGCCACCCACAGAAGACTCAACCTTTCCGTTTACATACTGTCCGCCTACGCCGTATCCGTTTTCTACTGTATAAGGGCGAAGTTTCTCGTCTACAGATAAGATGTCGCCGGGAAGCATATATGCGCCGTTTACAAGTCTTGCACCGTTCTCTACGTTTTTGGCTCTGCCGGTACCTACAGGAGAATAATCTGTGGTATATGTACCAAGGAGAGTTGTGCAGTCCTGAATGTCTTCAGCTGTAAACTCAGGCATAACCTCTTCTACGTCTACATCAAATGAAAGCTCGCTTGCCTTGTCCCAGCTGCCAAGTACGTATTCTTCGATCTTGGCTGCAGATGTAGCGGTGTTGATCTGACGGCCCACTACGTGATCTGAAACCACAAAGTCTGCGCCTTCTTTAGTAAGAGAAGCACTTATTGGCTCGATATTAAATTCTTCTGTCTGAGAAGCAAGGAATTTTTCTACGCTTCCTTCCTTAAAGGAAAAAGTGATATCGTAATGTACCCCTTTCTCAAGGGTATCCTGTACTTCTTTGTATCTCTTGATAGGGTTACCTTTTTTACCGATGGCGTAAGCCTCTTCCACACAGTTTGTGCCGTCTGCAGTAAGGCCGAGAGTAGCAAGAGTGGTCTCTATCTCCCCTCTTCCGTCTATATTGATCTTTACCTTTGCAGATGTAATGCCATCCACATAGTAACCGATCTTATCTTCAGCCTGGTCAGGTGTAAGCCCGCCAAGGTCGATATCGTTTACATAGACTCCTTCGCAGATTTTTGTTTTATCAGCGCCGTTGATGGCAAATGCTGTAACTGTAAGGGCGCATGTGATAACAAACATTATCAGTGCGGTAGTAAGCAATGCCCGAACACGTCTTGACACTTTCCTCATTTGACTTTTATCTCCTAATCCGATATAGTTTTAATGTATGATCGCACCTAAAATAGGCGGTATAACCATTGCAAGTACTAAAAGTACGATAATGATAACCGAGATCTTTTTTTGATTTTTCCTGTTAAACATATTTAACTCCTAATAAAACTTACTGAAAGGATAATCATCATGCCGGTATTCTTTATTCTTGTAATAACCCTGGTAATATTAATAAGATACGAAATCACTCGTAACTCCAAAACCGAAAGGAAAAGTTCAAAAGCCTTCTGGGAAAGAGAACGCGAGGCCTCTTTTACGCGTAATAAAGATATAAGCGGTCTTGATTATATAAATATACCTGAAGACCTTATTGCTTCTCTCCCATCCCTTGAAAACGAGGAATATACGGCGGCTTTGGAAAACCTTAACGCTCTTAAAGGCACCAAAATACTCAACCTTACCGGTATAACAAATACCGATCTTAAGGCATCTTACGGGACCGGAAATTTTGCTTTTTTATCAGAGTGCGACGAACGGTTTAACACACTTTATGTATCATTAAAAACCATAAGCCGTACCCTTAAAGAAGCAGGTTATACAGACCTTTCAGACAAAATATACGTTTATCTTTCAGGCCTTTTACCATTGCAATAAGCATACTTTTAGGCATACTTCATAGGTATTTTAATGCATTTTGAGGCAAGTATCAAGTACTATTTTCAGTACTATTCTTACTGTCCCATATAAGCATACACAAATAGTCAAACATAAGAAAACACCCCTAACAAAAAATTTTGTAAGGAGTGTTTTCTTATCAGCTTAGTGGAACTAAACTGAAAATTCATTATTCAGTTTTGCTTAAGTATTCCTACCAGGGACTAAAACCGCTATTTCTTGCTCGTTACTCCGTAACTCGCTGCCCCGTCCCCCTCACCCTCATCGACTGACATCAGCATAGCTGAGAGGCGATTCGGGTTCGTGATGGTGGTTGGATTTACTTCGGCTGGGTTTGAAGGGGAGAGTTGGTGGTGCTAAAGTATTGACAAATCATTAAATCGAATCAAAATAATTGTCATTCAGGACGAAATCATCTGGAAAGATTTTGCACACTATTTCTCTTGTTAATACTCCACTCAAAAAATCAGTAATATTCATTTTAAAAGACATAATATCAGCATATCTTGAAGCAAATACTACTATTTCTGTACTACCATTCAAGTAATTCAAATATAATTCATCGCCATTATCTGTAATCCCCCATGGAAATAGTCCAATACCATTATCATAAAAACCATATTCAATCTCAATTAAATTACTATTTTTCATAATCTCATATGAATTCTTCATTCTCTTATACTGCTCAAATGAATTTAGATTTAAATTATCACAAATCGGTGAAAGAATCCATAAAAAATCATTAATAGAGCCTACCCCATAATTTTCCAAAAACCACTTATAGTCTTCAGGAAAAACAATATTGTTCTCATTTTCAATTGTATTCCAATTATAATCTGGAACGACATTAGCATTATTTAACAAAATATCTTTAATTCTATAATCCATAGCTTTCCTACTTTCCATTTAATATTGTTTGATAAATATAAAATCCATCGTCTCCTGTTGCCTGAATAGTTATCCCTCTTGGAATCAAATTGTTTCCATTATATATAGGTGTTACCTTATAATTTACAATTTGTCCGCCTTCTATTGCCTTTCTTACATTTGCTTCTATGGAACTCATAATTGGATGGTTAACTGGATTTTGATATATAGTCATTAGATTTCTCGGGTCACTTCCAGAACCGCCAAGCTGATTGCCTAACAAATGTCCTCGAGCATGCCCTTGTGTTTGTCCTCCAAATCCAGCTGGTTTTATTGAAGATTTTGCTGGACTACCTGTTCCAATCATATCAGGCGTAATAACTGCTTCTACGCCTGTGGTTCTACCAAGAGAATCCAACTCTCCATATTTAACCGAACCACTTCCACCCTTACCAACTATCTTAGCGCCGTTCAACACATCAGCATTCTTCGCAGCTTTCTTTGCATAATCATCTGCATCAATGCCAGATTTTACCGATTGAATGGTCCCCTTTGGAAGCGACTCAAGGTTATCTACGTTATCCTTTACTGAAGTCTTTAAAGAACTGCTAAGGCTCTTTGTGCCCTTATCTGATATTGCTCCTGCTCCGGAACTTATGCTCTTTATTTCCTTAGCTTTCTTAGCGAGGTTCTTATCAGAGTTCTTCGTAAGTCTTTCTGAAAGTTCTTCTCCGGCGTCTTTCTTTATTTCTTTAGTGGCAGCCTTACGTATGTTCCTTGATGAAGCTTTTCTGACTTCATTAAGTGAGCCAAACAATTCTCCGCCTGCACCGCTAAGTCCCGAAATCGCTCCGGTCTTCATAGCCTGGCCGTAATCAACTTCCTTAAGAGACTTACCTTCTACGATCATCTGCCTTCCGACATCTTCGGCTGCTCCGGCAAGTCCTTCAGTAACTCCGGCTCGAATGACTCTCTTTGTGATATTCTTGGCCGTCTCTTTTACTATTATCTTTCCGCCTTGTCTTACAACAGCTGATCCGGTTCCTCCGGTAAATCCTCCTATTGCTCCTGAAATAGCGCCTACTCCGGCTTCATAACCAACAGCCTTCCAGTCAATTTTCTCCCTTTTCTGGATAAATACCTGATCAAAAAGCTCAAATCCGCCGCCGATAATTGCACCTCCGGCAGCTCCTAAGAGAATTGTTCCAATAATCGAATGTCCGCTTGGATCATAATACCTTATCGGGCTGTTATGGCAGTAGGTATACCTGTTAAGACTTAACGGATCCGATATCTTTCCGCTATATGTGTCTTCTGTAAGGAATCTTGCTGATGAGCTGTCATAATATCTTGCGTTTACATAGTAAAGTTCTGTTTCAGGGTCATATTGATATCCTGCGTACAGGATCTGATTATCTGCATCACCTTCCTGTGAAATAATATTTCCAAACGCATCATAAACATATTTCTTTGCAACGTTGCCATTTTCTGCGTCAAGCAGCATAACAACGTCTCCATGAACATTATACAGATATTGATATTCATCTGTAATTGTCTTTCTGCTTACAGTAAGCGCTCAATCGTCTCTTTTAAACCTTAGTATAAATCATTTTTAGAATCCCTGCGCTATTCCTAATAGTATTCAAAACAGAAACTAAACTCGCTATTTCATACTCGTTGCTCTGTAACTCGCTGACCCGCCCCTCACCCTCATCGACTGACATCAGCATAGCTGAGAGGCGATTCGGGCTCGGGATGGTTTTAAATTTTCTTTAGGTTGGCTTTGAGGGGGAGGGAGTTGGTAGTGCTAAGGTATTGACATATCATTAAATCATATATCATACTTGTTTTTTTACAAATATCCAGTTTCTATCTTTCATCTGGATTGCTTCCCTAAACAACAATAATACATTATTTATTCCTTCTGTTTTCATTTTTTCAAATATCATATTCTCATAATCATAGTCTTCTTCACTAAAATAACTATCAACTATCTCGCCTTTATTAATTAATACATATCCCCATGCTCCTACTGAATCATATTGTTGAATAGCAACTACCTTTGATTCAGTTTCTTTTGATATTTTAATCAACATTGTGTAATCATTTACTTCTTTAGATTCTATTATCGTTATCCAACCATCTTTTTCAGGAGATATAGCAATTTTCCTTTTATTATCGTTCTTCAAAAAGACATCATAAGAATCATTTAATTCAATGTTGAAATTATATCTCAACTCTTTTAAATCACCATTTAACCTCCTTTCAACAATCGATTTAATAATATTAGGATTATCAAAATGTATAAAGGCTTGTTCGATATTCATTAGTTATCCCTCCATGGTCCTGGTCCAAATATATACTCTATAGAATAATCTGGATAATCCAGTTTAAAGTTATCACTTTGTACTTTTCTTATTGCTTTAGGGGTCAATTTAAAATCCATAATACTTTTGGACGGCTCATAAACAACATCTGGAATAGAATGATTGCCTCTAACTTGAAAATGTAATCCTTCCTCACTTAAATCTATCCCATTTCTTTCAGCCCACTTTCTTGTCCATCTTGTGGCTTGGACTTCAGCATCTTTACCTAATTGCATTCTATTTAACCCACTTTGTCTTGGATTATTAACAGCATAATCATAACTTTGTTGAGCTACCTTTTTGATTCTGTCTATGTCAGAGCTACTTCCAACCTTACCAACTTTCTTAGAGCCATTCATTATATCAGCATTCTTCGCAGTTTTCTTTACATAATCATCTGCATCAATGCCAGATTTTACTGATTGAATGCTTCCTTTTGGAAGTAAGTCAAGGTTATCTGCGTTGTCCTTTACCGAAGTTGTAAGCGTTTTTTCAAGGTTCTTTGAGCCCTTATCTGATAGTATCCCTGCTCCGGAGCTTATGCTCTTTATCTCTTGAGCTTTCTTAGCGAGGTTCTTATCAGAGTTCTTCGTAAATCTCTAAGAAAGTTCTTCTCCGGCGTCTTTCTTTAGCGGCAGCCTTACGTATGTTCCTTGATGAAGCTTTTCTGACTTCATTAAGTGAGCCTATGTCAACAATAATATTGTTATTAGTAGCGCTGATATAATACTTTTAAACTTTTTCATTATAACGTTTTCCCTTTGTTTTTGAAAAAGATCTTCAATCGTTTGCTGTAATTATTTCACTTCTAGAATCTATACTCCAAAAATCATTGACTTTTTCAAGTCTTTTTGGTATCCTCTAATCAAAGGAATGGGTTTTGTGTCCGGTAAACTCTTTATGAGTCGAAGGAGTTGCTCGTTTCTTTTTTTATATCCAAAATATCATATAGATATTTCTTATTATCTGCCGCATGTCTTATTAGCATTGTTGCCTTATAAGAATTATATCTTTCAACATTTCCAGCCTCATCAAATACAGGTAGCTCAAATCTTGAATCATATCGATACCACCCAAAGTGTGCATTACGGACATGCCTTTCATCCTGATTATCTCTAAACCTTTTATTATCAGAAATCTCGATAAGTTCCGAAATCCCCTGCGCCGCATTTGCTTTAGCCTTAGCCAAAGCCCCCATAAGTTTATGTGTGTATCTGGATCCAGTATACTCATCGGGAAGATCAGCGCCAATATAAATCCTATCTTCATAATTAGACACAGTATACATATCACCGACGTAATCTTTTAGATATTCCTTCACTTCATCCCAGTTTATAGAACGTTTCCCCTTAAACCTAATATCCTTAATTCGAACAGTCTTATTCCCTTCATTATTTGTAATAATCTCTACGTTTCTAGTCACAAAACTTACTCCTTAGTGTTCATAAGCATACTCATATATGCTAACAATCTTTTTTTCTTTGAATCAGACAATTCTCTGCAATCCTTAATAATCTGCATTTCGATATTGTCGCCAGAAACCAGAGTGTCTGGCAATATTGACTCATCAACTCCGTTTTCGCCAATTAACAATTCTTCCGGGGTTAGCTTTAATGCTTCACATATGACCATAATCTTGTCAGAACCTGGGTTCGTATTCTTTTTGTGCCAATCGAAAATAGTATACCTGGATATCCCTGTCATACGAGATAGTTCCGGTATAGATATTTTCTTTTCGTCCATAATTTTGAACAATCTTTCGCTTATAGTCATATTTCCCTCCTAATTAAATGTGTGTATATACAATCAAAAGTATATACACACATTATCACATCTATATTTATTTTACAACAGTTTTTATATGAAAATTTTTCTCTGCACCTCATTAGCATTCTTCTTGTCGCAATCATTTTAACAAACATTAAGTTTGTTAAAAAGTGTCAGATTCTTACAATTTTCTTAAGATTCTCGCCGAAAAATTGACTCGGCATTTTTCTTGTGCTATAATCCAAAAACGAAACAGTGAGAAATCGTTTTTATTTTGAAAGTGGTGCTTTATGAAAGAACTTTATCAGAAATATAAGCATGCATGGTTGATGATCGGTTACCTTGTTATTTATCTGGTTTGGTTTTTTGCCCTTGAGGCACGTACCGACATCATTTACCACCCGGTACATACAGCCCTTGATGACCTCATCCCGTTTTGCGAGGCCTTCATCATACCTTATAATATCTGGTTTGCTTATATATCACTTACAGTATTATATTTCTTCTTTACAGACAAAGAAGACTATTACAGAACATGTGCCATTCTTTTTATAGGAATGACCGTTTGCCTTATTATTTACACAATATGGCCTAATATGCAAAGATTAAGGCCTATGACGCTTCCTCGTACAAACATCTTTACAAAGATGGTGGTGGCGCTGTACGGAGTCGATACTCCTACCAATGTATGTCCGAGTATCCACGTATATAACTCCATCGTAGCCCACCTTGCGATAAAGCAGAGCAATCGCCTTAAAGGCAATAAGGTTATCGGCCTTGTGTCCGGTATCATCTGCGTGTCTATATGCGCATCAACTGTTTTCCTTAAGCAGCATTCCGTATTTGACGGTTTTTGCGGCGTAGTTCTTGCAGGTGTTATGTATCTTCTTGTTTATGTGCCTGATTATAAAGGTGCTTACGAATTAAGACATCGCGAGAAAGAAGAAAAAAGAGTTTATTAACAGCTTAACATAACCAAAAGGGACAGACCCTGATGGTCAAAACCCAAGTGTTTTGACCATCAGGGTCTGTCCCTTTTGGTTATTTGCCTCGTGCTTAGCTGAATCCAAATATCTTTCTGCAGATGGTATAGCCGTCTATTATTATCCTTCTGCCAAGCTTTCCTTTAAGGTTCATGCATCTTCCAAGGAGCTTACGTCTTACGACATGATACATATCCGGTTTTTCTTTCTTAAGATACTTCCAGAGTTCTTCCTTTTTCTTAAGGTTTTCCTCCGTACCGCTCTTTATAAGGAGCACGCTTGATACTGTCATCATCATGGCAAGATAGCCTGCCATATATGAGGAAAGCTTCTTGTAAGGGATCTTTGTAAAATCTTCGGCATCGATCATCTGCTTTGTAACGCGTATCTGCTGATCCACGCGGCTTATCATAACTTTTTCGTTAACCGACTGATCCGATCTTCCTATGAAATACCTGTAAAAATCCACATCAAGATAGTACATGGTCTTTACAAAAGGAAGGGGCTCGTATACAAAAATGTTGTCTACGTAGAAAGTATGTGCAGGCAGTTTAAGACCGCACTCGCGTAAAAGCTCAGTCCTGTAAAATACGGAATGCATAAGGATATTCTGGCTGGGCTTAAAATGTCCTATATCGTCCCAGGTAAAGAATTTGTTACGCGGCATACAGGATCTGTAGTTTATAGGCGTCTGCTTATGCATCTCTACATTCTCATATACGTAGTTTGCGATAAGCATATCAAGCTCCTTGCCGTTTTCTACTACTTCGCGAAGAACTCCGAGAACTTTCTTAAGCGCAGTTTTGTCTGCCCAGTCGTCGCTGTCAAGAACCTTATAGTATACGCCTGTTGCATTCTTAAGGCCTGTATTTACAGCCTCTCCGTGCCCGCCGTTTTCCTGGTGAATTGCTCTTATTATACCCGGATACTTTGCCTCATACTCCTTTGCGATCTCAAGGGTGTTGTCCTTTGCAGAACCGTCATCTACAATGATTATCTCTACCTCGTCTCCGCCCGGAAGCAGCGATTCGATAGCATGTCCCATATACTCTGCCGAATTGTAGCATGGTATTGCCACTGTAAGTAATTTCATAGCATTCTCCCCCTAACAGAGCTCCTTGCACATATCAAGTGCTCTCTTGGTAATTCCGTCAATGTTATAGTATTTGTATTCTGCCAGACGGCCGATAAGATGAAGCTTTTTATACTTCTCGGCCTTTTTTGCATACTTTTCGTAAAGCGCCATATTTTCATCGTTGATGATGGCATAATATGGTATCTCGCCCTTATCAGGCTCGTAAGCAAGCGGATACTCGCGAATGATGGTGGTCTTTCCCGGTACCTGCTGCCCTGTAAGCTTTTTAAACTCAGTGATCCTTGTAAAGTCTTCCGTTACGTTGTAATTAACTACAGCGTGGGACTGGAAGCTGTCGGTATCAAGGGTCTCCCAGTCAAAACGAAGGGATCTGTACGGAAGGTGGCCATACTCAAAATCAAAAAGTTCATCGATAGGACCGGTATGGATAACCTCTCCCTCAAAAGCATCTCCGTCTATATAAATGCTGCCGTCTTCATTAAATGAGATACGCCTGTAAGCATCTATACCTGTACGCACCTCTATATTCGGGTGGTCAAGCATCTTCTCAAAAAGAGCGGTGTAGCCGTCTTTTGGCATACCCTGATACTTGTCTGTAAAGTATCTGTTGTCTCTTGAGATAAACACAGGAACCCTGCCTGTTGTGGCAGGATCGATATCTTCAGGCTTTTTCCCCCACTGTTTCATGGTATAGTGAAGGAAGACATTCTCATATACGTAGTCTGCGATCATCTTAAGGTCAGGATCGTCAGACTCGCGAAGTTTTAAGATAGGTACCTTTACCTCGCTGCCAAAAGCTGCAGTTAACTTAGCCGCAAGCCGCTGTGCATCTTCCCCGTACACCATATCAAGAGAATTAAGGTTAAAAGGAACCGGTATCTCCTTGCCGTATATGTTTCCCACTACTTCGTGGGAATAAGGATACCACTCGGTAAATCTTGATAAGAAGGCATGCACATCTTCAAAGTTTGTATGATAGATATGCGGGCCGTATACATGCACCAATATGCCTTCTTCATTCTTTTTGTCGTAGGCGTTGCCGCCTATGTGATCTCTTTTTTCAAGTATAAGTACGGACTTTCCTTTTTCCGCAAGTACTCTGGCGGCTACAGCTCCGGCAAATCCCGCACCTACGATCAAAACGTCTTTCATTTGTTTAAGTACTCCAATCCGTCCTTAGAAACTCTTGCGTATGCAAGCGGAACAGGATCAGGCTTTGCTGCCCCGATCTTGTAAGCACCCTTAAGAGTTTCCTCTGCTCTTGCAAAAAGCGTGTTATCATCTGCATAAAGGGTTGCTATAGGCTCGCCTGTGATGATCTCATCGCCGTATTTTTTATTTAAAATGATTCCGGCCTGATAGTTGATCTGGCTTTCTTTGGTCTCACGGCCCGCGCCAAGGAGCATTGAAGCGATACCGCACTGCTCTGTATTGATATGAGTAACATAGCCTTCTGCATCCGCAAATACATCTTTGTGGAATCTGGCTTTCTTAAACTTATTTGTATCTTTGATGACCTCAGGATCGCCGCCCTGGGCAGTAACCATCTCAATAAGCTTCTGCTTTGCGGCGCCGCTTTCAATAGCCTTAACCGCAAGCTCTTTGCACTCTTCAAGGGTGCCAAGCTCTGCAAGATGCATCATGTTTGCTGCAAGGTAGATACAGATATTTGTAAGGTCTGCAGGGCCTTTTCCCTCAAGCACCTTAACAGCCTCGATAACCTCAAGAGAGTTGCCGATGGCATTGCCAAGAGGATTATCCATATCTGTAATAATGGCGGTAGTGCGTCTTCCGGCTTTCTCGCCGATATCTACCATAGCCTTTGCAAGCTCGATAGAATCGTCTAAAGTCTTCATAAAAGCACCGCTGCCTGTCTTTACATCAAGCACGATACCGTTGCTTCCTGCCGCAAGCTTCTTGCTCATGATTGAAGAAGCGATAAGCGGGATAGAATCGATGGTTGCGGTAACGTCGCGAAGGGCGTAAAGCTTCTTGTCTGCAGGAGCTATGTCTCCTGACTGACCGATTATAGCTATACCTGTCTTATTTACGCAATCAAAGAAGGCTTTTTCTGAAAGCACTGTCTTAAAGCCGGGTATCGAGTCAAGCTTATCTATGGTTCCGCCTGTATGTCCAAGGCCTTTACCCGACATCTTGGCGATCTTAACCCCGTTTGCCGCTGCGATAGGTCCGACTATCATAGAAGTCTTGTCGCCAACGCCGCCGGTGCTGTGCTTATCGATCTTTATACCCTCGATAGGAGAAAGATCGATCATGTCGCCTGAATGCGCCATAGCAAGAGTAAGATTGGCGGTCTCTTCAGGTGTCATACCCTTAAAATAAACTGCCATAGTAAATGCAGACATCTGGTAATCAGGTATCTCGCCTCTTGTATAACCGCCTATAATAAATTCGATTTCTTCGGATGTAAGCTCAAGCCCGTCCTTTTTCTTTTGTATGAGATCGTACATTCTCATAAAAAACACCACCTTTATAAGTTCTCAGGGCCGAAACTGTGCGGCAGCATCTGTTCCAATGTCTGCACAAGGTATTCACCCGAATTTTTGTATAATATGATATTAAAGTCGTCTGGGTCGCAAAATTCGCGCATTACCTGCCTGCATATACCGCAAGGATATGCGTAGTCAGCAAGAGCAGATTCATCTGTTCCCTTTCCGCCCACAATGGCGATAGCCGAAAATTCGCGCTCGCCCTCGCTTACAGCCTTAAAGAAAGCCGTACGCTCGGCGCAGTTGGTAGCGCCAAGAGAAGAGTTCTCGATATTGCAGCCAAGGTAAACCTTACCGTCCTTTGTAAGAAGAGCCGCAGCCACATGGAAGCCCGAATAAGGCGCGTAGGAACGAGGAAGGAACTCTATGGCCTTCCTTGTTAATTCTTCATTAGTCATCTTCAAAAAGTCCTTTCATAAAAACACAGCAATTTCCCTGCCGTATTAGTATCTTGCAAGCTCAAGAGCCACTTCCATCATATCGGCAAAGCCGGTCTGACGCTCAGCAGCAGAAAGTGCCTCGCCTGTAATGATGTGGTCTGAGATAGTACAGATGGCAAGAGCCTTCTTACCGCATCTTGCAGCGTTAAGGTAAAGGCCTGCTGCCTCCATCTCTACGGCAAGCGCGCCGTATTTAGCCCATGTATCATTTACAGTATCGTCTAAGTTGTAGAAAGAGTCGGTTGAAACAATGTTACCAACCTTTACATTAAGTCCCTTTTCTTCTGCGATCTCTACAGCGTGACGAAGAAGGTCAAAGTCTGCTATAGGAGCCCAGGTTCCCGGGAAATGGAACTGCATAGCGTAGTTTGAATCTGTGCAGGCACCCTGTCCGAAAACAAGATCCTTAACATGTACATCAGTCTTAAGAGCTCCTGCAGAGCCGATCCTGATGATAGTATCTACATCATATTCTGTGTATAATTCGTAGGAGTAGATTCCGATGGAAGGGATTCCCATTCCGCTGCCCATTACCGTAACGTCGGTTCCTTTGTATTTTCCTGTGTATCCGAACATGTTACGAACTGTGTTAAAGCAAACCGGGTCTGTAAGATAGGTCTCGGCAATGTATTTAGCACGAAGCGGATCTCCCGGCATAAGCACTGTTTTAGCAATCTGTCCTTTTTCTGCGTTATTGTGAGGTGTTGGCATGATCATGATCTCCTTTTCTTTTTATTCTATATATGCAATATAGACGTTTCCGTTTGCTGCAAACAGCTCTGATGCTGCGTCGCGAGACTTTGTTACCTTCGCGCCGCTAAGGGCATCTATCATGGAAACTCCATATTCATCATATCCTATTAAAAGCGAGTATGTGTTTTTACCCGTCTTTACTATAACAGGGTAATCCCTGCTGACATAATAAAAAACTTCATTAAGCGAAGCGCCCGTAAGGTTTACTGTGGTACCCGTAAGCGATTTTGTAAGCATAACCTCAGGGTCTTTGCTTATGGCCTTAAGCTTTTCAGTGTTTACATCTGCGTGACGCCTCTTCATTATCATACGCACGCAGTCTGCCCCGGTGTCGCTCTTATCTTCACTCTTAATTATCTTTATGTCACCGATAAGGGCCGATCGCCCTGTACCGCCTCGCTCCCAGATTATCCTGTTGTTTTCATTTACAACAAGGCCCATCTTTTCGTCTGCCTCAGCTATGGCGCCGGAAGCAAGGTCGTAAATATCTGATATATCTCCGTAAATATAGGAGTAATATCTGTGTGGCCTGCCCTCAGGGGTAGTAAGGTGGAGCGTGGTGTCGGTGGTGATAACCGTACTTACCACACGTCCGGTCTTTGGTATCTTCTCTAAGGTAAAGCCGCTTGGCAGAGAAATGTACTGTTCCGTAAGAGCAAGCTCTGTAACTCTTGTGGAAATATCAATAGGCAGGTCTTCGTCAGTTACAAGGTTCAAAATGTGATCGTCCGGCGCAGTCTCAAAGCCGTCTTCCCCTCTTGTAATGCAGGAAAGCTCGATAACATTATCTACAACCCCCGCTCCTGTTACATAGTAACCATCTTTAGAGTATTCCTTAAGAACTTTACCGTCAAGAGCGGCAATATACAGCTTTTCCGCAGGGAAAAGTACCCGTCCGTCCTGGCCTCTTGTAATGTCTTCCGCCCTGGCGTATCCGTATATGACGTTTTCATATGTGGAGCCAAGAAGCTTTACTCTGTAGCCTGAAGGCGCCTTAAGCTCCTTCCTTTCGCCCTTTTCAAGGTCCATAACAACAAGGCTCTCAGAAGACGCGGCGTCGCTTGCACTCTGCCAGATAACACTCTTTTGCCCCTCATAGAAAATATAGGAGCTTTCTGTTATGTCATCCATAATAACCTCAAGTTTTTTGGTTATTATGTTGTATGCATAAAGCATGTTATTTATCGAAAAATAAAAAATACTGTCTTCACTTACAAAGCTAAGCTTGTCAAAATCTTCTTTAAGGAAGGCAAATGAAGACTCAACAGGTATGTAAACCCGCTCCTCTATGCGGTTTTCACCCGCATAAAATCTGTACAGGACAATGGCGCACTTACCCTCGTAAACGCCTCTGTTCATATATCCGTAAACGCAAAAATCTATATTGCCGGAGTCATCCATGCGAAGGACTCTTATATCGTGATTTTTGTTTAAATACCTGGAATCATCTGCAGGGCTGCCCGCAAAGGCAAAAACCTTTACACAAAGGTTCTCCGGCTCGTTGTAATACCAAAGGGCACATTCCTTTACAAAACAGAGCTTGCTGTAATCGGCAGCGGAAACTATCTTTACCTTATCTTCTCCGGTTATTCCAAGCTTTAACTCGGACTTTGCAAGAGAAGCATTTGCAGGGTCAAACACCGCATCGGCCTTGCGCTCGTATGTAAGAAGATACATGGCATTTGCAGTCCACTGAACCCTGTAAAACTCGCTTACGTAAAAATATTCTTCCCCTGAGCCTGTGGTGGCACTTACCATATAATCAAGCTTCACAGAGGTAGTGTTTGCATTATCTTCCACAATACTCGGGGTTATCTTTGTTATAACCTTTGGGTTAAGGTCTCCCCACATGACATTTTCTGCGGAAGATTTGATATTTACATAGGCAAAGCTTGAATTATCAGCCTTCGGGTCACTTTCAAGATAAGGCTTAACCTCGTCTTCCCGCCCCTCATATATGGCGTTATGTATGTTCATGATAAACGCCATATTATCTGCAAGGCGGTGCTCAGTAATGTACTTGACTCTTGTAAAAAACCTGATCTTTTTACCTGTATTTGAAACGGCGGTAAGCTTTACAAAATACTCGCTGCCTTCTTCAAGGTCTGCCTTAAATCTGATCTTTGCGGCCTTTTTACCGTCCTCATCTTCAAGAGCACTGATAGAACCGGAATCAAGCAAATTAACCGCCAGCTGATCCCATATCTCGTAAAGGATACGCTTAACCTTGGTCTCATGCTCATCTATGAGAAGATATAAGTAAACGTCGGAGTCTATAGGGGTAAGGGACTCTCTGAAGGTAGAAGGGTCCATATTGGTACTGTAGCCAAAAAGCTCGTTTACCGAAAGGTCACCCGATCTTATGGTAATAGTAGGAAATGAAGCCTCGCTTATCTGCGTGGTCTCCATACCTTTAAACGTTATCAACTTAAGACGCCCGGTAAACACCACCATAGAGCCTGCAAAAAGC
>JAEEOQ010000111.1 GCA_016284355.1 Lachnospiraceae bacterium
TTCCGCCGTTATTTACGGTTACGCTTACCTTTTTCTGCAATGCGGTTATGGCACTTATCACTTCGCCGCCTGTTATATTTCCGTCTTCGTATCTGGTGTATTCATATTCTTCCTGTTCTTTTATTTCTTCGGAAAGGGCGCGGTTAAACTCTGATGCCATCTTTTTCCCTTCCCTGAAGGTATACATGGAAAAGCTGATAAGTGTAAGGGTCATGATAAGTCCCGCTGCAAGTACCAGCATTTTTAATGATTGTTCCATTTTCTTTCCTTTCTTTTTGCTCCGCCTATAGCAGCAAGCCTTTCCCCTCCGGTATCGTAGATCACTGCAAAGCTTCCCTTCTCCGCTTTTAAAGAGCTGCCGTAAAAGGGATCTTTCATAAAGTCGGCGGCGTAAAGCCCCTTAAGCAGCTCCTTTGCTAAATCCGCCGGCGCTCTGCCCGCATATTCTGATCTTATAATGTTTTCCCCGTCTCTTCCGTAATAAACAGCGTCTTTTCCAAAGAACATTACAAGTACTATCCTGTCTTTAAAGCCTTGAAGACCGCATATACTTTCGTAAAACCTGCTTATGGCTCTTTTTACGTCGCTGCTCCCTTCTATGTCTTCATTAAAGGAAAGGGCGTCAAGTGCCGCGCTGCTTACGGTTTCATCTGCATATACTCTATTTATAAAAAGCTCCTTTGCCTTTGAAAATCTATAGATCGCAGACAGGTACAAAGTTCCCACGGCTATCCCCATAAGTATTCCTATCCTAAGAAGCTTCATTTAAGACAAGTCCCCCTTGCTCAAAGTTTCTCTTCTTTCCCTTTGCTTTTACGTATAGCCTGTCACCAATCTTCATTTCATAAGTTCCCTTAAGGTCGCTTTCTTTTTCGATCTCAGAAAAAGTATGGCTGTAATACCCGCTTCCGGTCTTTATAAAAATGCCGTTTTCTATATGTCCTTCCACCACCTTTTCTTCGTGGATTATATCAAGGCCGTAGCCCCTTTTTGCAAGGTATTCCGAAAGAAGAGTCAGCTCTCTTTTTGTTATGACACCCTCCTGCCTTACCTGCTCGCTAAAAAGAGCTACCACTTCCAAAGTCTCAAGGGATTTTACCGTATCGTCTCTTATTAAAAAAAGTCTTAAGGGCGCCGCCACAATAAGTAAAAATGCAAGAATAGTCGCAAAGAAACCTTTTAGATGATCAGACATAAAGAGTCCTTTCGTAATACAGCATATTTACCGTTTTTTCTCTTCTTTCCATCATTCTTTCCGCCGCAAAGAAAAATGTGACAGCGCTTATAAAGATACAAAGAGCCATAACGGTCTTTATCATACCTGATTGAATATCATCCATTTGATCTTGCCTTTCTCATCGTATTCAATGGTTCCTTCAAAAGTTCCGTAAGAATTGATCTCAAGAGATTTTACCGTGGCTTCAATATCTGCAACCGAACTGTCAAGATAAACCTTAGTGTTGTTCTTCTGATTTACCCAGATACCGCAGGAATCATAAAGTCTCTTTATGGCTCTTTCAACTTCGCTTCCGCTGATAGTCATACCGCTGTAAAACTCTATCCCTGAGTTACTCATCTCTTCTGTGTAATACCCCATCTGGTTTACTCCGGATACCGCAATATCCTTTGCCTCTCTTGTAATAAAAAATCCAATACTTACCACAAGGCAGGTAATGATAACTCCCGCTGCAAGTGTAAGTCCTTTTAATCCGTTTTCCATTTGTTTTCTCCTTTGTTTTTAAAATGTAGTTGTCATGTCCATAAATGAACCAAGACTCTTCATGCTCTCATACATAAACGGTATTATAAGATACATAAATACCGTTGCCGTAAAGGGCACGTAAAGCATCAGCTCCAAGACATTTTTCTTAAATCCCTGCAAAATCTCAAGGTCCTGTTTCCTTTTTTGCCCGTAAAAAAGTGTTTGCTCAGGGATATCATCAAAGCTTTCTTTTATTCCAACTTTGTCTATGGCGTAAAAGTCATCTGCGATCCTTGCAAGTTCTTTACTTCCGGTAAGCTTTAACTCATCAAAAGCATGTTCATCGTTATCGCCGTACCTGTCAAGGCACATGCCTATCTCTTTCTTGTAGTAGAAGCTGTATTTTTCAAGCTCTTCAAGGATGTCTGCAGTGCAGATGCCGGGCATGGCAGAAAGCATCAAAAGCAGTCTCCTGTATGTTGCAACCTCACCATTTTTTGCATTAATAAGCATTGTTCCTTCAAGCGCCAGCTCAAGGTACGGGTAAAATGAAGCAGCAAGACTTAAAAGCGAAAAGCCAAGAAGCCTTCCCCTCGTAAAGCCGTATATCACCATATGCAACATCCCTGCCAAAAACACGAAAAGCGCCGTAAATATCCTGCTTATATAAAACTCTCTTACGTTTTTCCCGGGGAAATTGTTTTCAAAAAGCTTTGCTGTATATCTTGCCAGTTTTCCTTCCCTGAAATTCAGATCTTTTGCAAACTCAGAATATAGCCTGATCCCTGCGTCTCCTCTCATGATAAAAAACATCCTTGATACCATAATTGTTATAAGAAGTGCGAAAGTTCTGACAAGGCCCCCTGCCGCTCCCTCAAAAAAGCTTTTAAGGTCTTCTATCTGCGCTATTCCCCACTTTTCCATAAGCGGCATAAAAAGGACCGGTAAGGCTACAAAAAAGAATGTTCCTCTTGTGATCGCGCTGTCTTTTTCAATCTCAAGCCTTTTTGTAAAAATGTCTTTTTCAAGTTCTTCAAGATTTGTAAGGAAGGAAGAATGTCCCTTTATCTTTGAATCTCCGTATCTTATGGCATTTTTGAGGATCGCGAGCAAAGATATGATAAAATTATCCGGTGCTCTGTAGATATACTCAAAAGGGATCTCTTCCGACTCAAAATATCTTTCCATAACGGAAAGATGAAGTTTCATGATCTCTCCTGCTGACTCCCAGGCCTCATAAACTGCTTCAAGTGTGTCGTTATTCTTAAAGAACGCATGTCTAAGCTCTGCTATATAATCACCTATCTCGCAAAGCATTTTATGTCTTGCCTTTTCATATATAACAAACCCTGAAAGGCGAAACATAAGGACACCGACACATATAGCGGAAATCATATAACCGATTCTTATATTTCCCGCGATCATTAATACTATTCCCGGAATAACAGTGGCCGTAAAAGCCATGATCTGTATAAGAAGTTCTTTCTGGGCATTTACCTTTCTTCCAAAAGAATCATAAGGGTATATCTTTGACATCTTCTCATCAGCAGCCCGGAGCAAAAGCCTTAAGAAGGGGATCCTTTCAAAAAAGGTAAAAAGTTTAAATAATATTCTTTCCATCCGTATTCCACCACCTTCTTACGCAGCCCGCAAATTCTCCTGCTTCTTCCTTGTCAAGTGACATGCTGATCTTTCTTATAAGCTCTTTACTCATCATATCTTTAGGCAGATAAGCTCCTCCCTCTCTTACAAAAAGATCGCGTATCTCATACATTTTCTCCGTGTTTTCACTCTTAACCACCTCAGTAACTCTTTCTATGTACCTCTTTCCCTCCGGGGTTTTCCCAAGATGTATATCCACACTGATGGCATTAAGCGCCTGCTCCATGGCAAGCCTTTCGTCAGAAAACCCGCCTTTAGATAATAGTGCATTTCGCATATAATAAAGCAGTTTTTCCGTTGTAAGTGCATGATGGGTAAATAAAGTAAATGCAGATGCTGTCTGAGTTAACTGGATCAGATAACTAATAGATTCAAGACTTGCGGCTTCTCCAAGTATGGTAAGCCCTCCATCTGTTTTCTTTGCAAAATCAAGGGTGTTTTGAACACTGATCTGTTCTGTTTCCCTGAAGGAAAGTATATTTCGATCCGGATATCTTTTTGAAAGATGAAGTTCACTGCTTGTTTCCGTAACTCTTATGTTTATGCCCTTTGGCACAAATTCAATGAGTGATGCAAGAAGTGTTGTTTTTCCTGCTCCCATCTCGCCTGTTATGGCACATACGGTGTTTCCTTTAATGAGAAAGCTAAGGAGCTTTATTATTTCTTCTGCTCCTTTTCCCGTAACAAGTTCTCTGATGGTCTTGTCTTCTCCGCTCTTAAAACTTCGAACAAAGAACGCCCAGCTTTCGCTAAATGGGGGCCTTGAGACCGAAACTCTGCTGCCATCGCTCATTTCTGTCACAATATTTCCTCTCTTTTCATCAAGCTGACCCATGTGATTTGTTCTTGCGATGTTTTTGCATATACGGATAAGTTCAGCGTCGCTGTCAAACTTTAAAAACGAAAGCCTTATGTTCCTTCCCTCATACATTATATAGACATATTTTTCTTTTCCCGAAACACCGCCCGATATACCGTCAAGCCTGCTCTCAAGAAGCATATCGCACACTCCGTTGCCTTTATAATCTGCGTATATGGTTTCAGCCACATATTCAAGTTTTTCCGGAAATGTCATTTTCTTATACGGGAAAAGAAGAAATGCCTTCTCTATTTCTGAAGGTTTTATCTCAAAACCTTTCCCAAGTTTTCCGTCCTTTAAGAGTCTTGTCAGTCCGTCTTCCTTATACCTTCTTTTGTACTGATACAGCATATACAGGAATTTATCCCGGGGGCTTTCCGTTTTTATAAGCTCATCAAGATCTCTTTCAGTGAGATCATATTTAGTAAGCAACAGCCTTGCTATATGATCGCATACAAATATCTTGCTGCCTGCATCGCCGCTTCCGCATTTACGAAGGGCAGTTCGCAGCATTTCTCTTGCTCTTATTCTTTCTTCTCTTGCTTTTCTGCTTATAAAGACACCGTAACCGTTTACACCGAGCATCTCGCGAAAATCCTGCATTACCGCCAATGTGAGCTCATTTATACCGGACTTAAGCAATATGCTCTCCTCCTTTTGTTGGCATATCTTACAAGCTTTCTTGTGGCTTTTTGAATATCTTCAAGATATCCGCCGGTAATTTTATTCCTTGGCATACTGTTATGTTTAGCGATATAATGAGCGATCCTGCCCTGATGACAAAGAAGAGGCACAGCGCTGCAATCCTTTACGCATGCTAACTGTTCTTCAGGGATATTATAGAGTTTCTTAATAGCTTCAACATTAAACGGATTTTCAGGATCATATTTATTTATGACAAAGAGGGCTTTTGGCAGGATAACCGTATACTTTTGCATGAATTCTTCAAACTGCGCACGGTCCTGAGAAATATTTACCACCACCACATCAGATGCCCCCAGAATATACTTTGTTGAAAGGCTTTGAAAAGGTTTTGTGTCAGCAAACACGTATTCATAACGTTTTTGCAGGTTAAGAAGCAGTTTGTCGATAATGTTGTTCATCTCATATTCGTAAATATCCGGATTTGTTCTGTATGAGCCTGTAAGTACAGACAGACTTCCTTTAAGAACAGGGATCTCGGTCTGTCCTGCTTCTTCTTCAGAAAGGCCTGCGCGAAGGATCTTGTATAACATATCAAGCCCGCTTGTATTGTAGTAGTAGGGCTGCGGATCCTCTCTTAGCATATGCGTTCTGCCGGGAAGCAGCATTTTTTCGATACCGAGTCTGTCGCTGGTATGATTTTCAAAAGCAACAATCCTTTTGTTGGTATTTGCCGCAAGACAGGAAGCCATAGCGGCAAGATTGGTCGTAATACCGGATGAGGCCGGCGAGTTACTCCAAAAAGATACTATCATCTTTACGTTTCCTCCTAATTTTAGACAACAATTATTTCGTTATCGCCTGTAAAATGGGGATCTGTTACGAAACGTAAGATATTCGTGATTTCCTTAGACCCGAATACTATATACCAAAATTTTTGATTTGTAAAGAAAAATTTTTAAAAATTTTGCCGGGCCAATTAATTCTTGATGATTATAAAAAAAGATGCTATAATCATTGAAGCTTATAAAAAACAAATAAAAAGGGGTATTTCGATGGAAGATTACAAAAAAGAATTTGTGGACTTTATGGTTGATTCAGGTTGCCTTAAGTTTGGAGAATTTACTTTAAAGAGCGGCAGAAAATCACCTTTCTTCATGAATGCAGGTGCCTACGTTACAGGAACTCAGCTTGCAAAGCTTGGTGAGTATTATGCTAAGGCTATCCATGAGAATTTCGGAGACGATTTTGATGTTCTCTTTGGGCCTGCCTATAAGGGTATTCCGCTTTCTGTGGCCACCACCATCGCCTACGCAAAGCTTTACGGCAAAGACATCAGATACTGTTCAAACCGTAAGGAAGCAAAGGATCACGGTGATACCGGCATTCTTCTTGGAAGTAAGCTTAATGACGGAGACCGCGTTGTTATGATCGAAGATGTTACAACCTCCGGCAAATCCATTGAAGAGACCTTCCCTATACTTAAATCCCAGGCAGATGTTGAGGTAAAGGGACTTATAGTTTCTCTTAACCGCTGCGAGCGCGGCAAGAGCGAAAAGAGTGCTCTTGATGAAGTTTCAGACCTTTATGGCTTCCCTACCGCCGCCATAGTCAACATGAAAGAGGTTATTTCTTACCTTTACGGCAAAGAGGTAAACGGCAGCGTGCTTATCGATGATAAGATCAAGGCAGCACTTGACGAATATTACGCTCAGTACGGAGCAACAAACTAAAAAAAACGCCGGCGCATCAGCGTCGGCGTTTTTTAATCCGTATAACTTGACTTTGGTTTGATCATACTTTTTACAAAGTCCTTACACCTAGCAAGTATTTCTCTTACTTCTCTTGCTTCTCTTCCCGTATACTTTATGTTTTCCGCAGGGACACCCACAGCATCTATACCAAGGCTTCTTGCTATATATACGGCTCTATACATGTGATATCTTTGTGTTACTATTATCATCTTATCTATTCCGTATACGTTTTTTGCCCTGTACATGGAATCGTAAGTGGAAAGCCCATAATCGTCATACTTCACATTTTCTTCAGGTACTCCGTTATCTGTGGCGTATCTTCTCATGGCTGTGGTCTCGTCATAAAAATCTCTTTCATTATCTCCGCTCATAAAAAGAATACTTGTCTTTCCGTCTTTGTATAGTTCAACGCTTTTGCTTAATCTGTCACGCAGCATCGGGCTTGGCTCTCCGCCCCATATAGCTGCTCCGAGCACAAGTGTATATTCGTAATTATCATCAGGTGTATCCGTAATATGAGAAATGCTGCCAAGTACCACTATGGCATTAGGAAGTACTATAACCAAAAGAAAACAGATCACACCGATAAGCATCAATTTTTTAATTACCTTTATAAATCTATTGTTTTTCATAAGAACCCTTCATATATCCGGTGCGTTCAAAATGAAAATGCACCGATAAACTTCCACAAGTATAACACATATGAATGTAAAGTAAAAGACAAACATACCCGGCATTTGATTTCATTTGTTTTGTGTCTTTGCTATGCCTTTTAGGTATGGCATTCCATCATCTATAGGTATTTGTTTTTATACTTGTAAGATGCTAACATGTTTATGTTATACAGAGAAATTTTGCTTTTTGAAAAGAGATAGATATAAATGTCCGCAGATACTTTAAAATTACTCGCTGAGTCGTTTACAAAAATACTTATACCGGGACTTGCCATGACAGTCCCTCTTACGATAATTTCCTTTATCTTTGCGGTTATAATAGCTGTTATCGTTGCTGTTATACAGTACGCAAAGGTGCCTGTGCTTTCACAGATCGCCAGGGTTTACATCTGGATAATAAGAGGAACACCTCTTCTTGTTCAGCTTATGGTTGGATATTACGGTTCTTCCGCTCTTGGTTTTAAAGCGAGCGGTTTTACCGTTGCAATAATCGTATTTGCCATCAATGAGGGTGCATATTGCGCTGAAACCATTAGAGGCTGCCTTGAAGGCGTGCCTAAAGGTCAGCTTGAAGCAGGCTATTGCGTTGGCATGAATTATGTAAGCATCATGTGGCATGTGGTTTTGCCTCAGGCTTTCCGTACAGCGGTGCCGGCCCTTGGCAACTCCCTTATCAGTATGGTAAAAGATACTTCTCTTGCCTCAAATATCACAGTTGCAGAGATGTTTCTTGCCACAAGACAGATCGCAGGAAGAACATATCAGTTCCTTCCTCTATACCTTGAGGTAGCCCTTATTTACCTCCTCTTCTCCACATTTATCAGTTATATTCAACGTCTTACCGAAAAGCGCCTTGGCAGATTTGATAAGACGAGCGAAAACGAAGGGAGGTCTTAAGGCATGGCACTGCTTGAAGTAAAAGGACTTAAAAAGGGCTTTGGTGACCTTAAGGTCCTTGAAAGCGTAGATCTTACCGTAGAGAAAGGCGACGTTATCGCGGTACTCGGCCCATCCGGTTCCGGAAAGACAACCATGCTCCGCTGTATCAATTTTCTCGAGACAGCAGATGCAGGGACCATGACTATGGACGGTACGGTTTACGACCTTGCAAATGCAGACAAAAAAGAAATCGCGGCTCTTCGCCGTCATACAGGTTTTGTTTTTCAAAATTACAACCTGTTTTCAAATAAAACCGTACTAAGTAACGTAACCTTAGGACTTACTTCCGCAAGAAAAATGCCAAAGGCCGAGGCAAAGGAAAAAGCCATGAAGATGCTTGAAAAAGTCGGCATGGCTGATCACGCAAATTACTATCCTGCCCAGCTTTCAGGCGGCCAGCAGCAAAGAGTTGCCATAGCAAGATCCCTTGCTACAGACCCTGAGATCATCTATTTTGATGAGCCCACCTCAGCTCTTGACCCTGAGCTTACAGGCGAGGTACTTGAGACCATGAAATCCCTTGCAGAATCAGGCATGACCATGGTTGTTGTTACCCACGAAATGTCCTTTGCAAAAAATGTTTCCACCCACGTTATCTTTATGGAAAACGGCGTTGTAGTGGAAGAAGGACCTTCCAAAGAATTCTTTGAAAATCCAAAGGAAGAACGAACAAGAGAATTTCTTCGCATGGAAAATATCGATGCGTAAGATTTCATAAATAAAAATAATTAGGGAGGATTTTATATGAGACGTAAAATCGTTACACTTATTCTTGCAGCATCAATGCTTACTCTTGCAGCCTGTGGCAGCAAAAAGACCGAAGCAGACCATCTTGCAAGAGTAAAAGAGGCAGGTAAGATCACCATCGCTACCGAAGGCTGCTGGTCTCCTTTTACCTACCACGATGAGACTACCAACGATCTCGTTGGATTTGATGTGGAAGTCGCAGCAGAGATCGCAAAGCGCATTGGCGTTGAAGCCGATTTTCAGGAAGTTGATTTTGACGGCGGCCTTACAGGCGTAAGTCAGGGAACTTTCGACATGATGGCAAACGGCGTTGACATCACAGAAGACCGAAAAGGAACCTTTGATTTTTCTGATGCTTACGCATATGACAGAGCCGTTCTTGTTACAAAGGCAGACAACACAGAGATCACTTCTTTTGAGTCATTAAACGGCAAGAAAACAGCCAACTCAGTTGGTTCTACATACGCTGAAAAAGGCGAGGCAAACGGAGCCAGCGTTATCAACGTTCCTTCTCTTGGTGAGACAATGGAACTTGTACTTAACGGAACAGCAGATGCTACTATCAATGCCAACACTTCCGTACAGGATTACCTTAACACCACAGGCGAAACAGGTCTTAAGGTAGCAGCTACAGAAGATGAGGCTACAGAATATGCAATTCCTCTTAAAAAAGGTGCTGACAATGATACTCTTCGTGCAGAGATAAACAAAGCTATCGCAGCTATGAAGGCTGACGGTACTCTTTCAAAGATCTCAGAAAAGTATTTTGGTTCAGATATTACAAAATAATTCATTTTTCATCGGATATTTTAAATAGGGATTTATATTTTATAGAAAACTCCCCCGCTTATCTTAAGCGGGGGAGTTACGTTTTATATCTGTTTATATATTAAGACAGTTTTTTACCTGATCAAGGAATGCGGCTGCAGCCTTTGAAAAGGTTTGATTTTTCTTCCATGCAAAATAAGAATTAACTTCTTTGGCACCCTTAAACGGAACAAAGCATATTGTTTCGTAGCCTTTTGTATTCTCTATGTTGTATGGGCATATAGCATACCCAAGCCCTGCTTCTACCATAAGCTCTGCATTATATAAAAGCGAGTAGGATGCCACTACATTTTTGTTATCTTCAAAAAGCCCAAACTTCTTTATGTTTTCTTTTTTTAGCATCTCAGCTCTTGAAACAATAAGAGGTACGTCCTTAAGATCTTCGGGAACTATACATTTTTTCTTTGAAAGCGGGCAGTCTTTTCGCATAAGCACTCCCCAGACATCCTTAGTCTTAAGGGGAATACTGTTATATTCCTTTTCATCAACCTCATCTACCACAAGGCCAAAATCAAGAGATCCATAGGAAAGCTGCTCAAGAAGTTCTTTTGAATCTCCTCCCGATACCCTGAACTGAATACCCGGGTGCTTCTTTCTTGTAAGACCGATACACTTTGCTATACAGCTAAAGCTGTCACCTTCGCCTGAGCCCACATGAACCACGCCTGATACCGAGCCTTCAGAAAGTTTAAGATCGTTTTCTGTTCTTTCCACAAGTCCGAGGATCTCAGCCGCCCTCTTTTTAAGCAGAATTCCCTCATCGGTAAGCGAAACCTTCTTCGGGCCTCTTATAAAAAGAGGCTTTCCTATCTCATCCTCAAGTTCTTTAAGCTGTCTTGAAAGGGTCGGCTGTGAGATAAAAAGGCTTTCAGCCGCCGCAGAAATGCTTTCTTTGTTTGCTACCGCAAGAAAATACTTAAGTACACGAAGTTCCATAGATTACCTCGCAAAAAAACTATACAAAATTACTTTACGCATCCTATTATATCATTAATATCGGATATGTTGTTCTTTTTTAAGTAATCTTCTATTCCATTAATAACTTCCATAGTTACATAAGGATTAGCAAAGTTTGCTGTTCCAATGCTTACTGCCTTTGCGCCTGCCATAAGAAATTCAAGAGCATCCTGCGCATTAGCGATACCGCCCATGCCGATAACAGGTATTCTTACCGCATTTACGGTCTGATATACCATTCGAAGAGCAACAGGCTTTATGGCAGGACCTGAAAGTCCGCCGGTCTTATTTGCAAGTGCAAATGTCCTTTTGTTAATGTCTATCTTCATACCTGTAAGGGTATTTATAAGGGAAAGGCCGTCTGCTCCGCCGGCCTCTGCTGCCTTTGCGGTTTCTGTAATATCTGTTACATTTGGAGAAAGCTTCATGATAACCGGCTGCTTTGCCTTTGCTTTTACCGCTGCGGTTATGGCTTCTACTGCTTTAGGATTCTGCCCAAAGGCAATACCGCCCTCTTTTACGTTAGGGCAGGAAATATTGATCTCAAGAAGATCAACAGGTTCATTTGCAAGTCTTTCCACAACTTCTACGTATTCCTCTGTTGTATGTCCACATACATTCACCATTATGGTGGCATTTCTCTCAGTTAAATACGGAATATCACGCTTGCAAAAAAGATCTATACCGGGGTTTTGAAGCCCTATAGCGTTAAGCATACCTGATGAAACCTCAGCTATACGTGGGGTTGGGTTACCGGGCCAAGGCACATTTGCTACGCCCTTAGTTACTACTGCTCCAAGCTTTGAGATATCAACAAATTCATTGTATTCAGCCCCTGAGCCAAAGGTTCCCGAAGCCGTCATAACAGGGTTCTTTAAGGTAACGCCTGCAAGATCAACGCTCATATTTATCATAGCTCTACCTCCCCTGCCTCAAATACCGGGCCTTCTTTGCAGATACGCTTGTTGTGTACGTTTGTGTGCTCATCTGTTTCTTTTGACTTGCATACACAGGCAAGGCAGGCACCTATACCGCAGGCCATTTTTTCTTCCATACTGATATAAGTCGGAACGCAAAGCTCCTCTCCGAAAGCCTTTACTCCGCGGAGCATAGGTGTAGGTCCGCAGGCGTAGATCACTTCGCCTTTAAGCCCTGCTGCCTTAGCTGCATCTATAACATTGCCCTTTGTTCCTACGCTTCCGTCATCTGTGGCAATATATACGTCAGCGACTTTTGCAAATTCATCCGCAAGGAAGTTCTCTGCGTCTCTGTATCCAAGTACAACGATAGGCCTTTCTTTAAGGCTTTTTGCAAGCTCAAGCATAGGCGGGATTCCGATTCCGCCGCCAAAAAGGATCGCTTTTTTGCCAAAATCCGTAAAACCGTTGCCAAGAGGCCCCATAACCTCTATATCATCTCCCGCAGTAAGCTTTGCAAACTCAGCTGTTCCTGCTCCTGCGATACGGAAAACAAGGCGTAATTCGCCTTTTTCCCTGTCGATACCGCAAAGACTTATGGGACGGGGAAGCATACGGCTTTTATCTTTACTGTAAAGTGCCACAAACTGTCCGCATTTAGCCTCTTTAGCTATATCTTTTGCGTCTATTCTCATGTCAAAAATATCTTTTGCTATTTCCTTATTTTCAAGGACACGGCAAGGTATCTTCTTTTTCATATTTTCTCCTATTTCATCCATGCCTGTTTTAAATCTTCTTTCATGGCAAGTGCTGCTGCCCTTGCTGCATCCGCAAAGCCCGCATCGCCGTAATTTGCGTAGGCTTCCTGCTTGTATGCGGCTATAATGCCTCTTGAAGAGTTAACGATTGCTCCAAGACCGTCTGCATTAAAGTAAGGAGCGATGTCTGCGCCCTTAGCGCCCTGGGCGCCGTAACCCGGTACCAGAATAAATGTCTTTGGCATAGCTTTTCTAAGGACTCTTCCCATCTCAGGGTAAGTTCCGCCAACAACAGCGCCCACATAGCTGTAAGCATCTCCCATAGCGTCAGCTCCCCACTCGCATACTTTATCTGCCACATGCTCATAAAGAGGTCTTCCGTCTATAAGTCTGTCCTGAAACTCACCGCTTGATGGGTTTGAAGTCTTTACAAGTACAAAGATACCCTTCTTTTCAGCTTTACATACATCTACAAAAGGCTTGATACCATCAGTTCCAAGATATGGGTTTACTGTGGCAAAGTCTTCATTAAAGGCTGCAAAGGTGTTATTTCCAACCTTTACCTTTCCAAGATGAGCAGTAGCATAAGCAGCAGAAGTTGAGCCGATATCACCGCGCTTTACATCGCCTATTACCACAAGTCCCTTTTCTTTTGCATAATCAACAGTCTTCTTATAGGCAATAAGACCTTCGATGCCAAACTGCTCGTACATGGCGATCTGCGGCTTTACTGCAGGTACGATATCTGCTACCGCATCTATAAGAGCTTTATTGTACTGCCATACTGCTTCTCCGGCGCCGGCAAGTGTCTCGCCAAATTCAGCGTATGCCTTGCTCTTAACGCACTCCGGAATGTAGTTTTCCATAGGGTCAAGGCCCACTACTATAGGAGCCTCCATTTTTACTATCTTTTTAATGAGTTCGTTTATCATCTTTTACTCTCCTTCGCTATATACCACTCTGCCACCGCAGATTGTTTTCTTTACTTTTCCATACACCTTTCTGCCGTCAAATGGTGTATTTTTGCCTTTTGAAGCAAATTCTTTTGAGTCTATGATGTAGCTTTCGTCAAAGCTTACTATAGCTATATCTGCTGGTGCCCCCTCTTTAAGAGTTCCGGCCTCAATGCCAAGGATCCTTGCAGGATTTGTGCTCATACATTTAACAAGCTCGGCCTTTGTAAGGACTCCTCCCCTTAAAAGCTCTGTAACAGAAAGAGCAAAGGCAGTTTCAAGGCCTACTATGCCAAAAGGCGCCTGGGCAATTCCTTTTGCCTTTTCTTCTGCTGAATGAGGCGCATGATCTGTTGATATCACTTCGATTATCCCGTCTTTAAGGCCTTTTTTAAGTGCCTCCACATCCCTTCTTTTTCTAAGGGGCGGATTCATCTTAAAGTTTGCATCATCTCCCGGAATATCATCTTCCGTAAGGGTAAAGTGATGCGGGCACACCTCGGCGCTAAGCCTTACTCCCGCTTCCTTGCCCTCTTTTACTATACGAACTGAATCTTCCGTAGAACAGTGGCAAAGGTGGAGCTGTGCCCCCGTGTCTTTTGCAAGCATTACATCTCGCACCGCAATAATGTCTTCAACAGAGTTTGTAATCCCCGGTACACCGATCCTTGCTGCTACAGCTCCCGCATTTAAGGCACCTTTTGCAACAAGGTTTTTATCTTCGCAATGGGCAAGCACAGGCAGGCCTTCAAGCCTTGCTATCTTCATGGCTTTTTCATAAAGCCCCGAATCCATAACAGATTTACCGTCTTCGCTTATAGCACATATTCCGAGCTTTTTCATGCCGGAAATATCTGAAAGCTCTTTCCCTTCCTGGCCCATGGTGACTGCACCTACGGGAAGAACATTTATTACTGCCTCATTTTTGATCTTTTCAAGCTGAAGCTTAAGGTGCGAAGGGCAGTCCATAACCGGCTTTGTATTTGGCATGGTACAGACTGTAGTGTAGCCGCCTCTTGCAGCCGCCTTTGAACCTGTACCTACGGTTTCTTTATATTCAAAACCGGGATCTCTGAAATGAACATGCATATCAACAAATCCCGGCAATACGTAGAGACCGGATGCATCTATGACTTCTTCATCAGCATCCGTCACATTTCCAATATTTACTATTTTTCCATCTTTGATCAAAACGTCAAAGATTCCGTCCGTTCCGGTACCGGGATCGATGACATGTCCGTTTTTAATGATCATAGGTTTCGTTTCCTCCCTTTCGCAGTAGAAGTTTCCAAAATCTCTCATAAAAGAATAACATAAATAGGCTATCTTGCAAAGAAAAATCAAAAGGCGTATAGTTATATTTACAAATAAAATTGATTAATCTTGCTTATGGCTGAAGGAGGGACATAAAATATGGCTAATTTTATTGATTACATTCGTTGGCGCGGAGACCTTAGTTTTAAGAAAGTTCCTTTTAATGAGGTAGATAATCTTATCTTTTCACAGCTTGTCTACATGAAGTTTGATAAGATAATCACACCTGACAAATACACGGAATATTTTACCGTTGCCGACGTAGCGGCAAAACTCCTTAACTCCACGACGATCGATGATAAAATATCCGAAAATGTTACGTCCGACACTCCAAATGACAGACTTTTTCTTAAGGAGCTCATAGGCAGCAAGAGGTTTGGCAAGACCAAGATCTCAAGATATATTAATAAAGTTGACAGAGAAAAAGCCGAGCAGTTTGCTGCTGCCACATTTTTCACAGATGACGGCTGTGCCTTTGTGTGCTACCGCGGCACCGACACTTCCATAGTGGGCTGGCAGGAGAATTTTAATCTTTCTTTTATGGCCCATGTCCCTGCCCAGCTTGCTGCTGTTAAATATTTGCAGGAGATCGCGGGCGCATTTCCTTTCCCTCTTCGTGTGGGCGGTCACTCTAAAGGCGGCAATCTTGCGGTTTATGCCGCTGCTTTTTGCGGCAAGGAGATTCAGGATGAGATCCTTGACGTATATAATGACGACGGCCCGGGCTTTAATAAAAAAGTGGTTTCTGAAGAATCCTACAGTGCTATTATAGGCAAGGTTCACACTTTTGTGCCACAGTCTTCCATTGTCGGTATGCTCCTTGAACACGAAGAGCCATACATTGTCATCCACAGCTCGGAAAACGGTATCATGCAGCACAACCCTTACTCCTGGGATGTAATGGGACCGGAGTTTGTTAAGCTAAACGGCACCGATGAAGGCAGCAAAATTATAGACAAAACTCTTCACGAATGGATAGGCTCTATGAACGACGATCAGCTTAAGGCTTTTGTTGACAATCTTTTTGGACTTCTTAATTCTTCGGGAGTTCATACCACAGAAGAGTTTGATGCAAAGAAACTCCCTGCCATAAAGAAGGTTATTCAGACCATGTCCCATATGGATGAGCAGGACAAGAAGATGATGAGTAAGACCATTCAGGTGCTCTTTAAGATCGGCAGTGCCAATTTCTTTGGCAGGAAGGAAACACCGAAGCTGATCACTAAGAAGGCCTGAGGTTTTTGACTAAGTCAAGGATTTGCCGAGATTTTGTTTTGAAGGACTAATTGACGGTGCCTGCCTGGTCAAATTCCGCATTTTTTGTCCGGTTTTTGAACGCAAATCAATCCGCTAAAAACTCACGGGCGTTACCGTGAGTTTTTCAGTGCATCACCGAAAGAAAGGATTAAAAGTATGGAAAAGATTGAAAAATGGGGACTTTTTGAAGTCTCAGATACAGGAATTGCCACAGGCAATCCTTTTACAGACTGCGAAATAACAGGCATCTTTACCGGACCAGACGAAAGCGTACAGGTGCGTGGTTTTTATTATGGAGACGGCGTTTATAAAGTACGTTTTATGCCATCATATGAAGGAAAGTATTCCTACGAGATAAGCGGAAACTATAAATCAGGCAGTGACGAGGTAACGCTTAAAGGCGAGTTCGAGGTTACCGCCCCAAGTGATGGTAATCACGGATCTGTGCGTGTTAAGGGAACTCATCTTGCATACGAAGATGGCTCCCCTTATTACTCCATAGGTACCACCTGCTATGCCTGGGTATTGCAGGGTGAAGAAAGACGGGCTGAGACCTTTGAGACACTTAAAGAAAACGTGTTTAACAAAATCCGTTTTTGCATTTTCCCAAAGCACTATCTTTATAACCTTACTGAGCCTTGCCGCTATCCATACGAAAAAGGAAATGGCGAAGGCCTTGTTAAAGACCCGAAGGGACCAATGTTCCCGCCGGTAGAAAAATATCCGATCATGGGATTTAATTACTATAAGCCAAACCCCGATCATTTTAAACTTTTTGATGACGTAATCGAAAAGCTTTGCAAAATGGGCATCGAAGCCGACATTATCATCTTCCATCCTTACGACAGATGGGGTTTTGCTGCCATGGACAAAGATGCTGACGATCTTTATCTGAAATACGTTGTAGCGAGATACGCGGCTTATCGTAATGTTTGGTGGTCATTTGCAAATGAATATGACCTGATGTCAAATAAAGAGATTGCTGACTGGGAAAGATACGCTGAAATCGTGTGCAAAGAGGATCCATATAACCATCTTCGCGGCATTCACCACTGCACAAAGCCATATGATAGCAGCAGACCGTGGATAACCCATCTTTCAAGCCAGCGAGTAGACCTTTATAGACACGTTGAATACACAGATCACCTTATAGAAAAATTTGGTAAGCCTGTTGTTTGGGACGAGATAGCTTATGAAGGCAATATCGGCATGGGCTGGGGAAATATAAGCGGTCAGGAGCTTACAAGACGTTTCTGGGAAGCCTTTCTTCGTGGCGGTTATGCAGGACACGGCGAAACCTTCGAAGGTCATAACGATGTTCTTTGGTGGAGTCATGGCGGAAAGTTATACGGCGAAAGCCCTGAAAGATTTAAGTTCCTTCTAAAGATACTTAAAGAAACGCCGGGAACAGGAAACCTTGTGTATAAGCCGGGCATGTTTGATGAAACCATAGCAGAGGCCGAAGGTGCTCCGGGCTATACACTTCACTATTTTGGATTTGGCAGGCCGTCATCTCGTACTCTCTTTATGGACCCAGCTAAAAAATATGAGGTTGAACTAATCGATACCTGGAACATGACTATAGAAAAACTCGGCACATTCGGCGGCATGGATACCGTACCGATGCCCGGGCGCGAATATATGGCGCTGCGCCTTAAAGAAGTTTAAGAAATTCAAAGGGACAATTCCTAAAAAGGAACTGTCCCTTTTGGTTATTCCTTTTGGTTATTTTCTGATGTGGTCAGGGTCATAAACAAGCCTTGCGGCTCCGTAATTTACGCCTGTTACGGTTCGGCCAAGAAAATTACTTTCCGTTGGCTCTGCTTTACCCTCTAAGATAAGGTCGCAGATATGTATAAGGTCGTCGATCACTGTTTTTGGCTGAGAGCATATAAATGGCATGCCTGCATAGCCAACATGACCGTTCCAGTTCTGGTCAAACTTATCTGATAGCTTTTTAAGCTTTTCAAAACCGGTTTTCATCTCTTCAACTGTTCCCCAAAGTGCCAGAGTGTTTACATTTGCACAGTCGCCGCTTATAAGGATCCTGTTTTTTTCATCAAGAAGAGCAAGTCCGCCCGGGGTATGTCCTGAAACTGCGATAACGGTTAAGGTTCTGCCCCCAAGGTCAAATACATAACCGTCATCCACATTTATCATCTCAGGGAACTTCGTGATCTGTTTTACCATATCAGGGCTATAATCAAACACGTCATAGCCGCCTTGTTTCCCAAGATTATCGCAATAATTACGAAGTTCATCGGCGTTTACACTTCTGATCATTTCAAAATCACGCTCATTTGCATAGATCTTATCGAAAGCTCCAACGCCGCCTGCATGATCAAGATGACCGTGGGTAAGGAATACGTCGTAAGGCTTATCAGTAAGCCTTTCCACAAGTCCTTTAACATCTGATACACCGCATCCGGTATCCACAAGAAGCGCGCGCTTTTCCCCTACTACAAGATACATTGCCGCAAGACCAAACTCGTTGATAACAAACGTATCGGGAGCGATCTCGCTGACAAAAGGCATTTTAATTCCCATTTTTTCTTCTCCTTTTAATCCTTTTTTATTTATTATCTTATTTAATAAACATCCCTTTAGCGCCCAAACACATAATAGTCAGGATCACAGCCACCATAAATGTAGTTGCCCATTCTCCATTCCATAAAAAGATATTCCCTATCGTTGATTGTCTTAATAATATACGGAGCGGCCGTTGATCTGTGTAAACTTATAACAAGTCCATTTGTCCACTTATCATTCCATGTATCATCCATATATTCCTGAATGAGCTGTCCATTCGGTTTAAATTCCACTGATTTTAAATAAAAATCATTCTTTGAAGCCGATGGAACAAAATCAACTATATTTTCAACATATCCGACGGAATGCCACTTTCCCAGCACTTTTTCATCGTCAATAAAGTCAACATCAATATTATCATGTCTTCCTAAAGTTGCTCTGTCATATATTTCGCTGTTTTCCTTTACAAAAACTTCTGTCCTATCATCTTTGCGAAAAAACAAATGATCATTCCCGTCTACATTATAAATATCATAAGAATATGTCAGTATTGGAGCATCCCCGCCACGACAGATAGTCAGATAGCCTTTTGTCCAACCTTCGAAAATCCAATACGGTTCACCGTTTGGAAGAAAATATATTTCTTTGTAAGGTGCATTTTCAAATATAAGGTTATCTGTGCTTTTTATGTTTTTATCCTCGGAATAACCGAGATATTTCCACTTTCCTATGACTCTTTCGTCATTTATAAAATCCATTCCATTAGCAATTTTCATTTTCCGACTCCCACTCTTTATTATAAGGGACAGTTCCCTTTTTAGGAATTGTCCCTATGAATACTTAATTATACAAATCTTCTCCTGTATAATAGCTATAACCATCTTCTTGTTTTTCAAAGCCGTTAATCGAGATAAAACCTAGTTTTCTAATCTTTATCTCGTTAATGTCTTTTATCTGCTCTGCTTCACGATGTATATCATCAAGCTGCATAGGTCCTTTAAAAAACTTGGCTTCGTAGATTTCGTACTCACCTTTATACTCAAGAGCCACGTCAAACTCACCGCTTTTACGAGCTTTAACATCATCGTAATAATATGTGCCAATATTGGTAATTCCCTTAAGTTTACCGGCTCTTGCAAGATCGGCAAAGAAGGAACGGCATATGTCTTCAAATCTTCTTGGGATAAAATCCTTTGTCAAAGTGTCAGCTATCATCTCATTGTAAAAAGTCTGCTCGCCAAGCATCTGCAGAGAGCTCTTATTGTTGTAAACATAAGCATAATAGAAACGAATGAGATTATCATCTATCTCATAATACCTCTTTTTTGCGTCATTAGGCTTATTTATAGGTGATACCTGGCGCACTAGTTCTATCGAAGTCAAGGTTTTGAGTTGCTTTGCCAGGTTACCGTTATTGCTTGAAAATAGCTTGCTTTCAATATCACTGTATTTTTTCTTGCCATTTCCAATTACGGCAAGTATTCTTTCTGCATTAACAGCGTTTACATAGTCTGTAAGAAGCATGTTTGACGCATAAAGATTTACAGGATTATTATCAGAAAGTATTGTTCTGACAATATTTTGCTCGAGGGTTTCGTCTTCACGAAGTTGATTCAACACAAAAGGAGAACCACCAAAAACGCTGTAAAAGGCCACTTTTTCATAAGGACTTTTTGAAGGATAAAAAGCTGTAGCCTCTTTATAAGTGAGCTCATGAAGATGAATCACTGTTTCAAAACGTCCATAGAGAGCGTTTCCCTCACTAAGCATATCTTTCATGATGCTGATCTGAGAGCCGGATAGTATCAGACTGATATTCTTTAGGCGATTATCAATAATATTTTGAAAGTCCGAATCTACGATCTGGCTGTCGGTAAATGTACTAAGATATGGGTACTCATCTATAGCTACCACGTATCCCCCGGAAAGCGTATTCATAAATGCAAACACGTCCACAAAATTATCAAAGGATGGCAGAAAATCAACTATTTTCTGCTCGGCAAGCATTTTAGTAAAAGCATCAACATTTTCCTTTATCGTACCTTTTTTACATTCGTAATAAACAAAAGGTTTCTTCTGAGTAGAAAGCGCCTCCTGAATAAGTCTGGTTTTACCAACACGCCTTTTACCGTATATCAACACAGCATTTCCCGGCTGTTTAAGTGCCTCATTTATTTTATTTAATTCATCTTTTCTAGCGACAAACATTATTACTCGCCTCACTTATATTTTAATGAAAATATTTTCACTGAAATCTGATTCATTAAAATTATAGCACAAACATGTTTAGGCGTCAATTTTTAATGAATTCATTTTCACTGAAATTAAATTCATTAAAATTGCCATCTGCATCCACTTTTAGCATAAGATCGGCCTTCTTTGAGTGCTCCGCGCAAAGCCTTACATTGTACATGTCGGAGAAATCCACAAAGGCTGCGGCACTTTCCTTTTCGTGTCCGCTCGCAATACGTCTTGTGACAAGCCTATCCCTAAGCATATCTTCATTTGCACTGATACTGATGGTGTAATCTGCATAATCAGAAAGCTCTTTCCACCCTTCTGTATCTAAAAGAAGGTAGTTTCCCTCAAGAAGAACAATTTCAGAATCTACAGTTATGGCATTTTCCACAGGATTATGGAGTAGCCTATCGTATGCCGGCCAACCGCAGGTTTTATCATTCAAAACAATCTTTATGGCATTTTCAAGCTTCTCAAGATCAAAAGTCTCGGGAGTCCCTTTTACCTCAACCATAGAGACTTCTTTACCTTCTCTGATAAGAGAATGGGTCTGAAGATATTCCTGCCTTCTGTGAAATCCGTCCATTCCGATAGCCTGCAGATTTTCAAACTCAGCTCTTTTCTTTGAAAGATGCTCAAGGAAGCTTGCAAGGGTGCTTTTCCCTGCTCCCGGAGGGGCAGCTAGAAAGACAAGGACTCTCCTGCCCTTTTCTTTGTGTATCTCAGTAAGTTTTTTAAGAAGCGGCTCAAAAATACCTGTTATCTCATCATCAGAGTACTTGGCATTTATATCTATGCCATTAATGTTAACCTGAAATTCAGTCATTATACTTTTTCCCTTTCGTATCAACAAAGAACCAACCCTGTGGTTGGCTCTTCGTCCTATTTATCCGATTTCACGAATTCTTTCCACAACACTTGCCTTAGAGAGTCCCTTGTATGAGATCAGTGGAACCAATACACCGAGTAATGTCATAATCGGTATAAAAATCAGTACCGGCGTGATAGAAAAATGATCAGAATAAAACCAAAAGATACTGTTCGCTATTCCATTTTCTGCCGGTATAAAAAGCAGAGAAAGGATGAGCGCTAAAAAGCCTGATCCAACCGTATATATCATGCCCTCGATTATGAGCATCTCTTTAACCTGTTTTCCGGTCATCCCTATTGCTTGCAGAACTGCGATTTCATTCTTTCGTGCTATAATACCGGCCATAACAGTATTAATAAAGTTCAAGACTCCAACAAATCCAATAATCAGGCAAAGTACTCCACCTAAAAGTGTAAACATTTTCTTAAAATCCTCAAACTCAGAGCGTTTAACAGCTTTACTCTCATAAGTGATGCCGGAATCCTCTTCACTTAATCTATGCAAATAGCTTTCTGCCTTTTCTTCTGCATCAATGGACTCTGTATCAAAGGCATAGAACACAGGCACAACATTTTCTCCAAAATTTTCTTTCAGATTAGCTGAGCCGGCAATAACATTATATCCTAATGAAGTCATTCTAAGACTGATATCATCCGGAACATTAACATAAGCACATACGGTGTATTCATACTCGGTCAACCCGGAATATGTTCCTGCCAAGAACTCCGGATGTTCATATGTAGAATCTGACGCCATCTCACCGGTTCTTGTATCAATATACTCTACAGAGGCTGCCTCTGCAATTGTAATCTTATCACCGATTTTCGGTAAGTTTTCATCAAGAGGGTATTCTCCATTTTCATCCTTGTATGCTATCAATGCGATGTATCGGTTGCTTCGATCTTTAAGAAGCGAAGCGTCTCCTTCATATACATCCAGCTTATCTATAAGGTAATCATCCATTCCCTCCATAAAACAATCCATATAAAACATTCCGTCTTCGCTGCCAACATAAGAAATTGCCTCAGCCTGAGTATCCCGGTATGCTCTATATCTTTCTTCACCTACTTTCATAAGTGGAATACCGCCAACTTCATATGCAATTCCACCTTTAGCGGAATCGATATTTTCTTTTATGAGATAGATTTCATCTTCACTAATTGAATTTTGACCGACTCCCTGGAACTTAAAATACGGATACTTGCCAACAATAAAATCTATAGACATTGATTTTTCAAGCCATTTTTCAGAATCAAAACCTCCTACAAACATATTAACAGTATTTAAGATAACTAGCGAAAAAGTCAAGGAAGTAAACACAAGTATAATTTTCTTGCGGTTTCTTTCTGTATTGGCAAAAGCCATCTGCGCAACACGAGCACCTCTTGTATTCTTTTTGGATTTTCTGCCATCCATGCCATCATTAAATCTTAATGCCTCTATTGGAGATACTTTTCCGGCCATGCTCCCCGGCTTACTTACAGACATTAAAACAGTGATTATTTCGAATAATGCTGCCAAAATAAAAATAACCGGGGATGAACTGATTGAAAACGAATTTTTTGACATGGTCGTAGTTTCCATAACAGTAGGAACAAGTACTGATCCAAGCAAAAATCCCAGAAGCAAGCCTATAGGAATTCCCACAATGCATAGCGCTAATGCTTGTAATCTTATAATTCTCTTAACTTGCTTTTGTGTGGTTCCTATGGTTTTAAGTAATCCATAGAAGCGAATGTCATTAGCCACGGAAATTTGGAAAACATTGTATATTATCAAATAACCCGTAAAAATAACAAGAAGCAAAAATACGCCCAGCGGAATTGCTGTTTCCAGCATTTCATCGTCATCCATACTTACCCCGGTATATCCGTGATTTACACCTATTCTTATGCTATCTTCAGTACTTTCTTCTCCATAAGTGAATCCACTGTCTTCAACAGCCTTAATCATCTTATTCCATGCGTTAACAGAAGATGAGAGCATTACATCTAAGTCAGTACTGATGGGTTTAAAACCCATTTTTTCAATAATTTGCGAAAACTCTACGGCATATTCTTTAGATACATTAATATAATGAGCCGGACTAAGGGTATCAAAATCCCAGAAGCCTACTAAGGTAAATGTATCGGTATATTTACTGTCTTCATCTGTATTTCCGATAATATCAAATGTGAGTTCTATGTTCTCACCTATCACCGGCTCATATCCAAGAAGCCTAAGAGCTTCTTTATCCATCACCACTTCATTTTTTTTAGCAGGCATATGACCTTCTTCAAGCTCAATGAATGACCACTTGGCTGTGTTGTCATCCATGAAACTGATCTCTGCAGATTGATTTCGAAAAGAATCGTCTGCAATCACACCAAGAACCATCCGTTCGCCATATGCTTTAATATTTTTATGCTTAATCAGTTTTTCCTCCTGAGCAGCTGTGACATTCTTGAATGTTCCATGCATATATCCTCCAAGCTGTCTAAAACTACTGTTCTCATACGAAGCATTGATTGATAACATAATAGTAAACAATGAAGTAAACAACACCGCTGTAAGTACAATAGCAAATATAGTTATCATATTTCTTCGTCTGTTAGAGAAAAGAAGTCTGCTTGCCATTCTGAATATGCATTTTCTGTTATTAACCTTCATAGACACATCATCTCCTTTCAGACTCAGACACGATATGTCCATCTTCAATTCTGATGATGCGGTCGGCAAGTTGAGCAATTTCGTCATTATGCGTGATCATAACAATAGTTTGCCCATACTTATCCGCAGAAACTTTTAAGAGACTTAAAACATCCTGTCCTGTTTTAGAATCAAGATTACCGGTTGGCTCATCAGCAAGTATAATTGATGGTCTAAATGCAAGTGCTCTGGCAATAGCAACGCGCTGTTGCTGTCCACCGGAAAGCTGATTGGGTAATACTTCCTTTTTTGATGACAGCATCAAGGTATCAATTATTTCTTCAACATACTCTTTATCAACCTTTTCGCCATCAAGTTCCAACGGAAGTACAATATTCTCATACACATTTAGCACCGGAACAAGATTGAATGCCTGAAAAACAAAGCCAATTTTTCTTCTGCGGAATATTGTCAATTCATCATCTTTAAGGTTAAAAATAGGAATATTATCTACTACTACCTCTCCTGATGTTGGTCTATCCAAGCCTCCGAGCATATGAAGGAGAGTGGATTTACCACTACCGGATGTCCCGACAATCGCTAAAAATTCGCCTTTTTCTACTTCAAGATTTACTCCTGCAAGAGCATGGACACCGTTTTCCCCTTGCCCATATACTTTTACCAAGTCTTTTGCTGCTAAAATACTCATATTTTATCCTCGCTTATAATAAAAAGTGTGTAGACTTTTCCCTTCTACACACTGATTATCTCACTCAAATCTTTCCAGATTCTTTCATAATTTCCATGAATTCTTACAGTTTTGAAAGATTTACATCCCTATCGTTTTAGATAAACAAGGAATTCAGATCCTTCGCCGGGCACTGACCTAACCTTAATATATCCGCCCTCTTTAGAAATAATCTCACGGGCCAAATACAAACCTATGCCAACACCTTCTTTTTCCCGAGAAGACTGGAGCCGTCCGAACCGTGCAAAAATCTTTGGAATATCCTCCTCTGCGATGCCGATACCTGTATCCTTAATACTGATACATGCAAACATTTCTGTAGGTTTGAGCGTTATAGATATGCTGCCTTTTTCAGTATATTTTATGGCATTGTCAACAATATTACTCAGAGCTTCTAACGTCCATTTATAGTCAAAAGAGGCAACTACATCCTCTTTTGTAACCACAAAAGATAGTCCCTTTGACTCTGCCTTCTTGCGCATAGAAGAATCCACTTCCATAATAAGCCTTCTGACATTATCGTTTTTAGCTTCAATAGTTAGGATCCCATTTTCGAGCCTTGAAAGCTTCACAAGTGCATCTATTAGAAATCGAAGTTTTTCCGCTTCTTTACCAATCACTTCTAAGCTTTCCCTCTGATCATCCGATAATTCTGTTTCTCGCAAAAGTTCGCTATGGAGAAGAAGGTTTGTAATCGGTGTTTTCGTCTGATGCGATATATCTGCGATGAGAGTTTTTATCTTATCCCTGTCTTTACGAACATTTTCTGCAGAAAGAACAGAGGACTGAAGATAATCTGCTAATTTAGATTCTATTTTAGACTCCCTATCTTCTGAAAATTGCCCTTCATGGAATTTTCCCCTGACAGCATCTGCCAGCATTTTTTCGATGTGATCCAAGACTTTTTTATTCTTATGGCTGTTATAAACTGAAAATGCTATAGCAATTATCGTAACGAGACCGGCAAGTGTCAGCAATAATTCATTCATTATTCTTTACCCACATATATCCAAGTCCATAGACTGTTTTGATATAATCCTTAGCATGTAGTTTATCACGAAGCCGCTTTATCGCTACAGAGAGCGCGTTTTCATCAACAAATTCAGCCCCATCCGTCCAAAGTCTATCTATAAGATCATCCCTCGAAAGCGTGACACCCTGATTATATATGAGTAATTTTAAAAGACGTTGTTCTGTCTTGCTCAAAGAGATTTCTTCTCCATTAACCATAAAGATCATACGCTCAAAGTCAAAAGAAAAATCCCCGATGGTAACTTCGTTCTCACCTGAGAGTAGCTCTCTTTTTCGTAGCTGAGTATTAACGCGTGCCCTTAACACGCTTAATGAAAAAGGCTTTGTAACATAATCATCCGCTCCCAGTTCAAGCCCTTTTACTACATCAGCATCCGTGTCATTAGCAGATAAGAGGATTATGGGATATGATAACTTCTTATCTCGAATCTCTTTGACAAGATCTAGTCCATTTCCGTCCGGGAGATTGATATCCAGTAATATCAATGCCGGACTTGTTAAAAAGATCTGTTCCCTGGCGCCCCTTAGGTTTTCGCAAGAAACAATGCTTCTAGATTCATCTTTTAATGCCTTGCATAATCCGGCACAAAGATCTTTGTCATCCTCGACAATAACTATTTGAGAATTCTTTTGCATAAAAAACATCCTTACATTATTTTCAATCATAGGGCGCTGTTGCCACAATATCCATGGTCCCGTCATCATAAAACAGCATCATCATAGGATAAGTTGAAGAATAATCGTTTGTAAATGAACTTCCAAACTGATATCTGTCATACCAGTGATCGCGGTTTAACTCTTTTCCATAATGCCAAGCCACCTGCAAAAGTTCGCTGTTATTTAAGAGATACCCGTAATCAGGGGCGTCGCTCCTACCACCTGTAATAGTCTCAATGTCACGCACATACTCCCAGCCTGTAATATGGCTAATCCCGCCCATTACATTTTCCATGGCTGCATTGATGTAAGTTTTTCTAAGTTCCTCAAACTCACCCGGGTGAGCATTTTTAAGGTTAGAAAGAGTGTCATTTACCACTTTTTCTTTGACATACTCGTAAATGTAATCATGTTCTGTCCAGCCGTTTATCCCCCAGTTAGCATTGCGTTCTTTTTCCTCTGCAAGCCAGGTTTCGTATATAGGGATCATTTTAGCGTTACTTTCAGGAGTTACTGTAAGCTTTTTACCAAAGGTATTCCAAAGAAAAATAAAGACAAACGCCGCGCCTGCGCTGACTAAAACATATTTAATCGCCCCGGGGTGACTCCCTTTTAGCCAGGTAAACAGGCTAATGCAGGAAAGAACCAAAGGCGGCACAAATACAATTATGCGCCAGAAAAAGACATAGACAATGGCAGATGCAAGTGCGTCAAGCCCGCCACTTGGGGCAAGCTTCTGCCCCACAGTAAATATCAAAATAAGTCCAATAACAAGCCATGCTATGGCTATTACAAATAGTTTCAGAGCTTTGCTCATTTTTATTTTTCCCCCAAACCCTTATTAATATTCTTCGTCCTCATCAGGATGAAGGTCTGAATTTAGAAAATCCGTATAGGATTCCTGCGCCGCTTCACTTTCCTTCTTTTCCTTCCAGGCGTTAATCTCGCTGCATATAGCAAGCATCTCGTCTATCACAAGTTCGATCTTCTTTGGCTTTACATAATTAAGATAGGCTTTCATGCGTTCCATTGCCCTTGGGCTTCCAAGATTCTTTGCAAGCACCTCTCCAAGCTCCCTTGGAAATCCAAGAGCTTTAACTGCATTTTCAAGTGATATCTTAGCATCTATCCAGTCTTCTCTTGAATTCATATCTATAGCTCCTTTATAAAGAATCTGTTCATAGTGGAATGCCCCACTTCCTTTGGTCTTTCTATCAGCCTGTAGCCGCTCTTTTCGTAAATGTGGATAGCTGCAGGAAGGTTCGTATGGGTTTCAAGGTAAGAATATTTAAACCCGGCTTTTCTCATCTCTTCTTCAATAAATGCTATCATGGCATAACCGGTACCTTTTCCGTGGAAGTCTTCTTTAAGATAAAGCTTTTGAAGTTCAGCCGTTTCTTTCATAAAAGGAAATGGCGAAAAACCGATGCCTCCGACTACAGTGTCTTTGCTATCTGTAAGTACAAAGTATTTGCTGTCAGGTTTGCCGTATACGTCACTTAGAGCAGAGAGCTTTTCATCGTAATATGCTGTGCCGGGAATGTTAAGTGATGCAAGTTCAAGGCTTTCGCGGATTATGGAGTAGATTGCGGCATTGTCGGAGGAAGTGATGGGACGGAACGTGAGATTGTTGATCGTGTTGTTTTCTAAATTCATTAATATAAACCCCTTGTAAGTTCTTTCTTAAAATTTTAGCATAATGGCAAACATAATAAAAGGGGGTGTAGTAAAGTTGGGGTTTGTCGCGTGGCCTTTCAGGCCCACGCGAAGCACGAGACTACAAAACACGTAAGCTCATGCTACGCATTCGCTAAGTGTTTTGCATGCGTCGCACGTAAGATGCCGCAATGCGCCATCTAAGTGCTCATCGCGAGGTCTTCGAGCCCGCTTGCGGGCTCTTCATCAGCCTCCGGCTGAAAAATAAAAAAGAGAGTATGCTTCGCATACTCTCTTTTTTATTTTCGAGCACGAGACGGGATTCGAACCCGCGACCCTCGCCTTGGCAAGGCGATACTCCACCACTGAGCCACTCGTGCATTGCTCTATTTCTTAGCGCTCTATTAATATACTATAGGGGAAAAGAAATGTCAACAGTTTTTTGAATTTTTTTAAAAATTTATTAAACAGTGTAAGGATAAGTATCGCAAGAAGGAAAAAGCCCGCTAGCTGCGGGCCTTTAGTGCTAATTCAAGTCTTTTTAGTGCTTCTTTTAAGTATTCTCTGCTGCAAGCCACATTTATACGCTGGAAGCTTCCTGCATCGCCGCCGAATATACTTCCTTCATCAAGCCAGAGCTTTGCCTTGTCTTTTATAAAGTCATCAAGCTCTTTTCCGGACAAACCGGTTTCCTTAAAGTCGATCCAGACAAGGTATGTGCCCTCAGTCGGAACTACGTATAACTCCGGTATGTTTTTCTTTACGTATTCATTTAAGTAATCTATATTTTCTCTTATGTACTTTTTAGCAGAGCTAAGCCAGTTTTCGCCCCTGCTGTAAGCACTTTTACATGCAACTAAACCAAAGGCATTCGGCTCGTCATACCCGGTTATATATATTGCTCTTTCAAATGCCGCTTTCTTTTTTGCATCAGGAATGAATATATTTGAGATCTGAAGCCCCGCAAGATTAAAAGTTTTACTTGGTGCAGTGCATATAACCGTATTTTTAAGAAGGTCTTCAGGGAGTCTTGCTGCGGAGTAAAACTCGTGTCCTTCCCATGCAAAATCGCAGTGTATCTCATCTGCTGCCAGGATAACGCCGTATTTAGCGCATAGCGTGGCAACTTTTGTAACTTCCTCTTTTGTCCATATTTTACCAACAGGGTTATGAGGCGTGCAAAAGATCATCATTTTCGTTTCTTTACTTGCAAGCTTTCTTTCAAGGTCTTCAAAGTCGATACTGTATTTTCCGCCTTCATATTTAAGCCTGTTTTCAACCACAACTCTGTCATTGTCTTTTATTACATTAAAAAAAGGATAATAAACAGGCGGCTGTATAAGAACGCTATCTCCCGCTTTTGTAAATGCTCTTACTGCTGCCGAAAGACCAAATACCACTCCCGGTGTAAGTACAAACCAGTCTTCCTTTGGCCTGTAACCGTGATGCTTTTCAAACCAGGAGGCTACAACGTGCTTATATTCCTCATCAGGAACAGTGTATCCAAATATCCCGTGAGCCGCCCTTTTTTTAAGATCTTCTATGATCTCATCTGCCGAAAGAAAATCCATATCGGCTACCCAAAGGGAAAGTTCATCTTCGCTGTGTCCTCTCTTTTTTGCAAGGTCAAATTTTATAGCTCCCGTGCCTTTTCTGTCTATTATCTTGTCAAAATCGTACATTTTATAAATTCCTTTACTTCAAACTGTATTTGCTGCCTGCTTGATATCATTTATAAGGTCTAAAGAACTCTCAAGCCCCACGGAAAATCTAAGAAGTCTGTCATTTATCCCAAGCTTTTCACGCACTTCTTCTGGTACGTCAGGATGGGTCTGAACGAGGGGATAAGTAACAAGTGTTTCTGTTCCCCCAAGACTTTCCGCAAACGTGATCACTTTAACGCCCTTTAATATTGAAAGAGCCCTTTCTTTACTGTCTACCTCGATAGATATCATGGCTCCCGAGCCTCTTGCCTGTTTTAAGTTTACCGCATATCCGGGGTGTGTTTCAAGTCCCGGATAATAGATTTTTTTAACAAAATCCGCGCTCTCAAACCATTTAACAAGAGCTTTTGCATTTTCCTGTTCCCTTTCAAGCCTTACTGAAAGAGTCTTTATGCCTCGAAGCACAAGCCAGGAATCAAAAGGTGCCAGACCGTTCCCTATAGTCTTTGTAAGAAGTCTTATCCTATCTGCCGTTTCTTTGTCTGCAAGGCAGACAAATCCTGCTATGGTATCATTGTGTCCCGCTAAGAACTTGGAGCCGCTGTGTACTACAATATCGGCTCCAAGAGCTATCGGGTTTTGAAAGTAGGGTGATAGGAATGTATTATCAACTATAAGAAATGCATCAATTCCATGGGCAATACGTGCGCACTCCGCTATATCCGTTATGTTCATCATGGGGTTGCCGGGTGTTTCGATATATATTGCTCTTGTGTTTTTCTTTACCGCGCTTTTAATGTTTGATATGTCACTCTTTACGCAGGTTACTTCCACTCCGTTCTTTTTTGCAATAAGCTTTATAAGCCTTACGGTTCCGCCGTACAGGTCATCTCCGCATATAACGTGATCTCCCGGTTTAAACAGTTCAAACACTGTATTTATCGCTGCCATACCGGAAGCAAAAGCAAGGCAATCTTTAGCCCCTTCAAGAGCCGCTACCGTTTTTTCAAGCATTGCTCTTGTAGGGTTTGATTCTCTTGTATAGTCAAAACCGCTTCCGTTATGCCCCGGCTCTATATGGCTAAATGACGCCGTCTGGTAGATCGGCATGCTGATAGGTCTGATTCCTTCGGTACCAAATGCTCCCGCTCCGTGAACGCACTTTGTTTCTATATCATTAATAAGACAGCAACAGTCTGCATCTGTCATCTATTTTCCCCCTTCCGGTATATCTGCTTCTTCAACACTGTTAAATTTATCCATAAATGCCACATATTCATCTTTTGACTTAAATCTTGGCTTATAATCCGCCTTAAGACCTTTTGCAAGCTTTGCTCCGTCTTTAAGGAGTCTGTAGGCAGAGATTGCAAATATCTTTGCAGTAAGCACGTACGCCTCATCCTCGTCAATGATGTCAAAATCGCTTTGATGTGTGCCTCCTGTCATGCCGCCTGTGTGAAATGTATATACAGGAAGTAAATGCTGCACATCACCGACATCTGTGGATCCGCCGCTGTGAAATCCGGGGCCGCGCAAGGTAAATGGCTTATCTGTTATCTCTTTTACTCCCTCTACAAGGTCTGCAGGAAATTCCTGAGCTATGGCAGGAAGATAACCCGGCATAGTCTCTATGCGGTATCCTGCTCCAAGTGCAAGAGCCCCTGCTTTAAAGGATCTGTCGGTCTTTTCTGCCGCATCCGCAAATGCTTCAAGGGTGCCGCCTCTTACGAGAGTCTCTATAACTGCCTCTTCAGGGACCACATTTACAAGGTCTCCGCCCTTAGTAAGGATAGGATGCACTCTTACGCTGTCCTCATCTCTAAAGGTCTCTCTGTTAAGTGCAAGGGCCTGAAGGCCAAGGCTTGCTGCAGAAAGGGCGTTTATGCCTGCTTCAGGTCTTGCCGCCGCATGCGCTGCCCGCCCCTTTATCTTAATTACCTTTGATACAAAACCATTGTTGCTGCCGGAGCCAAGCTCAATCCCTTTAGCAATGTGGTGAGCAAGGGCACTGTCCACATCATCAAACGCTCCGATGCGGATAAGTTCGCACTTTCCGCCGCCGTACTGTATGCGTCCTTCCGCTTTAAGGCCATTTTTAAATTCAACCTCACCGTATTCTTCGGCAGGTACCGCAAAAAATATGACCTGACCGTCAAGGGCTACCTTAACCTGAGGGTCTGTAAGAGCAAATGCGGCTCCCACTACGCCTGCAAGCTGAGCATGGTGCCCGCAGCAGTGCGCCCCTTCTGTTTCAGGGTTTGCATGAGCATGAGAAGGAATACGAAGAGCATCAAGCTCGCCAATGAGAGCAAGAGAAAAATTGTCCTTTTTAGCCTCGTTTATATAGGACTTAACGCCTGTTATGGCAAGGCCGCCTTCGGTCCTTTCGGTTATGTTTTGTACCTTTTCCACAAACTTGCCTGCGGTGCGATATTCCTTATAACCAAGCTCCGCATGATCGTATATATCTCTTGCAAAAGCTATGATCTCATCTTTCCTTGATTCGATTATCTCTATGATCTTTTGCTCTGTTTTATCCATTATCAATTCTCCCCGTATTATTTATTTTGTATCTCTGCTGTAGTACATATATTTAAGAGGGACTCTTCCTGATTTAATGGAACCTGCAGCCGCGTATCCTACCGCAAGATGCATTGCAACCTCAAATTCTTCAGGAAGACCGTAAGCCTCTTTAAACTCCTTTGCATGTCCGGGGCTGTCAGAGAGCCATACGCTTGTAAGCCCAAGAGCATGGGCCATAAGTCCCATGTGATCTCCTGCTGCCGCGCAGTCAAAGCCTCTGTTATGAGGTACTCTTTCAGGAAGATCCTGCTTTACTATCCTTGAAGGTCTCTTATCGTAGGCAATAACGATGATCACCGCATTTTCTGTAGATACGTCGCTCCAGATAAGCTTCTTTTCTTCCTCGCTTCGAAGAACTATAAACCTTACCTCATCAAGATTGCAGCCTATTGGCGCCGCTCTTCCCGCATCGCAGATTGCATCTATTATCTCATCAGACACGTACTTATCGCTCCAGCCGGATCTTCCTGATCTTCTGCCCCAAAGGAGCTTGTTTACCACTTTTAGCTCTTCATCTGTAAAGGGTTCCGGCTGCTCACCAACCTCAGGTATTTCAGGCTTAACACCGTTTCTTATCTGCTCTGCATATTCAAGATATCTTTTTACCCAGAGGATATCATCATCTTCTTCAGAGTATCCTCTTGCCTGCCATTCTTCAAAAAGAAGCTTTGCATCAATACCGAAGTTTTCGATGGCTTTTCCTCTCCAGTTAAGGATAGTTGGGTAAATAGGAACCTCTATACCGTGATGTGTTCTTTCGTGAAGCGCTCCGCGAAGAGTGACCTCATCAAATTTTTTAAGATCTTCCCTTGTATAAAACTCGCCGCCAATCCTGGCTCTTTCTTCTGACATTTTATTTCCTCCCTTTCGCCCCGGGTAAACTTATAGTTCGGGGCTGTTTATATTAAAATTTACCTTCTCGTATTTTAAAAGTTTTTCTTTGGCTTCTTTACCGTAGTCTTTTTCTATATCGTCTAAGACTTTTTTGGCTACGGTCTCACCCTCTATGCCAAAAATCCCTATGCTGATCTCCCTGTAAGACCAGTAAGAGTGTGCGCAGTGATAAGTAAAACTCTTTAGCCCGTCCTCTTTTTTAAGAGGTCTGCCGCCTTCAGTAAGGCCTGAGTTTTCCACCCTCTGGATACAATAATCATGATCGTGAAGTGTCTGAGTCGTACTGTACTTTATCTCAGGACTAAACCCTCTTGCTATGGAAGGGTCAAGATTGCTGCAATAAGCCACTCCTGCCTCCGGAAGGTTCATTTCTTTAAACTGCGCTGCCCAGGGGCATCTTGTTACGTGTATCTCGTAATCAGGTGAAATGCTTATGCTTTCCGACTGGTTAGACTGCCCTAAATCTTTTATTTCTTCCGTATTTACCCACTCGCCGTACCTGCGGTAAGTTTCGTATGTAAGCGGCTCCCCGTCTGCTATGGCACGAAGCGCCATTCTCCTTCCGCGCTGCTCTGCGTAATACCTTGTGGCAAATATAAAAGCCTCGATTCCCCTGCTCCCAAACTCACTTTTAAGGTAAACGTAGTATTTTGCAGCTATGTAGGCATGAACTTTTTCGTTAAATCCCATCTTATGTCCCCTTTCAAAGGCATATTAAATGATATATTCTTCGTCAGAAGCTTCTTTGCCTCTGCTGATATCTGCAATAATATCCGCCGCATATCTTGAAAGGGCCGCATCGGTCCTGCTTCTTGGAAATCCCACATTTATCCTGTATTCGGATAAAATGCGACCCGGTCTTGGAGTAAGTACTATTACTCTGTCTGCAAGATATACCGCTTCGTTAATGTCATGTGTTACAAAAAAGAAGGTCTTCTTTTCCTTTTGTCTTATGTTAATGAGCTCCTCCTGAAGCGTGCATCTTGTAAGATGGTCAACTGCAGAAAAGGGTTCATCCATAAGTATTACCTTTGGCTCTGCTATAAGGGTTCTGGCGATCCCCGCGCGCTGTCTCATACCGCCTGACAGCTGCGCAGGATATTTGTTTTCAAATCCCTTAAGCCCCATAAGATCAAGATAATAATCAAGTCTCTTCTCTTTCTCTTCTTTTGTTACTTTGGTGTTTTCAAGTCCGAATAAGATGTTTTTCCTAACGCTTCGCCAAGGGAAGAGGGCTGCATTTTGAAAAACAACCCCTATTTCCCTGCTTGGCCCTGTTACCTTTTTGTCTCCGATGTAAACAGTGCCGCTGCTTTCCTTTAAAAGGCCTGCCACGATCTCAAGAAGAGTACTTTTTCCGCAGCCTGAAGGACCAACTATGCAGACAAATTCGCCTTCTTCAATATCAAGATTAACGTCAGAGAGGGCTTTTACCTCCCCTGCCTCATCCGGATCATCGTAAATTTTATCTATACTTTCTATCTTTATAGCCGGCATGTTAATTACCTCGCTTTTTTATTTGCTTTCAGGATCTTTAAGTCCAAGTTCTTCTGCTGCCTTAAGTGCGAACTCATTTGTATACGTGCCTTCCGGAGTAACGTTTTCTTCAATCCATCCGTACTGTTTTAAGTATTCAAATGTCTTCTCAAGTCTGTCTTCAGGAATGACAGGATAATCAAGCCATACGTCGATCTCTGAAAGAACTGCCTCACGAAGTACGTCTTTGTCTGTGTTAAGGTACTCACTTCCCCACTCGATAAACTCGTCAAAATACTCATTTTTAACCTGCTCATGTACTTTGTAGTATGCAGTAATAAATCTCTGAAGGTCTTCAGGCCTGTTCTTTATCACGTCATCACTTGCCATAAGAGTTCCGGTGTAATAGTCAGGAATGAAATCCCAGGCTCTTCCAAGAACATTTCCAACGCCTTCTACTTTTGCAAGCTCTGCATACGGGTTATGGATAATAGTTGCATCAACTTCGCCTGATGTAAGTGTTGCGTAGGCTTTCTGATATGAACCGTTTGCAATAAGCTCAACCTCATCTTCTTTAATACCGTTTGCTTCAAGCATCTTAAGTACTGAAAGTCTCATTCCGCCTGATGCACCCGATGTACCGATCTTTTTCCCGCGAAGGTCCTCAAAACTCTTTATATCATTATTTGCTATAAGCCAGTAGCATCCTGAATATCTCCACATATTTCCTACAAGTTTTGCAGGAACGCCGTTATTGATACCTGCGATAAATGCGCTTGGATCACCATCAGTGATATCTATCTCACCTCTTGTTATAAGAGAGAGTTTACCCTGTGAACCATCTGCATTCTGAACGTTGTCAAATTCAATACCAAGTTCCTTGTATAGACCTTTTTCAATAGCAAAGTTGTTTACCGCGCCTGTCATACCTGTTGCAAAGCTTGAATTAAATCTGATAACGGGAAGTTCCCCATCTGCCTTAGAGCCTGAAGCATTTTCGCTTACTGCAACTGTTTTTGTCTGCTCAGTACTCTTTGCACTTTCGTTTTTATCTTCTTTTTTTGCACTGCCGCAAGCTGCAAGAGCTCCTATGGTTAATGCGGCGATAAGTCCAAGTACTGTTATCTTGTTAAATATTTTCTTCATTTTATTATTCCTTTCGATTTTGAGATTATTGTCTTTTTTATCCGGCATTTATCGGTTTATTTTTTTATCCACCTGTGAGTGAAGGTATATTCCGTAAGAGCTACAAGTTTTACAAGTAATACGGATATAACTGTTACTATCACTATCACAAGGAAAATTCGTGGTGTATTTAAAAGCTGCTGTGATTCTGCAAGCAGGAAGCCAAGTCCTGCCTTTGCAGACTGCATCTCCGCAAAAACCACTGTAGTCATTGCTGTTGCAGCCGCCATACGAAAGCCGTTAAACATTGAAGGCAACGCCGCCGGCACCAGCACTTTAAAAACTGTTTCAATCTTGTTTAGCTCAAAAACCCTTGCCACCTTTAAATACTCGTTAGGGCACTGCTTTGTTCCTGTTACGGTATTATAAAGAATCTGAAATACCGATGATAAAAATATCAGGAACACCTTTGATTTAAATCCGATTCCAAACCACAGGATAAGTAGCGGCAGGATGGCTGTTTTTGGCACCGCCATGATAGCGGAACAAAAAACGTTCATGTATTTTTCAAGTGGCTTAAACAGTGTCCATAAAAGTCCAACCGTAACGCCCACCGCTCCTCCTATAACATAGCCAAGCAGAACTTCCTTTAGCGTAATGCCAAGATGTTCAAAAAGAATCCCTTCTTTTACTGTCTTTATAAGGTCTTTAAAGATGCCGCTTGGCGAAGCAAGAAAGACTTTACTGATCTTCCCGCTTGTAACGGAATATTCCATAAAGGCAAGAAGTGCGATCACGCTTAAGATCTGCAATATGGTCACTATGTCGACCTTTTTTTCTTTTACTTTCATTTTTATCACCCTTCTTTTAAAGCTTAAAAAATAACACCCGGCTTTTGTTTTTCAACTATACCGGGTGCTCTTAAAGCTTCATCTCGTTTGCATGCGCGTGCAAATAGCGCATATAGCTTGAAATGTTTTTCATTCCCGGTGGTATATGCTTCATACAACAACACATGCACATGTTTGAATTTGTCATAAGTTCCCTTATCATGTTTTCATTTCTCCTTCCTCTTGCAAAACCAAATTGCAAATGAATCATGTGTCATATATTATACCTATCAACCTACTATGTCAATAGTTTTATTGATAAAAAAATTTCATGCTCAGTTATCATTTTTTTTGATAACACATGTACCGGGTACCATAGTCAAAAAATGCGTATATCAATCCATGGTTTTTTCTGTTAAAATTTATGTAAATGAATTAAACTTGGAGGATTAAAAAGATGGTTAAGACAAAATACGGCTTTGTGGAAGGCGTGCCTTCTGACAGAGAAGATGTTACGGTTTTTAAGGGGATCCCTATCGGTGCCACTACTGAAGGTGCGGGGAGGTTTTGCGCTCCAAAAGAGCCTGCGCCCTGGGATGGCGTAAGGTTATGTGATAAGTGGCCTGACAGGTTTTTACAGGATATAACTTCTAAAGTTCCCGGTACCTTTTGGGGTGATGAGTTTTATTACGATGATGATTACGAACCGGGAAACAGCGAAAACGGCCTTGCCGTAAATGTATTCGCGCCAAAAAAAGCTGCAAATGAAGATGGACTTCCCGTTTTATGCTGGATCCACGGCGGCGGTTTTACGAGCGGATACGCTTCAGAGATTGAGTTTAATGCAAGTAACCTTGCAGTGAAAGGCATTATAGTAGTTCTTATACAATACCGCCTTTCAGCACTTGGCTGGCTTGTAACTACAGAGCTTTGCGAAGAAAACGGTGGACACGCCGGTAATTATGCGGTTCTTGACATGGTACACGGCTTAAAGTGGATAAACGAGAATATAAAAGAGTTTGGCGGCGATCCTAAGAAAGTCACCATCGCAGGCCAGTCTGCAGGAGCATTTTCGGTTACTATGCTTCTTCGCACTCCGCTTGCAAAGGGACTTTTTAGAAATGCAATCGTACAGAGCGGATTTAACGGATTTTTAAACGGTGCCGATTTTGGTGCAAAGTTTTCTACCCTTAAAGCCGCCGCGGAAGCCGGTGATAAGGCGATCAAAACCGTATTTGGTGAAAATGCTTCTATAGAAGATGTCAGAAAGGTTTCCACTTCTGATCTCCTGCTGCCAAGAGAAGGCGCAGGCACAGGTTTTGGCGGTGCTCCTATGACAAGACTTGCGGAGCTTACATTTCTAACCGGAAATGCCACCGTAGATAATTATGTATTTACAGAAGAATCAGTTGACCTTACGCGCCCGGGTGCCCTTGATGGCATCAATATCATCATTGGCGGTACAAGCGATGAATACACCTCACTTACAGGAGATTTCATCGATAAAATGGGAATCACAAAGGATACTGCAGCAGGCATCTTAGAAAAGCAATACAAAAAAGGCTGCGCAGAGCTTTATGATATAAGCGATGATAAAAAAGCTCAGGCTGCCCATATGCGCGCAGGAAGCGATGCATCCTTCCAGAAATACCTTCTTTCTGCGGGTGCCACTGAAAATAACAAGGATCACAAAACATTTGCCTATTATTTTACTCAGGTTCCAAGCGGCAGAAACAGCGAATTTCGCGGAGCCTACCACTCTTCAGATCTTTGGTATATGTTTGATTCCATAAGAGAAGGAGCTGCTCATAGAAACTGGACAAAGGAAGATAGAGAGACCGCAAAGATCATGAGCACCTACTGGGCAAACTTTGTAAAAACCGGCGATCCAAACGGCGAAGGTCTTACTAACTGGGAAGAATGTAAGGAAGAAAACGGCTACAGATTCCTTCAGATAGGAAAAGGAAAGTCAGAAATGAAAGACCACACAGATTTCCCTGAAAGAGATGCCTTTTTCCGCAGCCTTTATCAGAAATAAATTACATATGTACCAGGTACCAGTGTAAAAAAATGACATATGTACCTGGTACATGTGTCAAATTTTTACACTGGTACCTGGTACATATGTTATTATCTGTTACTTTACAATCTCAAATTTTATATCTCCGGTGTCGGTGGTTATCTCGCACTTTCCACCGTTTGTGGTCTTTGGCACATTGATACTGCCGGTATCTGAGGAAGCAAAGAATACCTTGTCTGAAAGGAACGAGCCCTTTACGCTGCCGGTATCAGTTGTAACGTAAACCTCTGCGGCATCACATCTTTCAATTCTTACATCGCCTGTGCTTCTCTCTATTTTCATGGTATTTGTTACAATAACATTTTTAAGATCCATATCTCCTGTTGATCCATCAGAAGTAAGGTTTGCGCAGGTGCTGTCTGTTACGCTTGCGCTGCCGGTACTGTTATGGATATAAAGATCGTTTTTAACGTTTACATCCTTAAGGCTCTTCATTCCTGTAGATGTAACAAGCTCCATATTGTTTGCAGATACACCGTCAAGAGTTATCATTCCAGTCGAAAGATTGATCTTAACATCTCCACTTGCACTTGCATAGCATCTTACATCTGCTGTATCACCTGTTATATCGATCTCGCTAAAGGAGAAATCTGAAGGGATATCGATATTTCCGGTATCCGTATCAATTTTAAGATTCTCATAAATTTTTTCAGGAAGATAAACCGTAACCTCAGGGCTGCGCATTGAAAACATGGAAAAATCGGATATCTTGCGCTCATTTACGGATTTGATGGTAAGAGTACCGTTTGAAACGCTGACCTCATGTCTAAGCTTTTCTTCCTCAAAGCATTCAACGGTTGTCTTGCCGTTTGTGGCAGGCTTAAATGTCAGCCTTGTAATATCTGTATCAACTGAAATGTTTTTAAAGCTTTCCGAAAAATCGTATGTATTTGTCACATAGTTGCTGTTATCAAGCTTCTTAAAATCAAAATTCATCCTGCTTGCGGCAAATACGCTGACTACAGCTCCAAGCGCCACAAGTGCTGTTGCTATTATAAGTAATTTCTTCATTAGACTTCAGTCCCCTTTCCAATAACCATTGTCTTTATTCCAAGTGCGATCTTCTTTGTGAGTATAAATGCTGCTTTTGAAAGAGCCACGCATCCTGCAAACATAAAGATTGCAAAGCCTGCAAGTGCTACGGCTGAACCTGCTACAAATATTGCTCCCATAATGTTTGTTTTGGTCACATAAAATATAGCTCCAAGTACACCTGCTACCGCTCCGACTGCAAGTCCAAGATCTGCAGCCCAGATACCGATAAGCACCGCCCAGAGAGTGATGTAAAGTGAAAAGCATACTGCAAATGCTGCGATAAGAAGCGGAAACCAAAGCGGGAAACCAAGTATTAACAGTGCTATCTCCCAGCCCTTTCTTGGCTGTTTCTGCTTTACCTTTTCTTTTACGATCCTTGTCAAAGGAATCTCTGACATGATCTGATCTACTATTTCGTCTACAGAGCCTACGGCTGCCACAGCCTCCTCTTCGGAAAGCCCGTCTTCCATACGATCGTCGATCATCTCCGAATAGAAAAGCACTCTTTCGTCAATGTCGCTTTGTGGAAGGCCGTTAAGCCTGAACTTAAGCTCGAATAAAAACTGTTCCTTATTCATTTACGTTGTCCTCCTTGCTGATAAACCTGTATACTGCCATGATCTCTTTCCAGTCTTCCTTAAACTCTTCTATACGTTTAAGCCCCGGCTCTGTAATGTGGTAATACTTTCGAAGCCTTCCCTCATGCTCTGCCGTTCGAACGGTGAGCATTTTCGCGTTCTCAAGACGTTTAAGGATAGTATAAAGAGTGGATTCCGAAAGCTCCAGATACGGCTTCATGTCTTTTATGATCTTATATCCGTAGGAGTCTTCATCCTTGATGGAAGCCAATACGCAAACATCAAGCAAGCCTCGTTTTAGCTGTATATCCATACCATACCTCCTATTACATAATACATCAGGTAACGTTATACATCTCTTTGTGATATACATCGTATCACGAGGTATTATATTTGTCAACTATATTTTTTAAAATATTTTTTACATATGTACCTGGTACATATGTAAAAAAATGACACAGGTACCTGGTACATGTGTAAAAAAAGGCCCCTGCCTTAGGCAGGGACCCCTTTCAAAGAGTCTACTGTGGTCTGTCTTCACCCATTGGGCATTATGCCCAAGGATCTTCTTCCTTCGGTACCCTTATATCTGCAAGGCACTGGATATCATTTATGAACCATTCCCCTGTGGATGGCTTCTTACGAAGCTTTACAGGTCTAACTGAATCAGCGCCTGAGCTCTTTACATAAAGGACCGCCCAGTTCTCATCGTTAAATGAATATGGATTATCGCTTACTTCGATGGTATAAGGCGCGGTTGGCTTATAACCGTTGTCAGGAGTAGCGCCTGCAAAGAAAGAAAAAGCCTTGTAATACTTTCCTTTAAGTCTATCGTTTAAAAACTGCTTTTCCATAAGCGAAACACTTTCAGGACCTTTAAGAAAATCAAGCATCTCATATACACTATCAGCACTATTTTCGTATGCACAAAGAGCAGCAAGAGCAAGTGCACATGTCTTGTAAGGGGTATCAAGCTTTGCCTCAGGAAGAGCTTTAAGTTCTGTAAGGTTCTTTGGTAAATCTTTAAAAGTAAACTTTTCTGTAGCCATCTTTCAAATCCTCCAATACATAGTGATCATATTACCAAAGACCATTCTACCACTATGAGGAAAGGTGCAAATCCCTAAAAAGTGCTATTTGGTCACATGTTTCAAGTTGCCTATATATTTTTACCCCGATCTGTGATAAGATAATAGTGCTTTAGTCGAGTATAAATGAGAAATTTTTTACATAGAACGGAGAAATCACATGGCAGACATTAAAGACCTTATTGAAATATGCAAAGGAAAGCATGTTTACATTCAGACTCATAACTTCCCTGATCCTGATGCCATAGCTACTGCATTTGGCCTTCAGAATCTTCTTAAGAAATTTGATGTTGAATCTACTCTTTGCTATGAGGGCAAGATCGATAAGATCAGTACAAAGAAGATGACAGATCTTTTCAATATCGACATACACGGATATGGCACTCTTAAAGATACTATGAAAGAGGAAGACTATATCATCTGTGTCGATTCACAGAAGCTTGGCGGAAACACCACAGACTTTGTTGGTGACGAGATTGCAGCTATAGATCATCATCCTACTTACAAAGAAGTAGAGTACAAGTATAAAGACATCAGACAGGTTGGTGCTTGTGCTACCATTATTTGCGGCTACTACAAAGACCTTGGTATTGAGCCCGACGCGCTTACCGCTTCAGCTCTTTTATATGGTCTTAAAATGGATACAGCCCAGCTTACAAGAGGCGTAACAGAGGAAGATATTGATGCATTTGCTTATCTTTTCCCTCTTTCAGACGGCTCTCTTGTTACGAAACTTGAGCGTAATACTCTTGAATTTGCAGACCTTAAGGCATATGGGGCAGCCATTGAAAATATTAAAGTTTTCGGAAGAGTTGGTTTTTCTTATATTCCGTTCTCTTGCCCGGATGCTGTCATAGCGATCATCTCAGACTTCATCCTTCAGCTTAATGAGGTAGAGGTAGCTATTGTCTATTCTGCAAGAGAGGACGGTATGAAGTTTTCCGTTCGAAGCGAAGCAGAAGGCGTTGATGCCGGCAAGATTGCAAATGAGGCCCTTAAAGAATGGGGTAACGGCGGCGGACATGCTTCTATGGCGGGCGGTCTTATCAAGTCAGATAATCTTGATAAATTAGGACCATATCCCGATGCAGTGATAAATCAGATTTTCCTTCACGTAATGGGTGAAGACAGACCACAGTAGACTCTTTGAAAGAGGTCCCTGCCTAAGGCAGGGGCCTTTTTTTACACATGTACCAGGTACCTGTGTCATTTTAAGTAAATTGAAAGAGGTCGCATAAGCGGCCTCTTTTTTCGTGAAATCATATATCGATTACTCCCCAAGTACTTCCTTCCAGAGTGAGTTGTACTTTGCATCGTACTCTTCACCAAGGTACTTGAAGGTTTCGCAGCGCTCAAGTACTTCAGGGTCAGGGAAAGCAACCTTGCTGTTTCTGATGTCCTCATCTTCGATAAGCTTTTGAGCCTCTGTGTTTGGAGTTGAATATGTTATATATTCAAAGTTCTTAAGAGCAATGTCAGGTCTGCAAAGGAAGTTAATGAACTTTTCTGCATTCTCCTTGTGCTCGGCATTCTTAGGTATAACCCAGGAATCGATCCATACGTTAGAGCCTTCCTTTGGTACCACGTACTCAAGGTTTGGATTTTCTCTCTTTGTATAGATAGCTTCGCCTGAATAAATAACACCGATTGCAGCGCTATCGCCGATCATCTTATCTCTTACTTCATCTACTACATAAGCCTGAACCACGCCGCTTGCCTTCTGGTCTTTAAGAAGTTTTGTGGCAGCGTCAAGCTCAGCATCATTAGTAGAATTAAGTGAATATCCAAGATACTTTAAAGCCACGCAGTAAGCATCTCTTACGCTCTTTTGCATAAGAATGTTGTCCTGGTATTTCTCATCAAAAAGAACTGACCAGCTGTCGATAGGCTCATCTACCATAGTTTTGTTGTAAAGGATACCAACTGTTCCCCAGCAGTAAGGCACTGAGTATTTGTTCTCAGGGTCAAACTCTCTGCTTGACTGAAGGTACTGCTCACCAATATACTGAATGTTCGGAATGTTGTTAAAATCGATCTCAGCAAGAAGATCCTCTTCTCTCATTCGCTGGATCATGTAATCGGAAGGACACACAACGTCGTACTTTACAGCACCTGTAGCAACCTTTGGATACATGGTTTCATTTGTGTCAAATTCGTCGTATTTAACCTTAAGTCCTGTTTCTTCTTCAAAGATCTTAAGGACATCCTTATCCATATATTCACCCCAGTTATATATGTACAGGTCAGCCTTTTTGCCGCATCCGCCAAAAACCCCGGTGGCAACTACAAGTAACAATAATAAAGCAGTGATCTTTTTCATTCTTTAAAAACTCCTTAGTATATTTATTTTGAAGTCTCAGGCGAAATGTCTTTCTTTCCTGCAGATCTTCTGTTCACTATGATAAGAAGGATAAGCACCGACATAAAAAGAAGTGTGCTAAGGGCGTACATCTCAGGCTTAATTCCTTTTCTCACCTCTGTATAGATCTTGGTAGACAGTGTATCAACTCCGGGGCCTTTTGTAAAATGAGTGATAACAAAATCATCAAGGGACATGGTAAAAGCCATAAGAAAGCCCGATAAGATCCCCGGGAAAATGTCAGGGAAAATAACTTTCCTGAAGGCATAAAAATGACTGGCTCCAAGGTCAAGTGCCGCCTCGTAGGTATTTTTGTTGGTCTGTCTGATCTTTGGCATAACAGAAAGCACAACGTACGGCAGGTTAAATGTAATGTGTGCAAAAAGCACGCTTACAAAACCAAGTGAAAACTTAAGGGCAATAAAAAGAAGCATAAGCGAGATACCTGTTACGATATCTGCATTAAGCATAGGAATATTGGTTATGCCCATAAGTATGGTACGCGGAAGTTTTTTCATTCGGTTCATGGCTATGCAGGCCATAGTTCCCACAACCGTAGCCACAAGAGCGCTTACAAAAGCTATAACAAGGGTATTTACAAGAGCAGACATAATGTCTTCGTTTGCAAACATCTTAGCATACCACTCAAAGGTAAAGCCGCCCCACTTTGCCCTTGACTTGCTGGCATTAAAGGAAAGCACCACAAGCGTAGCTATCGGAGCATATAAAAATATAAGGATGAGGGCAAGGTAAACATTCTTGCCGATCTTTTTTACCATAACGAGCCCTCCCCTTCTTTATCGTATTTAGCTGTAATAAGCATGCTGACAAAGATAAAGATCATCAGCACGATAGAAAGGCCGGAGCCTGTATGCCAGTTCATTATCTGAAACTCCTGCTCGATAACATTGCCAAGAAGCAGTATCTTGCCGCCTCCGAGTATATCTGAGATAACGAATGTGGTAAGAGCAGGTACAAAAACCATGGTAATACCGCTTATGATACCCGGAAGTGATAATGGCAAAGTAACCTTCACAAAGGTCTGAACCTCATTTGCCCCAAGGTCTCTTGCCGCGTTAAGCACGTTGTCGTCTATCTTTACAAGTACGTTGTAGATAGGAAGCACCATAAATGGCAAAAAGTTATAAACCATGCCAAGAATGATGGCAGAAGGTGTGTTTATTATGTTCTGTTTTGGAAGCCCCACTGCGGAAAGCACGGTATTAATAACTCCGTTTTTATCAAGAAGGGTCTGCCACGCAAATGTCCTTAAAAGAAAGTTCATCCACATGGGAAGTATAAATATAAGTACAATAAAGCTGCTTGAGCTTCTGCCCTTGCCTTTAAGTATCATAGCGAGCGGATACGCAAGGAAAAGGCAAAGCACCGTACTTATAAGCGAAAGCTCAATTGAAAGCCATAATGCCTTAAGATTTACAGGCTTTGAGATCTGCGCGATACTCCCAAGGGTAACGTTAAAATCGTTATCCGTAAATCCGTAAAACAGTATAAAGAACAGTGGTATAACAATAAATGCCACCATCCAGAGAGTATACGGGGCAGCAAGTAGTTTACCGTTACGTTTCATCTATCTTCACTGCCTCCTCATCCTCACTTTCAGGCTTGTTCATGATCTGGATGTCAAAAGGATCAACCTTTATACCGACCCTTGCGCCAACAGGTGAAAGATCTGTGCTGTGTACAAGCCACTCTCTTCCTGCCGCTTCAACTTCCATCTCATAATGAACGCCCTTAAAAATAAGGCTTGTAACAACGCCGTCAAGTGTACCGGCTCCTTCAGGTACAAGGTCTATATCTTCAGGTCTTATTACTACATCTACAGGCTTATTGATGCCAAAGCCCGTATCAACGCATTCAAATTTATGTCCAAATATCTCAACAAGTTTATCTTCAAGGAAAGTAGCAGGGAAAATGTTGCTCTCTCCGATAAAATCTGCCACAAAAGCGTTACAAGGCTCATTGTAGATATCCTCAGGGGAACCTATCTGCTGGATATAGCCCTGGTTCATAACCACTATGGTATCTGACATGGTAAGCGCTTCTTCCTGATCGTGGGTTACATATACGAAAGTAATACCAAGCTCATTTTTAAGTCTTATAAGCTCGTATTGCATGTCCTGGCGAAGCTTAAGGTCAAGAGCGCCAAGAGGCTCGTCAAGAAGGAGCACCTTTGGCTCGTTTACTATAGCTCTTGCTATGGCAATACGCTGCTGCTGACCGCCTGATAAAGAGTCCGGCATACGGTTTTCAAAGCCGTCAAGATTAACAAGCTTAAGAGCATACTTTACCTTGTCTTTTATATAATTACCGCTCTTTTTCTTTATCTTAAGACCAAAGGCAATATTTTCCGCCACAGTCATATGTGTAAAAAGGGCATATTTTTGGAAAACCGTATTAAGCTCTCTTTTATTTGGAGGAAGATTTGTGATATCCTTCCCGTCAAAAAACACATGGCCGCTATCAGGAGTCTCAAAACCGCCCATAATACGAAGGGTAGTGGTTTTTCCGCAGCCTGAGGGTCCAAGAAGTGTAAGAAATTTATTTTCATTAAAATACAGGTTCAGATCGTCAAGCACCACATTATCCCCGTAGCGTTTTGTAATCCCTGCAAGTTCTATAAGCTTATTAGCCATTTTAAAAGCCTCCCATAATTATCATACTAAAAACTTGGCGGAGTCGAGATCCAAAGGACCTTCGCGCCGGAACTTCCCGCTTTTATATAATGGGTCTTTCCTGCCACATAGTAGAAAGATTCACCTTTTTTTGCCTTATAGCCCTTGCTTCCGATATATACGGTAATACTTCCCGAAAGCACGTACCCAAATTCCTCTCCTTCGTGAGGGTTGTCAGGGTAGGTAGAGCCGCCGGGCTCAAGAGTAAGAAGAATAGGTTCCATCTCATTTTTCTGGGCATTTGGAATTACCCACTCTATGGTGTTGCCAAGCTCGCTGTCAATTTTTTCAAAATAGTCACTTTTTTTGAATACCACCTGGTCCGGCTCGCTGTCCGTAAAAAACTCTTCAAGATTGGTGCCAAGGCACTGTAGTATGTCTACAAGAGTAGCTATGGAAGGTGAGGTAAGATCGCGCTCAAGCTGAGAAATAAAGCCTTTTGAGAGCTCGCACCTGTCCGCCAGTTCCTCCTGCGTAAGATTCTTTTGAACTCTTAGTTCTTTGATCTTCTGACCTATAACCAACTGTTCCATCCCCTTTGTAAAACTAAACTAAAAGTTTAGAAATGGTAAACTCTGCTCATTATACACCGTAGGTTTATAAAATGCAATATATTTATAAATAAAAGCTACTGTCCCTCGGTTTTTTATGGTATAATCAGGTACGGATCTTACTTAAGGAGAATTATGATGATAGAGGCAAAGGATATTCTTTCGTTTAACTTTTATACCTACGGGCAGGCTTTTAAGGGGAGCTACTCCGGAATGCGCTATCTTGTACAGATGAAAAAGAGAGAGCTGCCGCTTCCGGAAGGATCTGAAGAAGGTGCAAAGCCCCCTGTTGAAAAGTACTTTTTTGTAGCAACGTGGCCTGAGCCTTTTTCATACGAGAATACAGACGAAAGCCTGATAAAGAAGGTGGAATACCCTTTTAAAGAGGAGAGCTACCACGATATCATAGACTATCTAAACGGGATTCACAAAGAATATGTAAAAACCGAATAGCAAAAAGCGGACCGGGATAATTTACCCGGTCCTTTTTATGCTTATTATTCTGTTTTGTCAGGCGCGGTGTTTTCTGTGCCTTCTGCTTCTTCCAAAAGCTCGTCTTCAGGTTCTTCCTCTGTCTCGATAAGGAGCTTATTTACCTTACGGTCGTAGGTAAGAACTCCGTTTATCTCATCTTCTATATCCGAAACCTGAGTAAACACTCCTGCGCAAAGGCCGTCAGGAACAAGTTTAAAAAGGTCTTCTTTTAACTTAACGTAAGCTTTTTGAAGGGACCTTGGAGAGTCATAAAGCCTGTAGCCGTATATCTTTCTTGGAGCCGAGTGCTCTTTTACAAGGCAGGCAAAACCGCCGTATTCACTGTAGACTATGGCGCGCTTATCGTCTTTTTTGCCTTCAAGGCTGAATACATCAAAGTAATTATGTATGCTCCGGACATCGCCGCCGCCCTGATCCACCCAGCCACTGGCATGGTCAATAAGCCTTGTATTATCTGTCTCTCTTATCATTTTCGTTATCTTGAGAGCATCAAACTGGCCCCAGCCCTCATTAAAAGGAGTCCAAAGTGCAATACAGGGAACGCTTAAAAGGTGCAGCACCGTATTTTTACATTCAATAGTCCAGTTCTTTTTAGCCATACGGTCTGTTCTTGCAAAGTACATATATCTGTTGTCACGGATCTTTGTCTGAAGCTTTGTAAATACGGTAGGGATATATGTTACTTTAAGAGCATTGTAAGGTCCGCCGCCATTTACCATATCCTGCCATACGATCATGCCAAGCCTGTCGCAATGATAATACCAGCGCATAGGCTCGATCTTTATGTGCTTTCGGATCATATTAAAGCCGGTTTTCTTCATTTGTTCTATATCGTAAATAAAAGCCTCGTCAGAGGGCGGTGTCATAAGCCCTTCCGGCCAATACCCCTGGTCAAGAACGCCGTCCATAAAGATTGCCTTATGATTAAGACATAGCCTTAAAATGCCTTTTTTGTCACGCTCCATGGTAAAGCAGCGCATAGCATAGTAAACTTCAACTTCATCATTACCATATGTGATCTTTCTTGTGTAAAGATGAGGATTTTCAGTGGTCCATGGGATAAACTCGTCATCAGGGACTGCTATCTCCTCAAATATCTCGCGGTTTTCATTTCCAGCTATCTTTATGGTAAATTCTACTTTTCGGTCGTCATAGTGCGGGATTATGACCACATTTTCAATGTATGTATCAGGAACCCATTCGCTCCAGACTGTCTGCCAGATGCCGCTTTGAGGAGTGTAAAACATGCCCTTGTGGGAAAGCATCTGTTTGCCTCTTGAAAGCTCGCATTTATCCGTCATATCGCGGACCTTAAGGCGAAAAACATTGTGTTCTTTAAGTGTATTTTTTGTATCGATCGTAAAAGGAAGATATCCGCCTTCATGCTCCCCTACTTTTACGCCGTTAAGAAAGACCTCACAGACCTGATCTACCGCGCCAAAATGAAGCAAAAGGCGCTTGCCTTCCTGTAATTTTACGTCAAATTCTCTTTCATACCAAAGTCGCTCGTTTGGTTGCAAGACTCTGTTTACTCCGGAAAGCAGGCTCTCCGGAGAAAATGGCACCAAGATTTTTCCGTCCCAGTCTTCTATACCAAGAGGATCCTCGCATTTTTCAGGGCGAAAGGCATAGTTCCACCAGCCGTTTAATATCTCGTAATTATCTCGTACCATCTGTGGTCTTGGGTATTCACAAAGTACCTTGTAAGATGGGTCGTCCATATGAAGGAGTGATTCCCTTTTAAGGTCCTCTCCCCAGGAAGTATAAAGCTCAGGCATTTCTTTTTTTCCAAACATTTTATTCCCTCGGTCCGTTGTATTTAATAATGCCGCTACCGCGATATTTACCGCATACTTCATTATAACATAAATGACCAAAAGAGGTATTCCCTTTTGGTCATTTGTTTTAAGTTATTTCCTGTTATTATTTGCTTGATTTAACCTTGCTGTACTTACCGTAAATATTCTTTCCGAAAGGATCTGTTACATATCCACGTACGCGTACGTAGCAGTTTTTGTTACTCTCAATATTGAAGTTGTAGACCTCTTCTTTGGTACTGATCTTTTTCTTTCCTACAACGCCGGCTTTTACATTGATGTCCCTGTTTACAAGTTTGCTCTTAAGCTTTTTGTTTGATGCTGCCTGAACGGTAAAGCCGCTTACTTCTCCGTTACCCTTCATCTTAATCGCATCGATAAAGTAATAATTCCAGATAGAGTTCTTTTTAACGGTAACCTTGCTGACTGTAGGCTGCTTAACTGCAAACTTTTCAGCTTTATAGCTGATCTTGTATGGAACGTATCTGCTGCTGATGTAGTACTTAACTTTAAGGAAGTATGTACCTTTCTTTAAGTATACTGTCTCTTTTGAAACCGCAGAAACGCTTCCGCCATAAAGCTGGTGGCTCTCGCCGTCATCATTAAGGATCTCTACTGTCCAGTATTCATAATTACCGCTTATGGTCTTTGGCCCAAACTCAAGTACAACCTTGCTTGTTTTATCTAACTTAAACGTATAGAAATCCTCAGACTCATCTTTTGTGATAACGCCGTACTTTACTTTGCCGTTTTCAAGCTTACAAGCTGCATCTGCTGTATCGTTAAGCTCATTTTCCCACTCGTTTGAAGCGGTATAGTTAACAGTTAATGTAACATCTTTTTTAATGTCCTCAGTATTATATGATGTAAGCTTAATGTAGAAATAACGGCCGCCCTTTGTTGCATACTCTGTGGTTGAAACCTTTTCAAACTGGTTTCTTCCATTAGCAGTTTCTGCAAGCTGATGACCTTCTGAGTCTAAAAGGAGCATTTCAAACAGTCTTTCATCGTCTGAATTGATAACTGCATCAACTGTAAAAACTCCGTCCTCAGGTGCTGTGAACTTAAGCATCTTTGGCTCACCTGAAAGAGTATAAGAATACGTCTGGTTAACGTTGATCTCTTCTTCTGCAGCCTTTACCTGCTTTGCAGGAATAAACTGACAGATAAATGCAAGTACCAGCACTCCCGCTAAAAGTCTTTTAAGTGTTTTCTTCATTTCATTATCCTCCGTAATAAACGTGTCGGTCACATTTTATGCGCATGACCAAATACTATGATACCAAAAGGTGACCGCAAACGCAAGGTTAAAAATATAACAAATACTCATAATAATCCGGCCTGTCGGTTATAAAGCCGGCAGGCCGTGTTTTACATATTATATTATGTTATATTATTTTGCGTACTTAGCTGCTGCATCTTTACCTACAAGTCTACCTGAAGTAAGAGCCCAGCCCTGTGCTGCACCGCCGTATGTAACATATGCCTTGTTTGACTTGTTAAGTACACCAAGTGAGTTGTTACCTACTACGTATACGTTATCAACTGCGCTGCCGTCTTCCTTAAGAAGGTTGCAGTTTGTATCGATATCAAGACCACCACATGTTGAGTAAACATAAGCAGCACCCTTGATGCAGTAAACCTTACCATTAGCCTTGCCGTGGATATCAGATACGTTTACCTTAAATCCAAGCTTGCTTGAAAGATCGTCAAGTGAATCAGCAATTATAACATCGTTATACTTTACGCCCATTGCCATGATTTCGTCAATGTTTGCTACAGGAGTACCTGCTTCGTAAGCACCGCCCTGGTTAAAGAACATAGGAGATACGAAGTTGGTAAGACCTGTTGTCTTAATTGCATTGTACTCGTCCTCATTGATAAGAACGTAGTAGTTAGCGCCTGCCTCCCATGCATTAAATGAAATGCCAAGGCCGTTGTAGTTAGGATCGAAAGCATCACCGTTGCTCTTAATGAATGTGTAGCTCATATCCTGTACAAGTGAAGCAAGGATGCTCTTGTCATCGTTTGAATAATCATCGCTTCTGATGATGGTATCAAGGTTTGCGATATGATCCTCAACAGCTACATCTTCGTTGAAGAGAGCGCCGCCAAGCTTAAGACCTTCTGAGATACCAAAACCGTTACACTGGGTCATACCCTTTGTGTGCCATACAGCACCTGTATACTTCTGTGTCATCTCTGCATTTCCGATGTAACCACCATCTGCAAGAACTACGCTGTCGCCGTATACTTTATAAACTGTTCCGTCATAATACTCAGCTTCAACACCTACAACCTTGCCGTCTTCTACGATAAGGCTCTTTGCTGTAAGCTCTGTCATGTATTTGTTCTTCTCGTTCATAGCTGTTGCTTTTTCCATTGAGTTAAGGTAAGCAACATCTTTGCTTCCGCCGTTCTTTCCGCCGTACATTGTCCAAAGTGGCCAGCCGTGTACATCGTAGAATGCGAACATTCCATCAAGGAACTGGAAGTCATAGTTATCTTCAAGCCATCCGAAGGTCTCGCCTGACTCTTTAATGAAAAGCTTTACAAGCTCAGGCTTAGCGTCGTTTTCAGTGTACTCCATCCATGCGTTAAAAAGCTCGTCAGGATCTACAAAGTTGTTTCCGCCGTTATTTGCTACCTGTCTTGCAGGGTTAACAGCCATAGGACCGGCTGTATTTGTACCGTTTCCACCGATCTTTGCTGCTGCATCCATACCAAATACTGTAGCACCGTTTTCAGCTGCTGAAAGGTATGTGGCAACACCTGAAGTACCAAGGCCTACGATAACCACATCATAATCGTTAAGAACAACTTCTTCTGTGCTCTTAGCTACCTTCTCATACCACTGAGATGAATCACCGCCGTTGGCATCAATAACCTTGGCAATGATAGTCTTTGCAGCGTTGCTTGATACTGTAGCACCTGTGATAGAGTCTACTGCAAGTGACTGGCTCTCAATGATTCTTGGGAAAAGATATTTTTCAACTGTTTCGTAAATAGGGCTGTATTCATCTTCATCTGCCTGAGTAGCGCTACCTGCACAAACTGTTGTGATGTCTGTGATCTTGTTTCCTGCAAATGTTACAGAAAGCTCCATCTCTTTCATAACACCAAAGCCCGGAGTCTTGGCGCTGTATGTACCGTCAGCAACTTCAGCCTTGTCTGCTTTGCTTACTTCAATGCCCATGGCCTGATTTAAAGCGTCTGTAACTGCTGCCTTAACTGCGTTTGATGTAAGTGTAGCACCCGAAACGCCGTCAATCTCTGCGCTTCCTGCTGCAAGAACCTGTTCTTTAAGTTCTTCTGCTGCAGCGCCGCCAACTGCAGGAGTCTCGCTCTCAGCGTTAATCTCTACTGCTGTGATAGCATTCTCATCTACAGTAAGTGTTACTGTAACTGTTCCGCCAAAGCCTTCGCCCTCACCTGTATAAGTACCTGCTGTGTACTTACCTGCTACGGTTTCGTTTGATGCATTGTTTTCAGAATTCTCTGCTGCGCTGTTTGCATTAGCATCAGCGTTTTCTGCCGCACTGTTATCTGCTTTCTTACCGCATGCGCTAAGCACAAGGCAAAGAGAAAGAAGAATAAGTGCAAGTTTCTTCATACTGTTCTTCATAAATGAACCTCCACTAAATGTAATTCTAAAACCTGTAAGCGACTTACATGTTGCTTACACCTTTAAAACGCCTTTATGTTAGCACATTTTTCCGAAAATATCCACTTTTATCTTATTTAAAAGTAACCAAAAATAGAAATAAATGGGGGTGTTTTTCCGTCAGATTTGATGATATACTCTTATTGTAATAAAAAAGAAAGGACTAGGGATCATGGAAAAAAGAGCGTATTTTGCAGGAGGGTGCTTTTGGTGCGTAACTCCTGTATTTAAGATTTACGGAGCGAAAGAAGTTATAAGCGGATATTCAGGCGGAGATGAGGTAAACCCTTCTTATGAAGACGTAAAGCATCAAAAGACCGGTCACCGTGAGACCATAGAGGTTGTTTATGATGACGAGAAGACTTCATATGCCAAGCTCCTTGATATCTTTCTTGCAAATGTGGACCCCTTTGACGGCGGCGGTCAGTTTATAGACAGAGGGCACTCTTACACCCTTGCTGTCTATTATAATGATGAAACTGAAAAAGCACTGGCGGAAGAAAAACTAGCGGCACTTGCCAAAGAATCCGGCAAAGAGCCGCAGATCGCAGTGGAAAGCTTTAAAAGCTTTTACCCTGCAGAAGAATACCATCAGGATTACTACCTAAAAAACCCTGATGCTTTTGAAAAAGAATTGATTGAGTCGGGTAGAAAGAAATAACCAAAAGGGACAGTCCCCCGGTGGTCAAAAAGCTTTGTTTTTTTGACCACCGGGGGACTGTCCCTTTTGGTTATTTCTACTTAACTACTATGTTATAAATTCTGCCTTTTACGTAGATCTCTTTTACGATCTGCTTTCCGTCTGTAAATTTCTTTACTTCATCAAGTGCAAATACTTTCTCTTTAACCGTATCCTGCTCTTCGCTCTTGCCGACGGAAAGAGTTGCACGAACCTTGCCGTTTACCTGTACAGCGATCTCGATGGTATCTTCTACGGTAGCTGCTTCATCGTATTTAGGCCAGCTCTCGTAGGCGATGGTGTTATCGTGTCCCATTATCTGCCAGATCTCTTCACATACATGCGGAGTGATAGGAGAAAGAAGCTTTACAAGACCTTCTGCATATTCTCTAGGGCAGCTGCCTACTTTGTATACTTCGTTTACAAAGATCATCATCTGGCTGATGGCTGTATTAAAGCCAAGTGCCTCAAAGTCGTTTGTAACCTTCTTAACAGTCTGATGATAAAGTTTCTTTAATGCCTCATTATCTGTATCTGTAAGATTTGCCTCATCTGTAAAGAAGTTCCATACACGGTTAATGAATCTTCTTGCACCTGCTACGCCCTGCTTGTTCCAAGGCTTGCTTACTTCAAGAGGTCCCATGAACATCTCGTAAAGTCTTAAGGTATCTGCGCCGTACTCTTTTACTACATCACTTGGGTTTACAACAAATTCAGGGAAACGTTTACCCATCTTGATGCCGTTTTCGCCAAGGATCATACCCTGATGTACAAGCTTTTTAAATGGCTCCTTTACAGGAGAAAGGCCCTTATCGTAAAGGAAACGGTTCCAGATACGTGAATACATAAGGTGACCTACAGCATGCTCAGGTCCGCCTATATAAAGGTCAACAGGAAGCCAATGCTTTAAAAGCTCCTGGTTTGCAAATTCTTTATCGTTATCAGGATCGATATATCTCATGTAGTACCATGAAGAACCTGCTGAGCCCGGCATAGTTGAAGTCTCACGAACGCCCTTTACGCCGTTCTTATCGTACTTCTTCCACTCTGTGGCATTTTCAAGAGGCGCCTTGCCGTTCTTACCCTTGTAATCTTCAAGCTCAGGAAGGATAAGAGGAAGCTCCTCATCAGGCAGGAAGTAAATGCTGCCGTCTTCTTTGTATACACAAGGAACAGGCTCGCCCCAGTAACGCTGTCTTGCAAAGATCCACTCACGGAAGTGATAGTTTACAACGCGCTTTGCAACGCCCATACCTTCAAGCTTCTTTGTAATGGCTTCTTTTGCATCTTCAACAACCATACCTGTAAACTCTTCTGAGTTCATAAGCTTGCAGCCCTTGCCAAGGTAATCGTATTTTTCAAAAGCATGCTCTGATACGTCTGCTCCGTCAATAACCTGGATCATAGGAATGTTATGTACCTGTGCATACTCAAAGTCACGCTGGTCGTGGGAAGGAACAGCCATAACAGCACCTGTACCATAGGAAGCAAGAACGAAGTCACCGATAAAAAGCGGAACTTCCTTGCCGTTTACAGGGTTGATACAGGTAACGCCCTTAAGCGGACAGCCTGACTTTGTTTTGTTAAGCTCGGTTCTGTCCATATCGTTTTTCTTAAGAGTCTCATCGATATAAGCCTGAACTTCGTCTTTATTTTGAACTCTGTCCATAAGGCCCTTTACGATCTCTCCGTCAGGAGCAAGTACCATAAATGTGATACCGTAAATGGTCTCGATACATGTGGTAAAGATGCTGAACTCTCCGCCGCCTACGATCTTAAATTTAACCTCAACGCCCTCAGAGCGGCCGATCCAGTTTCTCTGCATCTCTTTTGTGGATTCAGGCCAGTCGATCTCGTTAAGGCCTTCAAGGAGTTTTTCCGCAAATGCAGGCTGATCGATAACCCACTGCTTCATGTTCTTACGAACTACAGGGTATCCGCCTCTCTCTGACTTACCGTCTATAACCTCATCATTTGAAAGAACGGTACCAAGCTCTTCGCACCAGTTAACAGGCATATCGATATGCTTAGCATAGCCTGCCTCGTATAATTTCTTAAAGATCCACTGTGTCCATTTGTAGAACTTAGGATCGCTTGTTGCAATACATTTGCTCCAGTCATAGTCAAAGCCAAGCTCACGAAGCTGACCTGAGAAGGTCTCAATATTTTTCTCCGTAAAACCTGCAGGGTGATTACCTGTGCTTACCGCATACTGCTCTGCAGGAAGACCGAAAGAATCATATCCCATCGGGTGAAGGACATTATAGCCCTGCATCCTCTTCATTCTTGACATGATATCTGTAGCTGTGTAGCCCTCAGGATGGCCTGCGTGAAGGCCTACTCCCGATGGATAAGGGAACATATCAAGTACATAATATTTTGGTTTACTAAAGTCCCAGACATCAGTTTTAAATGTCTCGTGCTCTGCCCAGTATTTGTGCCATTTTGCTTCGACCACCGCAGGGTCGTAAATTTTCTCTGACATCTATTTTTCCTCCTCGAAATAATAATCTTATAAAAAAATAAAGTCTCTGCCATAACAGCAGAGACGTATATTTACCGTGGTACCACTCTGATTCAGATGCATAAACATCTGCACTCATGCGTTCTGTAACGGGAACACCCGCAAGGGACTACTAAAGTTCACCCCTTAAGCTCCCGGACGAGTTCAAAACCTCCCGCTTACCTGCTTACACCTGCCGCAGGCTCTCTGAAAAGGGGCCGATCTTTACTGCTTCCGTTCGTCGCGATTAACTTTTCTTATCATAAGATAAATGCGTTTTTTTGTCAAGGATTATTCGCTAAGCCTTAGTCAGTTCGTCCGCCATTCTTACAACTCTGTAGGATTTTAATATAGTTCAGGCTGCCGCACAAGACGGCAGCCCGGCTATTTATTTTGCTTTTTTCTGCATTTTATTTTGCGAGGTATTCGTCGTAATATCTCTGGTAGATCTTAACGCTGTTTTCTGCTCCGAGGCTGTTTACTCTCTCAACAAAGTTAGCCCAGGTAGTGTCATTGATCTCTTCGTATCCCATGATAAATTTAGGGATCATGGTATCCATGTAATCGGTGTAGTTTGAATAATCTGATGAAACAGCATCGTTATCCTCAGCAGTCATAGATACACCTGATGGATATGTATTTGCTTTTCCGTACTTTCTCCACTCGTCGGATGCTTTCTTTGAAGCCTCTGATGCATAAGCATTGTTGTATTTGTAAAGTGAAAGTCCCGGAAGTCTTATTCCGTAAAAGCTGTTGGTCTTGCCGTCGATTGAAAGCTGTCCTTTATCAGGAACAAGAAGGTCGTTAAACTTAAATGTATCTTCAATGCCTGTGTATGCACCTTCTGTAAGTCCTGCGTCAACATATACCTTGTTGTCTGCTGCGCCCTGCTCTGCGGTAAGTCCGTAGCTTCTAAGCATCATTCCCTCATCTGTAAAGAGATAATCACAGATCTTAAGGAATCTTGCAAGCTTAGCTTCGCTGCAGGCCTTTGTTACTACGTATGCATTTGTATTTGCCAAAGCTCTGTCAGCATCTGATGACAAGAATCCCATTCCCTTGTCTGTATGAGCAGTGTCAAGAGGTGAAGGGATGGCATTTACGGTCATCTCAAGTCCGTATTCAGGCATGCTCATAGCTCCGCCAAGCTGAGATGTAAGTCCGTACCAGATACCTGCTGCAGCGCCGTATGTAAGGGCTGTATTTGGAAGATAGAACATGTCATTTGTACGGCTTGCAAAATCCTTGTAGATGTACCCTTTTTCGTACCACTCATGCATCTTTTCAAGATAATTTCTGAAGTTGTCCTGTGCAGGTCCAAACTTAACAGTATCGCCATCCACATAGATTCCCGGTGCAGCATCAAAACCGTTTAAAAGCTCACCTGTCTGGAAATATCCGTTGTATGGGATAATGAGGTCGGCATAATCTGTCATGCCTGCTGCCTGGAAGTAAAGATCCATAAGTGAAAGAGCGTATTCCCAGTCCTCAACGGTGGTCATTTCCTCGTTTCCGCTTGGGAAAGAAACATATCCGCCTGTCATAGTCTCAAGGATATCTCTTCTGTATACAAAACCGCCCCAATGGTAAGCCTCATCTTTTCTAAGTCCTGAAGGAATACTGAAGATTCTTCCTTCATTGTCATAGAGTGCTTTTCTTACGTCCTCATTTTCAGGAGCCTGTAAGAATGCGTAGTAGTTTGGCGCGTACTTCTCAATATAAGGAGCAAGGTCAACTATAACGCCGTCCTCGTAAAGTGAAGCAACGCCTTCTGTAGAGAAGGTAACTTCCATTACATCTGTGTAGCTGCCTGTACCAAGCATAAGTGAAAACTGCTCTTTCTCAGAACCCATGGCAGGCTGCTGGAAATCAAGCTTACAGTTAAATTTCTTGTTTATATAATCAACTATCGGGTTCTCTGAATAAGAATCATATACTTTGTAATCATCCTTATAAAGCCAAACTGTTATGTCAAGGTTCTCATTTTCATCATCAACAAGTTCGTTTGCAGATTTGCTCACTGTCGTTCCATCCTCTGCTTTTGTGGTAACGTCTGCTTTGCCGGTGTCTTCACTCTTACCGCAGCCGGCAAAAATGCTTACGATCATGGTGCAAGCAAGCACCAGTGCTACTAACTTTTTCTTCATTTCTCTTCTCCTGTTCCGCGGGTTTTTCCCGCTTAATCAATACTTTTGCGAAAAATTTTCGCGCCCACTTTTTTATCAGCCCTTTACTCCGCCAAGTGTTACGCCTGTTACAAAATACTTCTGGGCAAATGGATAAGCCATAAGAACAGGCAAGGTACCCACTATTACCACGCAGTATTTAACAAGGTTTGCGGTGTAATTTACAACTCCCGAAGCATCGCCTGTAGCTATAAGTACCGTAGCCGTATCATTTTTAATGAGGAGCTCCCTCATTATAAGCTGAAGCGGCCAGGCATCTCTTGCTGCAGGAAGGTAAATTGAAGCCGGATACCATGAGTTCCAGTGCATAACCACCGTAAACATGGCAATAACGGCTATATTTGCCTTAACAAGGGGCGCTAAGATCTTAAACATTATGGTCATAGGCCCTGCTCCGTCAAGCTTAGCTGATTCTTCATAACTGTCCGGAAGCTGCTCAAAACCGCTCTTCATCATGGTGATGTAAAAGGCGTTTATTATACCCGGGATCATAAGAGCCCATCTTGAATTAATAAGACCTAAGGCTCTGTTTACCTGGTAGCTTGGGATAAGTCCGCCTGAAAACATCATGGTAAAGAGAATAAATATCATGAGAGGGTTCTTAAGCTTAAAGCTCTTCCTGCTCACAAGATATCCTGCGATAACGGTAATGAGAGTTCCCACTACTGTATTCCATACGACATATATGATGGTATTGCCGTATCCCTTAAGAACACTGGCAGTTTGAAGTACAAGTTTGTATCCGTCAAAGGTCACTTCTCCAAGTGGCTTCCAGATAATACCCGAGGCGCTCATAAGAAGTCTCGGATTACTTAAAGAAGCCATGGTAACGTGCCAGATCGGGATAATACATAAAAATGCAAAAACTATCATAAATGAGTAGTTTAAAATGTTAAAAACCACCCTTGAAGGTTTTAATTTTTCTACCATTTTCTGCTTTCCCCCTATACGATGCCGATATCCGTCGCTTTTTTAGAAAGCGTATTTGAGATCACCAGCAATGTGGTTCCCACTACCGAGTTAAAAAGTCCTACTGCAGTAGCATATCCGTACTGCATGTTCTCAATACCCATACGCTGTACGTTTGTGGAGATTACATCTGCTGTTTCGTAGATACTGCTGTTGTAAAGAAGGAGTATCTTGTCTCCGCCTACGCTCATCATTGTTCCGCAGCGAAGGATGAGCATTGTGACTATAGCAGGCATTATGCCGGGAAGCGTAACATGCAAGCACCTTTTCCATCTGCCGGCACCGTCTATTGCTGCTGCCTCGTACTGCTCTGTCGGAACTGCCGTAATTGCCGAAATAAAAAATATGGAACCGTATCCAAGTCCCTGCCAGATATCTGAAAGCAGGTTTATGGTCCAGAAATACTTAGGGTTTTGTAATAGGTTTTCCCTTTGTATTCCAAAGAGTTTAACAGCAAGGTTTGTTACAACACCGTTTGTTGAGCAAAACTCAATGATAAGACCTGCAATAACTACCATAGAAACAAAATATGGCATATAGCTTATGGTCTGAACCGACTTTTTAAACCATTTAAGTCTGATCTCGTTAAGGAGCAGGGCAAAGATAATTGTAAGCGGGAACCCCACGAAAAGTCCCAGTGCGTTGATAACAAAGGTGTTTCGTAAAAGTGTAAAGAAGTTTGGGCCTCCAAAGAAAGCCGCAAAGTTCTTAAATCCCACAAATCTGCTGCCAAGTATACCCCTTGCAGGCTTATAATCCTGGAAAGCCATTACCACGCCAAACATTGGCACATAACAAAAGATTATGAAATATACCACGATAGGCACAGTAAGTAGATACAAAGACTTGTTGATGGCAAAATCATGCTTCCATCCATTGTTTGATTTAGGTTTACTATTTTTCATCTTTCTTAATCCTCCATCCGAAAACAATTATAGATGTGAGATCTTTTTTAGTATTGTATTGTTGTTTTATATATGGTAAATTTGTTGCGTAAGATATGTTTGTTTTATGAATTGTAGATTTGTTTAAGGAGAAGATAAAATGCGATCTGTACCGGATTACGACTACATAGCCGAAAAAACAGGAGATATGCTTGGTGTACCAATAAGAGTCTACGAAGGAAAAGAGCTTAAGATTTTTCACTTTTCTCTTCCATTTGCAAAAGATCCGATCACGCCCCATTTAGACAGGGTCTTATCAGGTAACGGTAATGTGGGATATTATATTGCACCTGACTTTTCCTACTACGGCGTTATACGTCATAAGAAAAACACCATAGTCATAGGTCCTACCAAAGCAGCTTCCTTTGATGATAAAGAGATCCACGATATGTCTTTTGCACTTGAAGTCTCACCGGAAAAACAGTATGCCTTCTTTTCAGCAATGAAAGCCATTATACCTTTCCCTCTTTCCATTCTCTTACAGGTGCTTTGCTCCATGAACTACTCATTAAATGAGGAAAAGATGTCCACCAGCGATCTTGAGATAATAGAAAGCGAGCAGGACGGCCTTTATAAAGAATTTACCGAGCTTCCATACGAGCGCTACGACGCTTCCGAAGAGCTTGATGCAGATGTAATAAAGTCATACCAGACAGAGCAGACCTTAAGCGATATGATAAGGCGCGGAAGCCGTGACGAATTTATGGAATGGATAAAGCATGCTCCCACCATCAGAGCAGGTGTCAGCACGCCAGACGGTCTTCGCCAGGCAAAAAATATTTTCATTGTAAGTACTGCCCTTTTTTCAAGAGCCGCAATAAGAGGCGGCATGGATGTAGCGGAAGCCATCAAGCTTTCCGACTCATATATAATGAAGTGTGAGCAGCTGACAAACCCCCAGGCCATATCAAACCTGCAGTTTCATATGGTACTTGATTATATTGAAAAGGTTGAAAAAATAAGATATCACAGAAACAAATCCGAATTTGTTGGAGAAGTTGCAAACTATGTGCATCACCACATTTCAGAGCCAATAAAGACGGAAGATATTGCAGATGCCCTATTTATAAGTAGAAGCCGCCTTTCCACCAAATTTAAGGAAGAAAGCGGCATTACACTTACTGATTACATTAGAAATATGAAAATATCGGAGGCCAAGCATTTGCTTAAGCACTCCGATAAAAGTCTTCTTTTGATATCAACTTACCTTGGTTTTTCCTCCCAAAGCCATTTTTGCAGAGTCTTTAAAGAGGTGACAGGGATGTCACCTAAGGAGTACAAAGAGTCCTAACAAAAATTCCCTTTGCCTTACGCAAAGGGAATTTTTGTCAAGCATTTTCAAGGAATGCTTTATATCCTTTGTATGCTTCGTAGATATCTGCCTTACAGGTGATCTCCCAAGGAGCATGCATATTAAGTACAGGTACACCTGAATCGATAACGTTCATACCGTAGCGAGCCATAATGTAAGCGATGGTTCCGCCGCCGCCCTGATCTACTTTACCAAGTTCAGAAGTCTGGAATGAAACGCCGCCCTTTTCCATAATGGCACGAAGCTCAGCCATGTACTCAGGATTTGCATCGTTACAGCCATACTTTCCTCTTGAACCGGTGTATTTGTTAAATACGATACCACGTCCAAGGAAAGCTGAGTTCTTAAGCTCATTAACTGTTCCGTAGTTAGGATCTACTGCAGCGCTAACGTCTGATGAAAGAAGCTTTGAAGCAGCAAGTGCACGGCGAAGATCAAGCTCTGAGTACTTGCCCATAGCGTTCATGATCTCAGCTACTGTATTTTCAAAGAATCTTGACTTCATACCGGTAGCACCGATGCTGCCAACCTCTTCTTTATCTACAAGGATGCAGCCAAGTGTCTTTTCAGGAGCCTTTGCCTCAAGGATAGCAAGAAGAGATGTGTAAGCACATACTCTGTCGTCCTGACCGTAACCCATGACCATGCTTCTGTCAAGGCCGTAGTCTCTTGCTTCGCCTGCAGGTACGAGCTCAAGCTCTGCAGAAAGGAAATCCTCTTCTTCCATATTGTATTCATCTTTAAGGATCTTGATGATATTTGCTGCAACAGCCTTCTTTTCCTCGCCCTTAAGCGGCATGGTGCCAACGAGGATATCAAGCTTCTCGCCTTCTACAACCTTTGCGCCCTTCTTGTCAAGCTGATCTGCAGAAAGGTGAACAAGAAGATCTGTTACTGAAACAACAGGGTCGCCCGGCTTATCGCCAATGTTAATATTTACAAGGCTGCCGTCTTTTTTTGCCACAACACCGTGAATGGCAAGAGGAAGTGTAACCCACTGATATTTCTTGATACCACCGTAATAATGGGTATCCATCATTGCATAATGTGTTGTGTAAAGAGAATCTTCCCAAAGTGGATTCTGCTTAAGATCGATACGAGGAGAATCGATATGTGCACCAAGAAGTGACATACCCTCGCTAAGTGGCTTCTTGCCTATAACAAAGAGCATAAGGTTTTTATCCATGTTGTTTGCATAAACCTTGTCTCCTGCTTTAAGCTTCTTGCCTGCTTTGATGATATCTGCAAGGTCTTTAAAACCTGCCTCTTTTGCAAGTTTGACTGACTCACTTACGCATTCGCGCTCTGTCTTACAATCAGAGATAAACTTGCGGTAATCTTCTGAAAGAGAAAATACAGCTTTTAATTCTTTAGCTTTGTATTTTTCCCATGCTGATTTGTTTTCCATAATAAAAAGTCCCTTTCGTATATTAGCGAGTGCTTACTTCACTCGCACCAAAATGCATTATAACATATATTTTTACATAATAAAAGGTAACAAGCATATCATTATTGCAACAAATATGCAAGTTTTCCCCTTTGAAATGAGATAAAATACATCTAAGATGAGAGATTTTTTGATACATAGATCGGTAATAAAAAGAAACAAAAAGCGGAGGATGAAATATGAAAGCAGTAAGACTTAGGACGGCAGATCTTAAAGATCCTATAGGGATAGATATCGCAGCGCCCGTATTTACCTGGAACTGCGAAGACGGCGTAAGCCAAAGCGCGTATAAAGTGGTCTGCACAGATGAAGACGGAAAAACAGCATGGGATTCAGGTAAAGTCACATCATCAGACATGCATGTAAAATATGCAGGAAGAAAGCTTTGCAGCAGGGACATCATCACATACACTGTGACACTTTGGGATGAAAACGGCGCCGAAGAAACAAGCGAGCCTGCCACATTTGAAATGGGGCTCCTTAACGAAAGTGACTTTAAGGCATCATGGATAACAGGCAACTACAACCCAAATAAGAAAAACAGATACCCTGTAGATTATTTTAGAAAGAAATTTGTATCTGAAAAGAAGGTTAAAAAGGCAAGGCTTTATGCCACAGCATGCGGTGTATACGAGGCAAGCATCAACGGTGAAAAATGCGGAAGCTTTGTACTGGCTCCCGGTATTACGGATTACCGCTTAAGGATGCAGCTTCAGACCATCGACGTTACAGACCTTATTAAAGACGGAGACAACTTCCTTGAGATCGCTCTTGCAGACGGCTGGTACAGGGGAAGCGTTGGTGCATGGGGTCTAACATGCCAGTACGGCGTAGAGACCAAGGTATATGCGCAGCTTGAGATAACATTTGAAGACGGTCAGGTACGTACCGTAAGAAGCGACGAGAGCTGGGATTGGAGCAATGACGGCCCTATAGAGTTTGCAGACAACAAGGATGGCGAGATCGTAGACGCGAGAAAGACTCCAAGTTTCAATGGGAAAGCCAAAGTGACTACCACAAACGTACGTCCATGCGCTTCAAATAACGTTGCCATTGAAGAACACGAGACCTTTAAAGGAAAAGTTATCACCTCTCCTACAGGAAAGAAGATACTTGATTTTGGTCAGAATATGGCGGGCTATATCTCATTTACGGTAAAAGCCCATAAAGGCGATAAGCTCACCCTTCGCTTTGGCGAACTTATCGGAGAAGACGGCGAGCTTACCCAGAAAAATATTCAGTGCAGCAATAAGAAGAAAACCACACCGCTTCAAAAGATCGAATACACCTGCAAGGAAGGCATAAATGAGTACAAGACAAAATTTGCCATCTTTGGATTTGCTTATGTTGAAATAACAGGTGGAATTAAAATAAATCCTGATGATTTTACCGCTATTGCTGTTTATTCTTCCATAGAGGAAACCGGCTTTTTTGAAAGCTCAAACGAGCTGTTAAATAAGTTCGTTCATGCCACAAAGTGGTCTACAAAGAGCAACAGCGCAGATATCCCTACAGACTGCCCGACCCGTGAGCGCCACGGCTGGACAGGCGATGCTCAGATCTTCTTTAAGAGCGCAAACTATCTTTTTGACTACGCTGCATTTTCAAAGAAGTACCTTCGAGATGTATACGATATTCAGGAAAAAGACGGCAAACTGCCACAGATAGCTCCCTACGGCGGTGTCGACAGCTATATGAACGTTATGAACGGAAGCGTTGGCTGGGCTGATGTGGGAGTACTCATCCCTTACAGATATTACCTCATGAACGGCGATACAGAGATCTTACATGAGTATTACGACAGAATGAAACTTTACGCCGAGTTTATGATGAAAAGATGCGGCAAAAAGGGCGGCCTTATGGCTGAGAAGATAAAGCTTTCAAAGGAAAATGCACCTTACCTTGTAAATATCGGTCAAAGTTATGGCGAGTGGGCAGAGCCAAAGGATGTATTCGACTCAAAATGGACTGATTTTGTAGCTCCGCACCCTGAGGTTTCAACAGCCTACACCTCATATATCATGGCTGTAATAGTCAAAGTAGCAAAGATAATAGGAAGAAATGAAGATGTTCCTGTTTATGAAACATATAGAGACGGCTGCAAGAGAGCCTATAGCGAGCTTGTATCTGAAGGAAAATACAGCCTTGATACTGACCGTCAGGCGCAGCTCGTAAGACCTCTTTATATGGAGCTTTTAAATAAAGAGCAGGAGGATTTTGCAAAGAGACGTCTTTCTGCCGCCATAAAAAATTACGGCTACAGACTTGGAACCGGCTTTCTTTCAACTCCGCTTATTTTAAAGGTTCTTGAAAGCTACGATCTGGAGACCGCTTACAAACTCCTTGAAAATGAGGAGATCCCGGGCTGGCTTTCTATGCCAAAGAACGGTGCCACAACCATATGGGAGGGCTGGGAAGGCCCTAAGGCGCCCGGCGGAATAGCTTCGCTTAACCACTACTCTAAGGGTGCTCTTTGCGAGTGGCTTTTTGAGGGTATGTGCGGAATAAACATGGCAGGAGAAGGAAAGTTTGTTATAAAGCCGCTCCCCGGCGGCAGCTTTACATTTGCAAAGGCAAGCTATAACAGCCGCTACGGTCTTGTATCCTGCGGATGGAAAAAGACCGACTCAGGATATTCCTATGAAATAAGCATACCTGCAAACACTACCGCAAAGATCATCCTTCCGGGCGGAAAAGAATCTGAAGTAACTGCAGGCGAGTATATATTTTAATAAATTATCTCTTAAGCAAAAAAAGAGCAGATGTACCGAATACATCTGCTCTGACATAAGATCTGATTATTCAATAACCTTTATCCAGCCCTTTGGAGCCTCAAGACGTCCCATCTGAATGCCTGTAAGGGTATCGTAAAGCTTCTTTGTAACAGGTCCCATCTCGCTCATACCGCTTGGGAACTCTATAGCCTTGCCGTCTCTTACGATCTTTCCTACAGGAGAGATAACTGCTGCGGTACCGCAAAGACCACACTCTGCAAAATCTTTAACCTCATCAAAGAGAACTTCTCTCTCTTCCGTCTCAAGACCAAGGTACTCTTTTGCCACATACATAAGAGAACGTCTTGTTATTGAAGGAAGGATGCTTGAGCTCTTTGGAGTAACAACCTTGCCGTCTTTTGTAACGAAAATAAAGTTTGCACCGCCTGTTTCCTCTACCTTTGTTCTTGTGGCAGGGTCAAGGTACATATTCTCATCGTAGCCCTCTTCGTGAGCTGTAACTATAGCATGAAGGCTCATTGCATAGTTAAGGCCTGCCTTGATATGTCCTGTACCGTTTGGAGCAGCACGGTCAAAATCTGAAACCTTAAGGGTAAGAGGCTTTACACCGCCCTTAAAGTATGGGCCTACAGGTGTTGTAAAGATACGGAACTGATACTCATCAGCAGGCTTAACGCCTATTACAGGGTTGCTTCCAAACATATAAGGACGCACATAAAGAGTTGCTCCGCTTCCGTATGGCGGTACAAAATCTGCATTTGCGGCAACTGTCTTAACAACCGCATCAACAAATTTATCTTCAGGTATAACCGGCATAGCAAGACGCTCACAGGAATCTTTCATACGGCTTGCATTAAGGTCCGGTCTGAAGCAGACAATATGTCCGTCTTCTGTTGTATAAGCCTTAAGTCCTTCAAAACAGGTCTGTGCGTACTGAAGTACACCTGCACACTCGCTGATGGTAATGGTGTCATCTTCGGTTAAAGCACCCTCATCCCACTTTCCGTCTTTATAGTAACTTACAAATCTTTTATTTGTCTTAACATAACCAAATCCAAGATTTGCCCAGTCGATATTCTGTTTTTCCATTTTCATTATCCTCCCGTCATTTCTGGTTTCAAAAATAAAAACTTTTATCTAATATACACCTTTACAACATAAAAATCCATATTATTTGACTTATTTTAATATTGAATTTAGTTATGTAAGTCATAACAGGAAGGTATCAAAGATTTCTTATATAGTCGCATGCTGCTATGGCAGCATTAGCCCCGTCTGCACAGGCTGTGGTAACCTGTCTTAAAGATTTTGTTCTGCAGTCTCCCGCCACAAAAACTCCAGACGTTACGCTCCTGCAATCTTCTCCTGCGCTAAAGTATCCTCTTTCATCAAGGCAGGCAAGATCTTTAAAAGCTTTTCCGCAAGGCACAAGGCCTACAGCAAGAAAAACTCCGTCGCAATATTCTTCAAAGACCTGTCCGTCCTTTTCGTATCTTACCCCCGCAAGGGCTCCGTCTTTTTCTATGTAAGAAAGGACTTTTGTACCCGTAACGCCCTTAACGTTGCTGTTTTTAAAAAGCTGCTCTCTAAGTTTTTCATCTGCAGTAAACTCCGGAAGATCCTGTAATAGTACAAGCTCACCCACGATCCCTGCAAGCAGGTTGCTCTCTACAAATGCGGAATTCCCGCCGCCTATCATAACCACCTTTTTCCCTGCGTAGTAATCTCCGTCGCAAACGGCACAAAAAGAAATCCCGTTTCCAATAAAGTCTTCTTCCATAGGAAGACCGAGAGTTCTGTGTTTTGTACCTGTAGCAAGTATAACGCTAAGACCTTGCACTTCTTTACCCGAATCTAAAAGAGCTGCAAAATGATCGTTTTCTTTTCTTACGGAAAGCACTTCTTCCATAAGCACTTCTCCGCCCTGTGCCATAACCTGGTCAAGGTATTTATCTGCAAACTCATCTCCAGAGATAGATTCAAACCCCGGTATATTCTCAACTTTTGGAGAATTAACTATCTGTCCGCCAAAAACACTTTTTTCTATAACAATAACTTTTTTTCCGTTACGAAGTCCGTAAAGGGCTGCTGTAAGTCCTGCAGGTCCTCCGCCCACCACAATTATATCGTACATCCGGTATTTCCTCCGATAAAAATGTAAGCCCGCAATTTTGCGGGCTTACAAGAATTAATTTTTCATTTACATCAAACTCTTCTTTATACGTTATGATGCTTCATCCAGTCGCTTGCTGCTGTCTCTCCCACGAACCTTGTTCCGTCAGGATCGATGATTGTCGGTGTCTGAACGATCTGGAGCTCTCTTGCAATGTCCATATTTTCAGTACAGTTTACTTCTCTGTATTCTATGCCATTTACTTTAAAACGCTGCTCAGCGCTCTTGCACTTTGGACAGTGGTCTTTTGTATAAACGATAGGAACAACCTTTGTAAGTGTTGCTGCGTCACTTACCACTCCGCAGCTCTCACTCCCGCTTTCATTCGCATTTTCAGGCTCCTCATCCATATTAAATACGAATTCGCTCTTTACCTGGCTTTTTCCAAGGTCATATACTCGTCTGTTCTTGTACTCCTGGGTCTTTCCTTCGTTCCAGTTCTGAACAGGTCTGTAGTAACCTGTGATACGGCTGTAAACCTCAGCCTTTTCACCGCAGTGCGGGCATGTGTACTGCTCGCCTGCGAGATAACCGTGGGTCTTACATACGGAATATGTAGGGCTTAAGGTGTAGTAAGGAAGCTTGTAGTTATTTGCTATGGTTCTTACAAGTTTAGCTGCAGACTGCCAGTCAGGAAGCTTTTCCCCAAGGAAAGCATGGAAAACAGTACCTGATGTGTAAAGAGTCTGAAGCTCGTCCTGAATATCGAGTGCCTCGAAAATATCAGGTGTAAACTCTACAGGAAGGTGTGAACTGTTTGTATAGTACGGTGTGTCACCGTCTTTACCTGCTGTGATGATGGCAGGCCATCTCTTTCTGTCGTGCTTTGCAAGTCTGTATGCTGTACTTTCAGCAGGTGTAGCCTCGAGGTTATAAAGCTCGCCCTCGTACTTCTCCTGGTAATCTGAAAGTCTGTTGCGCATATGGTTAAGAACTTTCTTTGTAAATTCCTGTGTTTCTTTATGTGTAAGGTCTGCCTTAAGCCAGCTTGCATTAAGACCAACCTCGTTCATACCAACAAGTCCGATGGTTGAAAAATGATTTGCGAAGGTTCCAAGGTATCTCTTTGTATATGGGTAAAGTCCTTCGTTAAGGAGCTTTGTGATAACCTGTCTCTTAACATGAAGGCTTCTTGCAGAGATATCCATCATACGGTCGAGTCTGTTAAAGAAATCAGTCTCATCCGCTGCAAGGAAAGCGATACGAGGCATATTGATAGTAACAACGCCTACAGAACCTGTGCTCTCGCCTGAGCCAAAGAATCCGCCGCTCTTTTTACGAAGCTCACGAAGGTCAAGGCGGAGTCTGCAGCACATTGATCTGATATCTGATGGCTCCATATCTGAGTTTACATAGTTTGAAAAATACGGAGTTCCGTATTTGCTGGTCATCTCAAAAAGAAGACGATTATTCTCTGTATCTGACCAGTCAAAATCCTTTGTAATGCTGTATGTAGGGATAGGATACTGGAAACCGCGGCCGTTGGCATCACCCTCGATCATAACCTCGATGAATGCCTTATTGACCATATCCATCTCTTTCTTACAATCTTTGTATTTGAAATCCACTTCTTTTCCGCCGATAATGCAGTTTAATTCTGCAAGATCGTTTGGAACAGTCCAGTCAAGTGTGATATTTGAGAAAGGAGCCTGAGTACCCCAGCGGCTAGGTGTGTTAACGCCGTATACAAATGACTGAATGCACTGTTTTACTTCTTTATATGAAAGATCATCTATTTTTACAAAAGGAGCAAGGTAGGTATCAAAGCTTGAGAAAGCCTGAGCTCCTGCCCACTCGTTCTGCATTATTCCAAGGAAATTGACCATCTGGTTGCAAAGTGTAGAAAGATGGCCTGCAGGTGATGATGTTATCTTGCCCGGGATTCCGCCAAGACCTTCCTGAATAAGCTGCTTTAAGCTCCAGCCTGCGCAGTATCCTGTAAGCATGCTAAGGTCGTGGATATGGATATCTGCGTCTTTATGTGCATTTGCTATCTCATCATCATATATCTCAGAAAGCCAGTAGTTTGCGGTAACCGCACCGCTGTTTGAAAGGATAAGACCTCCTACTGAATAGGTAACTGTAGAGTTCTCTTTTACTCTCCAGTCTTCTACCTTAACGTAACTGTCTACCAGGTTCTTGTAATCAAGGTAGGTAGATTTCATGTTACGGATCTTTTCACGGTTTCTTCTGTAAAGAATGTAAGCCTTTGCCACATCTGTGTATCCACTCTGTTCAAGAACATGTTCCACGCTGTCTTGAATATCTTCCACAGATACAACCCCATCTTTGACCTTGTTCTGGAAATCGGATGTAACTCTTAATGAAAGAAGACCGAGGATATCATCGTCATATATCTTCTCGGTAGCTTTAAAAGCCTTTCCGATCGCATCACTGATCTTGCGGAGATCAAACTCAGCTGTTTCTCCGCCACGTTTAAGTACTCTTATCATACTTTTCTCCTCCTTCGGTACTAATGGATAACACCACGTTACCCATCCCGTCTGAAATATATGATAGCAAAGTTAGAACCTTAAGTCAACAAAAAACCACAAAATATATTTGCCAATTTTTTAATAGGCACTATATCTTGTGGTTTGACTACTAATGTCGAATCAATATTTTATCGTAGATCTCTTTGGGTACATAGGCCTTGATATAGACTCCTGTCTCCGTATATTCTTCAGCTATAAGTTCACCCTTACTACGAATGAGAGCAAGCTTTCCACCCTCGTCGTATGAAAAAGTATGCTCGATAAGGATCTTGCTCTCTCTTAAAAGATCTTCCATTATCTCAGTAAGAGTATCGCACCCAAGGCCGCTCTTAGCGGAAATGCGGACAAATTTGTCTGCTCTAAGGTCCTTTATATCGGTGTTTGCAGTTTCTTTATCACACTTGTTAAAGACAGTTATTATCTTTTTATCGGAAATTCCAAGCCCTGATAAGGTATCGTATACCACATGCATCTGCTTTTCCGCATCCGGGTTGCTTATATCCACAACATGTATGATAATGTCTGCGTACTTTGCTTCTTCAAGAGTACTCTTAAATGCTTCTATAAGGTGGTGGGGAAGCTTTCTTATAAAACCTACCGTATCCGTAAGAAGCACTTCCTGCCCCGAAGAAAGCTTAAAGTTTCTGGTGGTTGGATCAAGGGTTGCAAATAGCTTGTCTTCAGCAAGGATATTTGCATCAGTAAGCTTATTAAGAAGCGTTGATTTGCCGGCATTTGTGTAGCCGACTATCGAAAAAACAGGAAGGGCATTTTTGCTTCTTGCCTTTCTTGTAACTTCTCTTGACTGCACCACTCCCGCAAGCTCTTCTTTTAGCTGTGAGATACGGTTTCTTATCTGACGTCTGTCAGACTCAAGCTTGCTCTCGCCCGGGCCTCTTGTACCGATACCGCCTCCGAGCCTGCTCATTGAAACTCCTCTTCCCGAAAGTCTCATAAGCCTGTAGCGAAGCTGCGCAAGCTCAACCTGGATCTTTCCCTCATTTGTGGTGGCATGTGAAGCAAAGATATCAAGTATTACCATTGTCCTGTCCATTACCTTGCAATCAAGGAGATCTTCAAGGTTTTTGTACTGGGCAGGGCTAAGCTCGTCGTCACATACAACTCCGGTAGCTTCTGTCTCTTCCACAAGCTGCTTTACTTCTTCCACTTTACCTTTTCCGATATAGGTGCCGCTGTGCACGGCTTCTCTGTTTTGTATCACGGTAGCGGTAACCTGCCCGCCTGCCGTCTTTATAAGCTCTGCAAGTTCGTTTAAAGAATCTGCAGTGTCATCGCCTTCTGCCGTCTGCACTCCCACGAGTACAAACTTTTCAAGTTTTTCTTTAGTTTCGATCATTAAAAACCCTCTGTTATTTCTGTAAGTAATGTTAATTCTTTCTTTATTCTTTTATCATCAGGGAAGCTTGCATTATATTCTTTTGCTGCCTTATAGGCTTCTTCATATCTGCCAAGTTTTTCCAAAGATGCGATCTTTTTGTACATAAGGTTCCCATAGCCTTCTGCAGATCCAAGTGCAAGACCTTTTTCAACAAGGGAAAGTGTCTGCTCATAGTCTTTACCCGCAAAAGCACATTCACTCATGCCGTCAAAATAAGTCACATTCGTGATTTCGCCCTCATTTTCGGCATAAAGACTGTAATAACGCATGGCGGCATCATAGTCGCCTCTGTTTACGCAGATATTGCCAAGATAATAATAGCTTTCGTAAAAGCCGTCCCCTGCAGAAGCTATAAGTTCAGTCTCTGCAGTCTTAAGATCGCCGCAAAGATAATGTACCACCGCAAGGTTGTAATAGTCCTCTTTGGTCTTTGTCTTAAGAGTATATGTGGCGGTAAGCACTTTTTCTGCTTCAGCCTCGTTTCCCGTAAGCTTATACATATTATATTTACCGATATAATAAGAAAAATTGCCCGGGTCAAAAGCTATGGCGTTATCGTAATCTTCAGCCGCCTTTGTAAGGTCGCCCGTAGCCATATAAGCAGCAGCTCTTGAAGCATATGCAGACGCATCCGACTTTTTCTTTTCAAGGACTTTGTTAAATACCTCTATAGCCTCTTCGTATTTTGAAAGACGAAGATCAACTGCACCAAGGTATTTTCTTATATCGGAGTTAAGATCTTGAAGTTCTTCTATTTCAAGTGCTTTTTCAAAGTATTCAAAAGCTGCGTCATAGTCTCCCTGCTCGTAGGCGATAATACCTCTTGCGCGATATATCTTCTTGTTGTTTTCTCTTACGATACTGTTGTTTTTTTCGCTGAAGGCCTTGTCAAGGTTCTTTCCTGCCTCTTCGTAATCGGAAAGTGCCATACATGCAAATGCATTATCTATGTAATACTCGGCTCTGTCAGGGTTTGCTGCGATAGCCTTGTCAAAGCACTCGTGGGCTTTTAAAGGTTCGTTTCCCTGCATATATTTTGTACCTTCTTTATAAAAAGAAGATGCATCTAAAGCGGCACATCCGGTAAGCGAAAGAAACGCTGCCGAAAATAAAGCCGCAATAATGCATCTTCTAGCGATCTTGATCATGTTTCTCATCCCCCTTTGCATACTTTTACGCAAATTTCCCTGCCTTTAAAGTATACCAATCGGGAATGGATTTTACAAGGTACTATTTATTTCCGTGTTCAAGGAACTCAGGTGTAAGTGCAAAAAATGCAAAGCCGCAAAGCATGTTAAAGAGAGCTCCAAGGACTCCGAAAAGAAGTACCATCTTAAGGTTGATCCCCACTACTATAAATACGACAGCAGGCACCGCACCAAAATAGATAAACATTATCTGTACCATCTGCTTTAGCTTTTCTCCTGCATCTACAGGGATGGAAACCCCGATAAATGTTCCTACGGTAGTTCCGTAAAAATCAATTGAAAGTGCAAACAAAAGCCAGACAAGCACAGTGCTTATATTTGTTCCAAGGTAGATACCTGCTCCCACTAGAGGGATAAAGATATCAAAAAGGCAGCAGACTCCGCCTCCAAGAAGTGAAAAGAAAAGCTTTTTACTTGCCTTTTCAGGTATCATAACGAAAAATTCTTTTGAAGTATCTGCCTGAAGCGGATTGCCAAGGGTCCTGAAAAATACTATAAGCGATATCAGTGCCCCTACAAACAGGAATCCGTTGCCGTTCTTTACATTTCTTGCAAGGTAGGCAACAATGCCTGCCGCAAGGATATAAAGTCCCATGGTCTTTGTAAAGAAATGAAGGAAAGCAAACCTGTTTCTGTTGTATAAAGTCTTATAGAAAAAGACATTTGCACCTTTTCCTTTACCGATACCGTCGCGTTTGATCCTGTCGCTGCGCTCTTTTGTACGGATCTTCGTAGTTCCGTTTCTTTTTGATGCTTCGACGGCTTCTGCCATTTTCTCAACCTGTCCTATAGCCTCTTCATAAAAATCTGCATTTATATTCCATATCACTGCTATAAGAGCGATAAAGCCTACTATATTAAGTCCCGTAAACATTAAGAACATAGGCACATTTCCCGCAAGGGCATAAACGATAAGTCCTCTTATCCAGCCCCAGAAAGGAACAAAATAGGTATTCTTATTTGTAAGAAAATCAACCGCATTCCTTAAAAGCACCTTATCCGTCATATTGTTATATACAAGGAAACCCCCTGCTATAAGTACGATAAGCGCATATACAATAAAGTTTACTACTTTTTTGTACTTCTCGTTTTTATTTGCAAGGGTATAAAAAGTAACCTGCAAAAGGGTTGATGCAAGGAGCAAAAAGAACCAGCCCACTAAGATCGAGATTGCTCCAAACACAGGAAGTCCTGCATTAACAATAAGGTTTGGCAGCTGGAAGATCATATAAAGTGATGCCACAAGCTGCATGCCGAGGGTAAATATAAGCCTGAAAAGCATTACCGATTGCGGTTTAATAGGCGCCGAAAACAGCATTGCCACGTCTCCCTGCTTAAAGATAGAGCCTGCATTCTTGCTGTTTAATACCATCAGGATAATATATCCAAGTATAACAGCTGAAGCTATAAATTCAGTAAAATTTTCTTTGGTTATACCGTTTTCAGCAAAGTAGGATCTTCTTTCCTCAGCCGGAGTTTCCTTCTCTTCCTGCTCTCCTTCCTGCAGGATCTCGTTTTCCTCTTTGTTTTTACTAATGTTGTTTGCGACAAGACCTGCTCCAAGGCCGACCACAAAGCCAAACACCATGATTATAAGGAAAAATCCCAGCCATGTCTTAAGAAGCTTTTTAAGTCCGTTTACAAAGGTGTGCAGTGCATAATAGCCCCAAAGTCTCATTTAGACCTCCTCCTTTGCTTCCTTAACATCCTTAGGATCGATGCCTTCTGTTATCTCAAAGAAAAGATCTTCAAGAGATTCGCCCTTTTCATCAAGCTCTGCTTTGGTGATGTTGGCCATTATGTTTCCATTTTGCATGATAAGGGTTCTGTCCCAGAGCATATCAACGCTGTCGATGATATGGGTACTTACAAGGAGTGTTTTTCCGCTTTCACGCATCTCATCGATGATGTTTTTAAGTTCCTTAATGGCATGAGGGTCAAGTCCTATCATAGGCTCATCAAGAAGCAATACCTTTGGATCAGGAAGAAGCCCTATGCAAAGGTTAAGTTTTTGCTGCATACCTTTTGAAAGCTCGTCTCCAAATTTCTTTCTTTTATCGTCAAGCTCAAATCTTTTAAGGAGCATATCGATCCTGTCTTTGTAATCTGTAAGCTTATATGCTCTTGCGATAAACTCCATATGTTCCTCTACCGTAAGGTTAGGGTAAAGTGAAGGGATCTCAGGCACATATCCAAGTATCCTTTTTGCATCTACCGACTTATTTTTATATCCACCAACCACGATCCTGCCATCGTACTTTAAAAAACCTATTATGGATTTCATAAGTGTACTTTTACCTGCTCCGTTAGGGCCGAGCAAAATAGTCATATCGCCCGGGTTAAGGTGAAAAGTAAGATCGTTGCATGCAGTAACCTTTCCGTATTTTTTAGTTACATTTTTTACATCTAACATGAAAACTCCTCCATAAAATTATATCTTTAAAGATATTTATAACTTAATCCATGAAAAATGTAAATATGCGTATGATTAGAAATAAATTAAAAAAAGCCGGGATCTTTCATCCCGGCTTTAGGTGTATTTAGGTAAAATATACTATTTTTTCTTCAGGTTCAACTCCAGGCTCATATTTTTCAGCGTAAAGCACAGGGCCTCTGCCATGGTACTCTTTTACGGTCTCGATATTCACCTTGGCTGTTACCTTAACCCAGCTCTTAAGCTCTAAGTTCTTTGCGCCCTTAGCGTGGCAGAAAAATCCGATAAACTGTACATCTTCCGCGCAGCAGGTCATAGCAAATCTGCCGGGTACAAAAAGATCGTCTGCAAAGTTCTTGCCTCTGTATACCTGGGCTGTAAATACCATCTTCTTGCCCTTATAACGCTCAGGGTTATCCATGGCATCAAGATACCAAAGGCCGAAATCGTCGTCATGAAGCTCGATAACAGGCTGGTTATAGTCAAACGGAAGCTCTTCTTCAAACTGATCATCCATGGTTCCGTCTGCAGACTCATACATGATCTGAGCCTTACGGTTAAGAGGTTTGATATTTCTTCTGAAATATCCTCTGTCCATAGAAGCATCGCATCTGTTAAATATAACAAGGTCAGCCATCTTTACCTGATTTAAGATAAGGGCTTTCATGCTGTTGTTGCTTGTATATACGTTAAATGTGGTGGAATCGATGGTGGCGATAACCTGTACAAGCATCCAGTTTTCAGGAAACTCCCCTGCTATATCTTCAGGGTTCCACATTCCGTTGTTTTCTATAAGGATACGGTCAGGCTTATATGTGCTCTCAAGCTCGTCAAAGTACTCTTCAGTAAGAGTTTCCATATCTTCTACGGTAACTGTCTCTGTCTTGTTTTTCTTAAGTAACGCCGGGTTTATCTCTTCGATACCCTCTTCGCACATTATAAGAAGGCTCTTAAGGCCGTCGTTAAACTCGCCTTCAGCAAAAGTATCTCTTATAAAGCTTGTCTTACCGCTCTCAAGTAATCCCGTAAACATATATACAGGAATTTCTTTTCTTCTAAACATAAATGATTACCTTTCAGTAAATGATCTTAAACCCCGAAGAGCTCTTTAAGTTTATCTTCTTTAAGTTCAGAACCTATTACGCAGATACGTCCTGTGTAATCGGCGCTTCCTCTTCTTACCTCGTACTCGCCTGCGGTAAGATCAAAGTGGAACCACTCACCCTCTGTAGCAGGTACGATACCCTTACTACGAAGAATGATACCAAACTCATTTCCTTCGATAACAGAGAGTCTTGCAAGGATGCTCTTAAGTTCTTCCTCGCTGAACTTCTTAGGGCTTTCCTCGCCCCAGCTTGTAAATACCTCATCTGCATGATGATGGTGATGATGTCCGTCGTGATCATGATGGTGGTGATGATGGTGCTCATGCTCGTCTTCATCATCGTCGTCATCATGATCGTGGTGATGATGGTGCTCATGCCCGTCTTCATCATCGTCGTCATCGTCATGGTGGTGATGATGGTGCTCGTGCTCATCGTCGTCATCGTCGTCATCATCGTCATGGTGATGGTGATGATGATGCTCATGCTCATCTTCATCGTCGTGGTGATGATGGTGATGACACTCACACTCCGGATCGTCGCACTCGTCATCATCGTCATACATAAGCTCTTTTACAAGGGAATCGCCCTGATCCATAGCATCAAGGAAAGCTGCTCCGCTTATCTGATCCCAAGGAGTTGTGATGATGGTTGCAACATCGTTGTGCTCTTTAATTGCAGCTACCACATCAGCAAGCTTCTCATCTGAAACATTCTGAGTACGGCTTAATATAATAGTGTTTGCATTTTCTATCTGGTCGTTAAAGAACTCACCAAAGTTCTTCATATACATCTTTGCCTTGATAGCATCTACAACTGCTACAAAGCTGTTAAGCTTAGCGTCGCCAAGGTCATCCTTAACATTCTGTACGGCTTTTATAACATCTGAAAGCTTACCTACGCCTGATGGCTCAATAATGATACGGTCAGGATGATACTGTTCTACAACTTTCTTAAGAGCCTCGCCAAAGTCTCCTACAAGTGAGCAGCAGATACAGCCGCTGTTAAGCTCTGAAATGTTGATACCGGCATCTTTAAGGAAACCTCCGTCGATACCGATCTCGCCGAACTCATTTTCAATAAGAACAAGTTTCTCGCCCTTAAAGCTTTCAGCGATCATCTTTTTTATAAGTGTAGTTTTACCGGCTCCAAGGAATCCGGAAAATATGTCTATCTTTGTCATCTGCTTTATACTTCCTTTCTATATTTCCTATAAATATCCTTAAATAGTGTAACACTAAATAAATATAATGCAAGTTAAAAAAATATAAACTGATTTTTTAAGTTCCATAAATCAAAAGATACCGGTGTTAAACCACCGGTATCATCTCTTCATGATCTATTCTTTCTGCAATATAATCTTTGATCTTATCTCTTTCAAGCCCTAAAGAAACAGCTAGCTCGCCGTACAGACTGTCTTCGGCGAGCTTAAAAAATCTTTCATCGCTGACGGTGATCTTCTTGCCCTCTGCAAGCCTTTTCACCTTCCGCTGATAGATGTTTTTTAACATCTTGACAAGTTCAACCGGAACACACCCTGTAAGGATCTCCTTAAATACGGTTTCTCTTTCTTTTTCATTTTCTATATCAAGGGAATGGATAGAAGGGATATTACCAAGTATCTCTTCTGCTTCATCTCTTGAAATAAGCTTTCTTAATACGACTTTTGTGTTATCAACCGGGGTAAATACCGTGCTACCCTTGATATACACAGGCGCCAGTGTGTAATAAAGACGATCGGAATCGCCTGTAGGCAGACTGCCGATAGAGACAACCTTACATACGCCTTTAGAACCGTAAACAACAAAATCTCCTACGTTAAACACGATAAACCCTCCTTTGACCAGAAATAAGGAACAAAAGCCGGAGGCATAAGGCTATAAAGCCTTTCTTCCCCCGGTCAAGACTGTATTTATTCTAACATAAAATATGTCAAAACTCAAATCAGTACTTCTAATCAATAAGAGGGTTTATAATCTCATTTATCCTTTTGTAAAAACAATTTCTATTATTTTAAATTTGTGAAAAAGCCTGCTCAAGATCAGCGATTATATCTTTTTCATCTTCAAGACCCACTGAAAATCTGATAAGATCCGGAGCTACCCCTGCTGAGATAAGCTGCTCGTCGGTCATCTGTCTGTGGGTATGGCTTGCAGGATGAAGAAGACATGTCTGGGCGTCAGCCACGTGTGTTACAATGGATGCAAGCTTAAGAGCATCCATAAATTTAAGCTGGGTGGCTCTGTCACCCTTTACGCCAAAACAAAGAACTCCGCAGGTACCATCCGGCATATATTTTTTTGCAAGAGCGTGGTAAGGATCGCTTTCAAGGCCCGGATACTTTACCCATGCTACCTTTTCGTTCTTTTCAAGATATTTTGCTACGGCAAGAGCATTCTCGCAGTGCTTTTTCATGCGGAGAGGCAAAGTCTCAAGGCCAAGATTGATATAAAATGCATTCTGAGGAGACTGGATAGAGCCAAAATCTCTCATAAGCTGGCTTGTGGCCTTTGTGATATAAGCAAGTTTGCCGAATTTTTCCGCATAAACAAGGCCGTGATAAGATTCGTCAGGAGTAGTAAGACCCGGGAACTTGTCTTTATGCGCCATCCAGTCAAAGTTTCCTGAATCTACGATACATCCGCCCACAGTTGAAGCGTGTCCGTCCATGTATTTTGTGGTGGAATGGGTAACGATATCTGCTCCCCACTCAAAAGGCCTGCAGTTTACAGGGGTAGCAAAAGTGTTGTCTATAATAAGAGGTACCCCGTGTTTATGAGCTATCTTTGCAAATTTTTCTATATCATATATAGAAACCGTAGGATTTGTGATGGTTTCTCCAAATACAGCCTTGGTATTTGGTTTAAAGAGCTTATCCATCTCTTCTTCGCTTATTTCCTGATCATATACAGTACATTCAATACCCATCTTAGCCATGGTTGTGGTAAAAAGGTTAAAAGTACCGCCGTATATAGCCTTTGAAGCAAGAAAATGATCTCCTGCCTCGCAGATATTAAAGATGGCAAAAAAGTTTGCTGCCTGGCCGGATGATGTAAGCATAGCTGCAACGCCGCCCTCAAGAGCTGCTATCTTTGCAGCTACCGCATCATTTGTGGGGTTTGCAAGTCTTGTATAAAAATAACCGCTTTCCTCAAGGTCAAAAAGCTTTCCCATGTCATCACTGTCATTGTAATGAAATGTGGTGCTCTGGTATATAGGAAGCTGTCTTGGCTCCCCATTTCCCGGTGTGTAGCCTTCATGAAGGCACTTTGTTGAAATCTCACTCATTAATTATTTTCCTCCTAAAGTCATTTGATAGAAATTATATACTCTTTTTTCTTTGTTGTCGATAGTTAAAGGGCGGCTCCTTTTACGAAGCCGCCCTGTTATGACGCTTGCTGTTAATCTTTGCTTTTTTGCTCTCTTCTTGTTTCGGTCCTAACGTAAATATCGTCGCGGACCGTAAATGTGGCTTTGCCCTTAGCATAGCCATTTGCCGTTACCGCCGTATGCACGCTCTTTAGCTGTGCCTTAAGGCTGCCGACTCTTATAAAAGCACAAAGGAGCGGAAGCAAAATTGTTGCTCCTATCTTATAGAGCATAGCATTACTGCTCTGCGCCGCAGGATCGCCCTTAAATACCACAAAGGCAAGAAGTGCCACCACTGCAAGAGCTATGGCAAATGTAATGCCAAAGTATTTATAGAGTTTACCCTTGTCTGCGGGAAGGTCGCCGATAAGTTTTCCTGTCTGGCCGTTCATGGCAAAAAGGAAATTCTGTCCGTTCCATTTTGTGGAAAGCATCCACACCGGGAAAAGAGCATAGTTTACTTTTCCACGCTTAATGTCAACTTTCTCGCTTTCTTCTGAAACACTGTCATATCCTTCCACATCATCACGCATGGCGTTTAACACTGAATTGGTAAATCTAAGGTCAGCTCTCTTTTCGCACTCTTCCTTGCTTACATCGAATTTTTCTGCCATATATCCCGGAAGATATGCAGTAGTAAATTCACGAAGATCGGTGTAATCATAAGGCTCTATGGAATCCATGTGGTCATCCGGCATCTTGCTTGATGCATCGACTGGAACCTTTTCAAAATCCATATAGCCGGCTCTGTAAACATCGTAGAATTCTGTGGTGGTTATGATCTCGTCGTCGGTTTCTTTTCTGTCTTCCTTAATGCCTTTATAACGGACATCCGCATCTGCTCTGCCGTCAAAAAGCCAGAAAGGAACGTAAACACCCTTTATCTCTTCTACTCTGTTTCCTTCTGTAAAGGAATCAGGAAGAAGCTTTTTGCCCTTATAATGATTCTTAAGCGCCTCCACTGCAGCCTTCTTTTCAAGTTTAAAAGGAATAACAAGATCAGGCTTAAGAGCGCCTTCAAGTTTACTTGGAACCACAGTCGGGTTATCGCAATAAGGACAGCTTGTAGCAACGGTTGTTTCATCAAAAATGAGCTCAGCACCACAGGACGGGCAGTTATATGCTTTAACACCGTCTGCTGCCTCATCCCACATTTTTGAAGGTCCTGCAGATGAAAGTTTTACTTCATCTTCCGTAAAAAGGCTGCCGCAATATTCGCATTCAAGCTTGTTTTTTTCACCGTTAAACTTAAGAGGTCCTGTGCAGGCAGGACATTTATAGTTTGTAATACCTTCCGCCATAAGTCCACCCCTTTAAATCTTATGATCTGTCAGCGTCTGTAATAGGATCTCCGCAGTTAGGACAGAATTTAGGAGCATTTGCAAGATCTGTAGTGCTCCATCCGCACTTGTCACACTTTATCATGCCGCCCGGTTTCTTTGAGCCGCAGTTAGAACAGAAATTACCTGTATTAACGGTTCCGCAAGAGCATGTCCAGGTACCGGCAGGAGCTGCCTGTGGCTGAGGCTGCTGCGTTGCTCCTTGCGCAAAAAGGTTTGCCGCGTTCATGCCGCCTGCATTTTGAGCCATGCCCATTCCCATAAAGCCCATAGCTGCGCCGTTTGTATTTTTAGCTGCATCCTGCATAGCCTGGCCCTGAGCACCTGCAAGGTAACCGCCTGCCATGTTTGGATTTGAAAGAGCTTTGCTGCGCTGAAGATCTTTGATCATCTTCTCGTCTTCTTCGTCAGCCTTGATACTTGAAACGCCAAAATTAGCGATCTCAATACCTCGCTGTTCTCCCCAGAGCTTGCTGAGTTCTTCCTTAAGAGCATCTCTGATCTCTGTTGTATGAGAAGTAACAGCAGAATATCTGATACCCATGGCACTGATACGTCCAAAAGCAGGCTGAAGCGCTGTTAAAAGCTCGCTCTTAAGTGTTGAATCGATCTCGCTTCTGTTAAACTCACCTGCGAAGTTTCCGCAGATATTTGTATAGAAAGTAATAGGATTTACGATCTTGTAGCTGTATTCACCAAAGCACTTTACGGAAATATCCATATCAAGTCCGATATTGTTGTCTACAACACGGAAAGGAACAGGAGAAGGTGTTCCGTATTTGTTGCCGATGATCTCTTTTGTATTAAAATAATAAACTCTCTGATCCTTAGGAGCCTCGCCGCCAAATGTAAATCTCTTGATGGCTGTGCTTAAAACTCCTCCGATGCTGTCTGCAAGATTGCCTGCAAAAAGTGAAGGCTCTGTAGAGCAGTCATATGTGTATTCACCCGGCTCTGCACAAACATCTACAACCTTGCCCTGCTCAACGATAAGCATACACTGTCCGTCTGCTACCGCAATAACAGAACCGTTGCTTATGATATTGTCATTACCCTTTGTGTTACTTGATCTGTCTGAAGTCTTCTTCATTCCCTTTACAGCAAGAACATCTGCAGGAATGGCTTCACAGTAAAAATACTCCTTCCACTGATCTGCAAGTGTACCGCCTGCTGCACCCTTTAAAGCTTTAATTAATCCCATTTTTATATCTCCTTTCAAAAAACATTTTTTGTTTAGCTGCACTAAGCACATTATAATATTTTTCAGGCAAAATGATAATAGCTATTATTAGTAATCAAAAGCCTAAAATAACGATCCCCGATTCCCTTGCGGCTACCGCAAGTTTGGTCCTTGAATCAAACCCTGTTTTATCCATCATATGCTTGATGTGGCTGCGCACAGTCCAGACAGACATATGAAGTCTGTCAGCTATAAGCGCGTCAGAATCGCCGCTTGTAAGCTCACGCAGCACCTCAAGTTCTCTTTCCGTAAGCTCGCTGCTTTTGCAAAGTCCAAGTACAACCTCGGGTTTTTCCAAAGGATAAACCGACTCTCCCGCCATGGTCCTGTCCATGATATCAAGTATGGATTCCCGGCTAAGATCTTTATACCAGAAGCTTTCAACGCCTATGGCCCTTGCTCTGTCAATATAGGAACACTCCGGCATAGAGGTAACGATTATGATCTTTATCTCAGGATATTTCTTTTTTATTCTTTCCGCTGCCTCAAGACCGCTCTCCCCCATAGACGTACATACATCCATAAGTATAAGGTCAACCTGATGGCTCATGCAGTAAACTTCCGCCATTCCGGCAGATTCTATGGAATAAACCAGTTTGTAGTGCTCACTCTGCTTTATGATCATCTCAAAAAGCTGGCGTGGCATGGCCTGGTCTTCCACCACCATAACATTGATCATTGTCCCTCTCTCCTATCCCGGTATCTTTATAGTAAGCTTAAAGCCTTCACCTATCTCGGTTTCCATAACGCCGCAGGCCTTCTTTATCTGCTCGTTAAGTGAAGTAAGGCCGCCCCCCATAAGGACTTTTTTCCCGCTGCATTTTCCGTTGTCAGAAAAGCTAACGGTATAAAACGCCCCTTCTTCTTTTATATCTATATACATCTCTGTGGCCTTTGCATGCTTTACGGAATTGGTCATACACTCTCTTGCCGCAGCATTTATAAGTCTTAAGACCTTAAGGTTCTCCTTTGGAAGATTGCCGTTTATTATCACAAGAAGTCCAATTGTCTGACCCGCATTTATGATCTGGATCACAGGGTCTGTCATATCTTCGCTTACGGTCTCTCTTCGAAGAAGACTTATATTTCTCTCCCATGTCTTTACAAGATTTGCCGCAGCCGCGGGAAGCCTGTTTTGTGTAAGATAATATCTTGTGGCAAGAAGGGCTTCACCAAGATTATCGTGTATACGCACCTTTGCGGAAAGGATCTCCTCCTCTCTTGTAAGCCTTGTTACACTCTCACCGTATTTTCTAAGCATTCCGTTCATGGCAGAAAGTCTTTCGTTATCTGCCTGAAGCTCTTTTCTAAGCTCATGCAAAGATGTGGTATCCATGGCAAGGATCTGATTTATCATCTCACCCTCCACATTTATCTGTTCTTTTATAAATGTGATATTTTTCCCGTCATTAAGCTGCAGATTTATTATTTCCTTTTCTCCGTCAAACCGGTCAGCTCCCGGCAATTTCTTAAGTTCTTCAAAGAAAAGTTCGCCGCTAAGAAGTACCTTTCCAAGACACTTTTCAGCAAGTTCATACATAGTTTTGTTGGCAATGATGATAATACCTGAATTTTCATAAAACAAAAGCCCGGAAGGGAGCATATCAGCCCCTTCTTTTATGGAAGCGCCGGTTATCTCGCGGCTCATCCTGAAAAGCTCTGTTATAAGGAAAGCAGCTGTTATAACGGTAAGCGTTCCGCAGGCAAAAATGCAAGGGAAAGGCGACCCTGCCGAAAGCCTTATACCTGCGATCACCTGCTCGATGCCCCTTTCTTTTAGCAGTCTTAAAAATGAAATGACAAAAGCAGTTATGATCACAAAAAGCACAGGAAGGATCAGGTCTCTTAATCTGCCGGTATGATAAAATGTGACGCTTATCCAAAAAACCTGAAGTGCCATCAGCACGATAAGTGCGCAAAGTAAAGGTGTCATCATAAAACGTCACCTCCGTCTATCTTAAGAGAAGCATGCTCGTCTTTGACCTTCAGCTCTATATCGATCTCTTTTGAAGAAAACACTTTTTCTTTTATTGTCTCTTCAAAGGCATCGTAAGCACGCTTAGCAATATCAACGCTTATATCTCCGCTTACATCTGCCTTAAGTCTTGCCATACAGCCGGTATCACTTATATAACCTGCGGATTCTCTTATGCAAAGTTCCAGTTCTTTTGCCTTTATCCTGTTGCTGCTTTGCCCAAGGATAATAAGATTTGATCTTCTTTTTATGTAAGCGCCGTAAACAGAGGCTTTTTTAAGTATTTCATCGTACCCGTCGGTATAGTCTGCGTTGTTTTTTATAAGCATATCAAGCTCGTTTATGGGCTCTTTTAACTCTTCAGCTATCTGATCATAAAGCTTGCTTTGCATATTTACCGCCGCGATCTTCTTTTTTATCTCGATCTCGGCGTTTAATACGCTGTTGCTGTCTGAAAGCTCTTTTTTTGTTTCAGACAAGGCCTCAAGAGTTCTGTTTAGCATCGATACATCTTCTGTCCAGAGGAAATGGCCGCTTCTGATCTTTATATTTTTAAGTCTTGTGTCTTCATCAAGATAGAATTCTTCTTTTTCAGACTCGGTATAGGCCGCGGCAGGAAGTTCTTTCCAGTTTTTTGAAGAGTAGCGCACATTATAATCATTATCGGTGATCTGCGCTGCAAAAGGTGAATTTAAAAAGACTTTCTCATAGCCGATATTTGCCCTTATAAACCCCGCCTGTATAAGACTTTCCCAAAGAGACATGGTAAGCGCACAAAACATGGTGGTAACATCGATGTTTATGTGGATCTTTGAAAGCACTCCCGTAACATAAAAAAACGTGTACAAAAGTCCGATCCCAACTATTATAAGCGGAAAAACGATTCTTTTTCTTATACCCTTTATAACGCATTTTTTATAAATGATATAAAGCATGGCTCCCACAAGCAAAAGGATCCATGTTACTATCACATAATAAAAGAACCCGTATGTGTATTTGTCAGCATCTGCATCGATAAACTTAAATACAAGTTCATGCTGCTCATTGGTAAATACCACAAGAAACATCAGCACCGTAATAACATGGATCAAAAAAAACGCCGGTTTTGGCCTGTAGTTTTCTTTTGTCCCCACATAGATCGCCGCCGTAAGTCCCATAAGCGGCAAAAACAAAAGAGCCACGTAAAACAGATACCAAAGGAGTCTTGTAGCAAGAGGGTCTTTCACTATATAGTATTTGACGGTCTTTATTATAAGCCAGCAGGTCATAACAACGCAGGAAGTAATAAGACAGTTCCTGATCTTTTTTTGCATAACTCTCCTGTAAACCGCCACTCCCCAAAAAAGTACTGCAGCAAGCAGCGCTGCCGCCACCATCATTTCTTTAAAGCTGTTTAAGAGCTCACTTTGAAAGTGCAGCGAGTTGATTATGCTTACGGCTATGAGATAGGCATAGCTTCCTATCAGCAGACCTATCTGTTTTACCATTCTCCTACTCAATCTCATCAAGTAACCTCTTTGCCTCTTTACTTATCATATCTGTCAAAAATATCTTTTCATTTTTGTTTGTTACTTCAAAATCTCTTCTAAGAGCCGCTTCTTCGGTATTCATATCCTGTAAGAATTCTCTTGCTGAAAGCAGGCGGCACCCCTGACTTCTTATAATGATCTGCTCCTGTCTGTCGGATGTGGCTACTGTAATAAGATACTTTTTTGCATTATCCGTGGCAAATCTTTCAATATAGCTGTCTGCAGTCTGCGCTGTCTTTGTGTAGACAATGTTTATACTGCCTTCTTTTAAAACCTCTTCAGGGTGGCTTAAAACGTGATACGCATCAAAAACAAGGATAACGTGGGCTTTTATGCGCCCTGCATAGTTGCATACCTTGTCTATGAGTTTTTGCTTTGCTCCGTCTATATTGGCCTTAAGTAGATCTGCTGCCTCATCCCAGGAAAACAGTACGTTATAGCCGTCTATCAAAAGATATTCGTCTTTGATCTCAGGAGCCTTAAAGCTCCGTTTTCTGATAACAGGCTCTTCTTTCTTAAATCTGCTCTTTTTAACTTTCCTGTTTGCATAAAGGGTGCGCTCTAAGATCCCGTCTATCTCGTCGGTACCTATAAAGGACCTCTTTTCTGCCTCGGCCTTTGCTTTTGCAATGATCTCCTCTTCTGTAGGTATATTGCTCTCAACCTCAAAGCCTGTAAGTTTTATGTCGTCTTCCACATGTTTAAACTCAGGCACAGATTCCCAGGTTACTATAAAGCCTGTTCCGTGGCTGCAAAATACGGAAGATGAAGGGTTATCAAGGTCACTTTCAGGATCGTAGGCAAAACTTTCCATAACTTCATCTGCGTTATGGCAAACATCATACCCTGAAGGAGTAAGTGTAATTGAGCCCTTTCCTCCTGTATAAGAATTAAGCTCGCTCTGATAACCGTTCATGGTGACAACAGGTACATTGCCGCTTATAACGGCGCGCTCTGCCCCGCTTTCTGTTATCTCAAAGGTTCCGCTCATTTTTTCTATATCGCTTATGGCTCTTCCAAGAAAATTAGCAGGAAGCTCTAAGGTAAAATCATAGTATGGTTCAAGAAGCACCGCAGGGGCCTGCATAAGACCCTGGCGAATGGCTCTGTAGGTAGCCTGCCTGAAATCTCCGCCTTCTGTGTGCTTTATATGGCTTCTTCCTGAAATAAGTGTGATCTTTATATCTGTAACAGGCGAACCTGTAAGAACTCCCACATGTTCTTTTTCAAGGATATGAGTAAGTATCAGTCTCTGCCAGTTTTTCTCCAAAATATCTGTGCTGCAGGATGAATATGCGGTAATGCCGCTTCCGGGCTCCCCCGGCTCAAGTAAAAGGTGTACCTCCGCATAGTGCTTTAACGGCTCAAAATGGCCTATTCCTATGGCAGGCGCGGTTATGGTCTCTTTATAAAGGACGCTGCTTTCACCAAAGTTAACCTCTATGCCGTATCTTCTTGCTATCTCGCTTTTTAAGATCTCAAGCTGAACATCTCCCATACTCTCAGCCTGAAGCTCTGAAAGAGCCTCATTCCAGCGGATATGAAGATCCGGCTGTTCATCTGCAAGCTCGTAAAGTTTTGGAAGCACTTCTTTTACGTCTCTTCCTCCGCCAATCTCCATTTTGTATGTCATAACAGGTTCAAGGCTTACCTTTGTAAGGCCTTTTTCGGCTCCTATGGCTTCCCCGAACCTTGTAGTATTAAGGCCGCTTACTGCTACAATCTCTCCCGCAAAGCTCTCTGTTGGCGACGCATACCTGTTGCCTGAATAGACTCTGATACCCGTTACCTTTTCGCCTGAAGGCATTACAAATCTGTTTTTAAGAGAGCCACCTGTTATCTTCATGTGGGTAAGTCTTGTTCCGTCTTCATCATGAGAGATCTTAAAGACTCTTGCGCCAAACTTTTCTCCGTACTGCGGAAAAGTAACGTACTTAAAGAGACCTTCCATAAACTGCGTTACACCCTCATTTCTAAGGGCAGAGCCAAAAAATACCGGAAAGATCACTCTTTCATCTATTAGTTCTTTTATATCTTCTAAAGAAGGGGCACTGCCTTCAAGATAATTTTCAAGAAGTTCTTCATTGCTTGCGGCAATATTTTCCATAAAGCTTTCAGCCGAATCATCCGTAAAATCAATGATCTCAGGAGACAGACGGCTTTTAAGCTCGGAAAGGATCTTTTCTTTATCAGTCCCCGGCTGGTCCATCTTATTTACAAAAATAAAAGTTGGGATCTGTGCCTCGCTAAGGCACTTAAAGAGAGTAAGCGTATGCCCCTGCACTCCTGCAGGCCCGCTTACTATAATGATAGCGGCATCTAGTACAGCAAGGGTTCTTTCCATTTCGGCGGAAAAATCCACATGCCCCGGAGTATCAAGAAGAGTAACGCAGGTGTCTTTATACTCAAAGACCGCCTGCTTAGAAAAAATGGTAATGCCGCGTTTTTTCTCTAGTTCAAAGGTATCTAAGAAAGCGTCGCCATTATCGACTCTTCCTGTCTTATTAATGGCGCCGCTGTTAAATAAAATGCTTTCAGATAAAGTTGTTTTGCCCGCATCTACATGGGCCAGGACTCCTATAACGAGCCTTTTCATAAACTATTTTCTCCTGTATGTACTCGGTAATATAAGGAAAAGCATAGGGAAAAGCTCAAGTCTTCCCGCAAGCATATCAAACATAAGGACAACTTTTGAAAATGCCGAATATGCCGCATAATTTCTCGCAGGACCAACTCCCGCAAGGCCGGGGCCTATATCGTTAAGAGTGGCAACGACTGCGGTAAAGTTTGTAGTAAAATCAAATTCGTCAGGTGCTATAAGAAGTACGGAAAAGACAACTACCACAACGTATACGGCAAGGAATGAATTCGCAGAGCGCACCGTCTCGTGGGCTACCATATGTCCGTCCATCTTGATCTTTTTTATCTCACGAGGATGTACCAGTGTGGAAAGCTCTTTTTTGATGGATTTAAACCATATAACGAACCTTGAAACTTTCATACCGCCGCAGGTACTGCCCGCGCATCCGCCTATAAACATAACTGCCACAAGAACCGTCTTTGAAAGCTGCGGCCAGGAGTCAAAATCAACAGTTGCAAAACCTGTTGTAGTCATAATTGAAGCCACCTGGAAAGCAGCATGTCTGACTGTTTCTCCTGCCGATGCGTAAATACCGCGAATATCAAAGCAGATTATGCCTATTGCTGCAGCCATGATGATGGTGTACCATCTTACTTCTTCAAGCTTAAATATCTCTTTTATCTTTCCGCTTATAAGAAGAAAATACACAGTAAAGTTCATACCTGCAAGAAACATAAAAACAGTTATGACGATCTGGTTATACGCACCGTAACTTGCTATACTGTCTCCTAAAAGTCCAAAACCTCCGGTACCGATGGTACCAAACGAAATAGTAAGGGCCTCAAAAAGAGACATCTTGCCAAAAAGCAAAAAGATAACTTCAAGAGCAACAAGGCCGATGTAAATAAGATAAAGGATCTTTGCCGTGTCTTTTGCATGTGGCACAAGTTTACCTACTGAAGGGCCTGTACTTTCCGCTTTCATGATGTTCATGGACCTGCCACCCATAAGAGGAACGATCGCCATCATAAAAACGCAGACACCCATACCGCCTATAAAGTGAGTAAAGCTGCGCCAGAAAAGGCTTGCTCTGCTAATGGTGGTAAGGTCTGAGATAACACTGGCTCCGGTGGTGGTAAAGCCTGAAACCGTCTCAAAAAGTGCATCTATGTAATTTGGTATCTCGCCTGTAACTACGAAAGGAACCGCACCAAAAAGCGACATAAAAACCCAGGAAAAACCTACGCAAAGAAAACCTTCCTTAGCGTAGATCTTGGAATTAACGGGTTTCTTTAAAGACATAAGCGTTCCTATCAAAAAGCTTGCAAGAGCCGTAAGCAGATAAACAAGGACATTGTTTTCTTTGTAAATGAGTCCCACAAGTGCAGGAAACATAAGAAGCCCGCCTTCTATCTTAAGGACCAGTCCCACAACGTACATAACAATACGAAAGATCATCAGCTCTCAAGAACCTCCTTAATGTCAGACACGCTCTTATCGGCAAAAACAAACACAACAAGGTCATTTTTCCTTATCTCATCAGAACCTGTAGGGATAATGATAGCGCCGTTTCTGTAAATACAAGCAAGGATCGTATCTTTCTTGAATTTAAGTTTTGAAAGAGCAACTCCTGTATAAGAAGCATCATCTTTTATGGCAAATTCAACTGCTTCAGCCTTGCCGTCTTCAAGTTTGTAGAGCTTTTCAACGTTGCTTGACAGCGATCTGCTCATAGACCTTGCGTATCTGACTATATTTTCTGCCATGATAACACCCGGATTGATAACGGTGTCAAGGTCAAGGTTGTCTATAACAGATTTAAATGTGATCCTGTTTATCTTTGTAACTGTCTTTATGTCGGCATTTACTTCTTTTGCATAGATCGACATAAAGATATTTTCCTCATCAAGACCTGTAAGAGCTACAAACCCCTGCGCACTCTTTATGCCTTCTTCATCAAGGATCTTCTGGTCTGTGGCATCTCCGCAGATAACCATGGCGTCGGGAAGCATGTCGCTAAGCTCTTCGCAGCGCTCCTTCTTTTGCTCGATAATGGTTACCCTTACGCCGCTTGCAAGAAGGTATTTGGCAAGATAATAAGAGATCTTGCCGCCGCCTGCTATAAGGGCGCTTCCTACTCGGTTCTTTAAAAGCCCCAGCTTTCTAAAGAAGGAAATCGCATCATTTCGCTTTCCTACTATAGTTACTTTATCGTTTTCTTCAAATACGAAATCACCTTTAGGGATGATGACCTGGTCATTTCGGCTTACGGAAGCCACCAGGATATTGGGATTTATGTTACTTCTTATGTAAGTAATAGGCTTATCTATAAGTTCTGAGTCTTCGCCTACTTTAAAATGCAGCATCTCAACGCGTCCGTTTGCAAATCTGTCGATCTTGATAGCCGAAGGGAACTGCATTATACGAGATATCTCGTCTGCCGCAAGGGACTCCGGGTTGATGATCGACGATATACCGAATTCCTGCATAAAGGTGTTTACCTCTTTGTGATAAAGAGGATTACGGACTCTTGCTATGGTACGGCAATGCCCTGCTTTTCTTGCGATAAGGCAGCAGATAAGGTTCTGCTCGTCAGAGTTGGTAACTGCAATAACAAGATCGGCATCTTTAACGCCGGCCTCCATAAGGGTTTCATGGCTTACGCCATTACCTACGATACCCATGATGTCAAGTTCATCTGTAACGGAACTGATAACAGCAGCGTTTGGATCGATGATAACTATGTCGTGATCTTCGCTGCTAAGCTGTGAGGCTATGGTAAAGCCAACTTTTCCGCAACCTACGATTATGATCTTCATATGTCTTAATACTTCCTTTGTAAATGATCTACCCTCAACTTATTTATTTTACCACATTTACTCATTTATTGAAAGTCCGCGTTTTGCAAGGGTGTCTGCAAGTTCGTTAAACTCTACTCCCGCGTGACCTTTTACTTTTACAAAACTTACCTCTATGCTGTCTTTTACGCTGTCAAAATAGTCTCGGTAAGCTATGGTCCCCTCTTTATTTGCCTTCCATTTCCGAAGAGGCCATGCAGCGATCCCCTCGTAGTCATGATAAACAGTAAGTTTTTTAATGCCAAGCTCTATGGCAAGCTTTATAGCCTCCATACTTGCTCTTACCTCTCCTGCCACATTTCTCATGGTCGCAAGCTCAGCGTCTACCCCCTTGCCGCTTATCTCTTTAGTCTCCTCATCCGTAATAAACACAACTCCGTAGCCAAAGCTGTCAGGATAGCGCTCATCGTAGCTTCCGTCCACATAGGCTATGGCCTCCCCTTTTTTTACATATGTACCAGGTACCTGCGCCGCATCTTTTACACATGTACCAGGTACATGTGTAATTTTTGCCTTTGGAGTGTCGATGCCTTCAAGGAAATCTTCTGCTTCTTTTAATGTCTTAAAGCTCTTGTATCTGGCTCCCGCAAAGCCGTCCACCTGCTCTTTGCACTCGTCCCAGGTCTTATATATGCCGGGCTTTCGTCCGTTTCTTACCGCATAAAATTTATCTGCCAATTTGTTTCTCTCCCGTATTTTATTCTAATATCTAGTTTACCCCCGAAAATGCTTACATTCAATAGCAAAATGCCTTTAATTTCCGGTTCTAATATTACATATAAGAAGAAATACAGAAAAAAAATAATTTTACTATGGAAAAAATTGAATAATTGTGTTATTGTATACAATAAATATGAAGGAAGAGATAAATTGGCGGCATGTACTGCCAAAGGATCCGGAGGGAGAGAGTTATGAATAAATACGAATCAATGACAAAAGACGAGCTTGTTTTAGCCAAAAACGAGTATCAAAAAGAGTATGATGCTTTCAAGGCACAGGGTCTTAAACTCAATATGTCAAGAGGAAAGCCAAGTAAAGAACAGCTTGACCTTAGTATGGACCTTATGAGTGTTCTTGACAAGGATTCCGAGCTTGTAGGCGAAGAGGGAGACGACTGCAGAAACTACGGAGTACTTGACGGACTTAAAGAAGCAAGAGAATTCCTCGGTGCTATCTGCGAGGTTTCTTATGAAAATATCATTATTTACGGCAACTCTTCACTTAACGTTATGTACGACACAGTTGCAAGGTCCATGACCCACGGAGTATGCGGAAGCACACCTTGGTGCAAGCTTGATAAAGTTAAGTTCCTTTGCCCTGTACCCGGGTATGACAGACACTTTGCCATCACCGAGTTCTTTGGCATCGAAATGATAAATATTCCTATGACAGAGTCAGGTCCTGATATGGATCTTGTTGAAAAATACGTTGAAAATGACCCTGCGGTTAAGGGTATCTGGTGCGTACCTAAGTATTCAAACCCTCAGGGTATTACATATTCAGATGAAACCGTAAGACGTTTTGCAAGGCTTAAGCCTGCTGCAGAAGACTTCCGTATCTACTGGGACAACGCTTACAATGTTCATCACCTTTACGAAGAAAAAGAAAAGCAGGATTTCCTCATCGAGATCCTTAATGAGTGTGAGCGTGCAGGCAATCCTGACATTGTTTACAAATTTATTTCAACTTCAAAGATCAGTTTCCCTGGCTCCGGTGTTGCTGCTATTGCTGCTTCTAAGAAAAACCTTGAAGATATCAAAAAGCAGCTTCGCGTTCAGACTATCGGCCACGACAAGTTAAATCAGCTTCGTCACGTACAGTACTTTAAAAACATTGACGGTGTTATGGCCCACATGATGAAGCATGCAGCTATCCTTAGACCTAAGTTTGAGATGGTACTTGATACCCTTGATACCGAGCTTGGTGATCTTGGAATCGCAAGCTGGACAAAGCCTATGGGCGGCTACTTCATTTCCTTTGATTCTATGGAAGGTACAGCAAAGAGGATCGTTGAGCTTGCAAAGGAAGCCGGCGTTGTGCTTACAGGCGCAGGTGCCACATTCCCGTACGGAAAAGACCCTAAAGATTCAAATATCCGTATTGCTCCTTCCTTCCCTACACTTGACGAGCTTAAACTTGCGGCAAAGCTCTTTACACTTTGCGTAAAGCTTGCCTGCGTTGAAAAAGTACTTGAGAGTAAATAAATATCTCTGATATAATGAGGCCGGGATTAGTGTGATCCCGGCCTATTTTTGACTTTTAACGGAGGAAATATGCTTCTTAATACATATCTTAAGGAGACTTTTGGCTGCAAAGTATATAAAATTGCTTTAAATGGCGGTTTCACATGTCCTAACAGAGACGGAAAGATCGACAGCCGCGGCTGTATCTTCTGCTCTGCTGGAGGCAGCGGAGATTTTGCGGAAAGCTCGGAGCTTTCCGTAACTAAGCAGATAGAAGCCGGCAAAAAGAGGCTTCAGGGCAAGATAAAAGACGGAAAATATATCGCGTACTTTCAGGCTTTTACAAACACTTACGGGCCGGCAGATAAACTACAAAGGCTGTTTACGGAGGCTATAAACCACCCTGACGTGGTGGCATTATCAATTGCCACAAGGCCCGACTGTTTGCCTGAAGAAGTGCTTGCTCTCCTATCTGAGCTTAACAAAATAAAGCCTGTCTGGGTAGAGCTTGGGCTGCAGACCGTAAATGAGGAGTCCGCAAAGTACATAAGGCGCGGCTATCCTCTTTCCGTATATGATAAAGCCGTAAAAAATCTTAAAGATATTGGTATAAATGTTATAACCCACGTTATCTTAGGGCTCCCGGGTGAAAGCAAAGAAGACATGCTTGATACGGTGCGGTATGTCTGCAAAAGCGGAAGTTCCGGCATCAAGCTCCAGCTATTACATGTACTTAAAGGTACCGACCTTGAAAAAGACTATTTAGCAGGGAAATTCGCGGTACTGTCTGAAGATGAATATGTTGATATCATTGAAAAGTGCCTTAAAGTAATCCCGCCTGATGTTGTGATCCACCGCCTTACAGGTGACGGAGATAAAAAGATCCTTGTAGCTCCCCTTTGGAGCGGTGATAAAAAGCACGTAATAAACAGAATAAACGCTATAATAAAAGACACAGACCATCACTAGTCTGTGTCTTTATTGTTGCTAATAAAATAGTTAAAGCTTATTATTTGTAGTTCTTGAAACCAAGTTTCTTCATGGTTACGCCGTCAATCTTACCTGAAACCTTCT